>CAYSXI010000064.1:0-26274 GCA_964434955.1 uncultured Pirellulaceae bacterium
GTTTCCGCAGCGTCGACAAAAACACGGAATTCCTGGCCGCATTCAATTCGCTCGAGGCGACCCGGCAAATGCGTGACACGTTCAAGCCCGCGAACAATCGTCGGGAGATCGATTCCCAAAGCGATTGCCGTCGTCGCAGCGGCCAGACAGTTATAAATGTGCCCATCACCAATCATATGGGTCCGAACCGGAACGGTATCGCTTCCGGCTTTCAAAAGGAAGCACTGTTCACTGCTGCAGCGTTCGACCAGTTTGGCTTGAACCTCCGCTTCCTGACGCACGGAATACGTCAATGCCGGCGAAGTTACCTGGTCCAGAATTTTGATCGTGGCCGGATCGTCGGCGTTGAGGACCGCGATGCCCGTTTCCGAAAGCAAGTCCAGGATGCGTAGTTTGCTGCGAATGTAATTGTCGGTTGAACCGTGCAGGTCCAGGTGTTCGCGTCGCAGATTGGTGATCACGGCGATGTCGAGGTCGATACCTTCGGTTTTCTTTTCGACCAACATTTGGCTCGAGAGTTCCATCACCAAATGATCTTTCCCGCCGGCGACTTTTTCTCTCATGGTGGCGGCAAGATGGGGAGCCGAAAGTTGGTTTAACTCGGGGTCGTTGGATTCAGAATCTTTTGAAATCGACGTGATGGCGGCCGGCTGGTAGTCGGCTTCTCGCAGGATCGACTCGATCAGATGGCAGGTCACGGTTTTGCCTTGGGAGCCCGTGACGCCGATGGTCTGAGTTGCGGTCGACGGCTGTCCGGCGAGCGCCTGGCAAAGCGTGGCATAGGCCGCGCGGCTATCCTCGACGATACATTGTGGACAATCCACCGCCAGAAAACGCTCGCTCAAGATGCTAGAAGCTCCACGTCCGATGGCTTCTTTGACGTAATCATGTCCGTCGTCATCGGAACAAACGATTGCCACGTAGAGGTCATTGGATTCACATTCGCTCCAGAGGCCGGAGCAGGAAGTCACCAGGATGTCCTGGCTGCCGATGATGCGTGCGTCAGGCAAGAGTTGTCTGAGGCTAATGGCGGAACAATTTGCAAGCTGCATGTCGTGGCCTCCTTGCCATCAACGTTTGCTCAGGTTGTAAACTTCGAGTTTCGGACTCGCCGGTATCTCAAAGTTTGCTCGGCATTCGAGGCAATTCCGTTTGCAGCCGAGCAACTTTGTATGATTGTTGATAAGACGATTTTGGTGTCAAGATTGATCGGATATCCAATACAAGCAACAATCAATACTGCAAGCACATTGGTGATTTCACTAGGAACAAGTTTTGGCTGACGATGATTTTGATGTTGACTCGCTCGCCGTGTTTTTACACGTGACGCCGGCTCAGGTCGAAAAGATGGCGTCTCGGGGAAAAATACCGGGGCGAAAAATCGGTGGGGCATGGCGATTTGCCCGAGCAGAAATACACCATTGGTTCGAAGATAAAATCGGACTTGCGGACGGAGAGGGTTTGCGCGAGATGCAGCAAATGCTTGAGCGATACGATTCGCATCCGGAACAAGAGCGGTTACCCATTTCGGAGTTGTTGCCGGAACATCAAATTCTACTGCCATTGAACGGACGAACAAAAAACTCGGTCATCGATACAGTATGTCAATTCGCGGGTGACCTGGGGCTGCTTTGGGATCCGAACAAGATGGCCGATGCAATTCGGGCGCGTGAGAGTTTGCACCCGACAGCCTTGGAAAGCGGTGTTGCCTTGATGCACCCACGACGTCCGCTTTCAAACCTGATGGCCGATCCATTCCTGATTCTTGGACGCACGCAAAGCGGGATCCCATTCGGAGGGCCGCGCGGTTGTTTGACAGACCTGTTTTTTTTGATCGCATCCGTTGACGATGCCGGGCATCTGCGCGTCTTGACTCAGCTAAGTCGATTGATCACCAACGGTGAAACCGTGAGCCAACTTCGAATGGCCGAGTCCGCCGCGGAAGTTTTCGAAATCATTGTTTCAGCCGAGCGGGAGCTTTGATTTGAAAGATTCCTCGCCAAGGATTTTGATAACTGGGGACTACGAGGCCGAAGAGTTCACGCGGGTGCTGAAGTCGACCGCCTGCTCCTTCGAATTCGTGGAACTCCAAAGGCTGACTGACTCTCCAGAAGCCCATGCGGCCGATTTGCTGGTTCTTTGCCAATCCAATCGTAACACCCTTTCGAAAACCGATTCGGACTTTCTGATCGAGAAGTTTCCACAGAGCGCCAAGCTTCTCTTGCTTGGGAGTTACTGCGAAGGAGAGCTGCGATCGGGTTCCAATTCCTTAAAGGATTGGTATCGGCGGTATTGGTATCAGTGGCGCGAATTCGCAGCCTCGTTTGCAGCCGATTGGCGCGTCGATCGACAGCATCTTGCCCAATTGCCGACGACGGCCACTGACAGTGATCGCCTTGCGATTGTCTCGGATGAACCAAGGGTGGCCCGATCGAGCGACTTGATCGTCGGTGCCAACTGCCGTTGGAATTCTGATTGGGAACTCATCAAGGACTTTTGCGATACCCAGGGAATTCCGGTTAGTCGCGACCTCGAGAGCGAAAGCATCGGTGTCTCGGTGATCGTTGAGGATTCACTTGACGAGACGCTGGAACGATCGATCGAAAAGGAGGTCGCTCTGCGGCCAGATCGAAAAGTGGTTTTGCTTTTGAATTTTCCACGGTTGAATGATTGGGAACGCGCGAACCGGATTGGCGTATTCCGAATCATTTCCAAGCCGTTCCTAAATCGCGATCTTGCTCTGGCGTTGAGTGACGCGATGTCCGAGATGGCGAACAGCTAGAGTTTGATTCTTCGCCCCCTCATGACAGGAAGGGGCAATTTACTTAATTTGATGATTTCCGTTAGCAGAATTTGAAATTCGCAAGTCGGAGCAGCCATGTCTGAAAATGAAATTCAAGAAAATCGAGCCTTATGCGAAAAGGCTCTCGAATGCTGGTTTTTGACCGGGGCAACCGCAAGCGGCAAAACAACGGTTGCGTTGGAACTCGCGACCCAGCTTGACGCCGAAATCATCTCGCTGGATTCCATGGCGATCTATCGTGGCATGGACATTGGGACCGCGAAACCGAACGCGGAACAGCGTTCAAGGGTGCCCCACCATCTTTTGGATATGGTTGATCCGAACGAGTCCTTTAGCGTCACCCAGTATCGCGATATGGCTCACGAGAAGATCGATGAGATCCGCGCGCGTGGTAAGCAGGTGATTTTCGCCGGTGGGACGGCGCTCTATCTTAAAGGTTTGCTTCGTGGGATTTTCGATGGCCCGGCAGCGGATTGGGAATTTCGGAAAGCCATTGAAAAGGAACTGGAAGAGGTCGGAATCGCGAAGCTCTATGAGCGCCTGGCACAAGTCGATCCGGTCTCCGCTCAGAAGCTTCATCCAAATGATACCCGGCGAATCATTCGCGCGCTGGAAGTTTATACGACGACTGGCAAACCCATTAGTCATCTTCACACGGAATTCGAGTTCAGCACGCCGCCAGAAGCTTGCCGTGTGTTTGCCATTCGACACCCACGTCCTGTGCTTCATCAACGAATCGAAGAACGCGTGGCTACCATGTTTGATCAAGGATTGATCGAGGAAGTCCGGGGCTTACTTGAGAAATGGGGAACGCTCGGACAAACGGCTGCCCAGGCAGTCGGTTATAAAGAGGTCCTCGATTTTGTCCGCTCTGGGGAAGGCTCAGCGGAACTACGGGCGGAAACGTTCGAAAAAGTGCTGACGAGAACTCGTCGGTTTGCCCGGCACCAGGAGACTTGGTTTCGTGGATTACGAGAGTGCCGGATTCTGGACCTGACGCCAGAAATGACACCCGCATCGATCGCGGAATCGCTAGTTGCGATGTCCGAATCAACCGCGTCCTAGCTCGGCCCCCAGAAAAAAATTCAAATTGCCTCGCGTTCGCGAGATCGTTTGGCGTGTAGACCTGAAAGTCGACGGAATTTTCACGGTTTTTCTAACCAAATTCGTCGCAAAAAACGCATTTGACTACTTAGGAAGTCCTACCTTTTACAAATCCAACTGGGGATATTCAGGAGCAATTCTCATGCACTTTGGAAAATTGGCACTCGCCTTCGCCATTCTCGTTATTGGTTTGATTGGAACCAACGTCCAGGCCCAACAGGACGACTATTACTTGCGCAAAGTGTTGCCGAAGATTTCGGCACTGGAAGTGAAAGTCGAGAAATTTGACAACACCGACGCTTACCAGCTAAGACGACTCAACACGGACGTCCGGCTGGCCAAGGAGATGTTTGCTCGAGCCGAATCGAAATCGCCCAGTTATGCAAAAACCAAGGAGCGTTTGGACGCAATACTCAAAAAGATGGAAGTCCTTAATAAGCCGAAAGCGGCTCCAAAGTTGAGCGTCGACAAGGCGGCAATGGAGAAAAAATATGGCGGGCGTTACGGAGGCGCCAATGCGAAAATGCCAAAGTTTCTATACGGCGACCTCAAAGCCGATCGCAAGGATGAAATTTTGAAGTATGCCAAGCAAGTTCAACAACTCAATCATGATCTGTCAAAAGAACTTCCCGCGATGAAAGAGAACAAGGATGTTTTCAAATATCAGATCCGATACGCCGAGTACCTTGCCGGCGACATCAAGAAGCAGCATAAATCACTGATTGAGCGCCTGACGCGTCCCGCGACAAATGCCAATCAACGGCTCAAGATCGCCGCCGAAGTTGACTTGTCCAACAAAAACCATGTGATCAACCGGCTGGGCGAGCGTAGCCGGAATCAAATTGACAAGATGGTCGAAGAAGCCGAGCCAATGCTGGAGTTGGCGCTGGAAATTGAAAGCCTGATGAAGTCCAATTTGGGCGCTTCGGCACTTCAAACCGAATTCAACAAGCTGCAGGAATTGTACAAGGCGAAAGTCGCATTGGTCGCCGGCGGAAAACTCACCGAGTTGCCCAAGTCGTTGGATAAGCCGGAGTTGGCAAAAATTGCCAAAGAGGTCCTTGCGAACAAGAAGTACAAAATATCCGGCATCAAAAAAATGGTTGTCAATGCGGACAAACGGCGAAAAGAACGCACGACGTTTGAAGTCTCTGGAGATGCAATCGAAAAGGTGGTTCGAGTCTGGGACGAATTCCAGGTTTGCACGGTTGAGGAAATCGATGGAAAGCTTTATCTGCACTACAACACGATTGCGTACTTTCATCGGGGTGCCACAACAACACCCACCAAAATGTGGATTATTTCGAATCGTTTTAAAAGCGCTGAAATCAGCAAGGAAAATGCTGGATTGAAATAAGAACTCGATCAATCAACTTTGAATCGATACCCGGTCGCTGAACGGTGGCCGGGTTTTTTTATTGCTGCCACCCGGGCGATATGTTCCAGAATCCGCATTCGCCGCTGTCGATTCGATTTTGGATTGTTGTGAATACGGCGTTTGCGAAAGTAAAATAACAAATGGGTTCAGCCGAAAATATGTAGAACAAGTACGAGTTTCCACTGAAGAGAAATCCATGGCGAAAAAGACAATCAAAATCAGAATCGGGAAATATCAAGGCAGTTTCAAACTTTCGAATAGCCAGAACAAAGAGGTGACATTGGTTCAATCCGCAAGCGGCTACCTCGAGGCAAACGTTAAACCCGGGAAGTTTAACTTGGATACCGGCCCACGGATCGGCGGCTCAAGTATTCACTTTGAAGTCAGCAAGGCGGGAAACATAAGAAATGTTTCTCCTTCGGATTCTGCGGTACCAAATGGAAACACGGTTGAACTTAAGTTGGCGAAGATTGAAATTTGTACGGCCGCCTACGAAGGTGAATTTGACACTTCCTTGAATGCCGGGGTGGTGATTGACGCAAGCAACGTGGACCATTTTGAGACAGTGGCGATCGTCGATCAGTACTTTAAGATCGACAATCGGGCTTCCGTCCTCGGAAGTTCGATTCTGGCGATAACTCGCAAAGATGGGTCCGTCGACTCCTTGAATCCTGAATCCACGGACAAGTGTGGAGGGCACATCTCATTTCGCACCAGCGAGTTAACGATTGTGACCGGAAAACAGGCGCAAAACCTGTCCGGCTATGGAAACATCTCCGCCGAAAAGAGCTACACGTTGATTCGGGGATTGATGACTTCGCTGACGACTCATGATGGCACGGTGATTCGATTCGTGCCGCACTAGGCGTTGCCACCAATTTGGGGCGTCTTGACGAACTCTACGTTCAAAATGGGCTGGAATTCGACATCTTTTGCGATCTGGACAATAATCATGGATCCGTTTGCGTTTCATGTTTTGTCCTCGTAATCAATGTCGCCAAACTCCTCGTCGATCAAGCCCAATTGCAGCCCTCTTACCGAATTGAAGGCGAAGGGAAACGAAAAAACGAGTGTCGATCGCCTCAAGAAACTGGATCGACTTTGCGATTTGTTTGAACAGTCGAGCACGCCCTCTCCGGAATCGTTGCGTGAGCTTTTAAGGGAAGAAGGAGAGCTGGAAAATCGCGCTTTGTTCTGTGAGTTGCTGGAGATTGGAAAAGAATTTCAAGCGGAAAAAAACGCCTGGCTGGTTGAGTTTCCCGACCGGACTGAGGAAATCGAACGCGCCTTCCGAATGGGGGCGACGTCCGATCCGGTTGTTGCGGCAGCAAGCAATGAAGAAGCTTATGAAATCATCGAGGAAATTGCCCGCGGCGGCATGGGCGTTGTATATCGAGCCAACCAGAAAAAGCTGAATCGAACGGTTGCCCTGAAGAAAATACTATCGGGAACCATGGCGTCGGAAGCAGAAGTCGCCAGGTTTCTGATTGAAGCGAAGGCCGCGGCCAAGATTACCCATCCCAATATTGTTCAGGTATACGACACTGGCGAGATGGATATGCAGCCCTTCTTTGCGATGGAGCTTGTGGAAGGGATCAGTCTTGCGGAAAAAATGAATGGACAACCTCAATCCATTCCATGGTCGTGTGAATTGATGGTGAGAACAGCGGATGCCATTCACCACGCCCATCAGTCCGGTATCATCCATCGCGATTTGAAGCCGTCCAATGTATTGCTCACGCGAGACGAGCAACCGAAAGTGACCGACTTCGGTCTTGCCAAAGTGTTGAGTGAGGGCGATTCAAAAACTCGAACGGGCGATCTCATGGGGACGGCATCATACATGGCGCCTGAGCAAGCCCTGGGCAAAATAGAGAGCATTGGCCCCTGGACGGATGTTTATGGTTTGGGCGCGATCCTCTACGAAATGCTCGTCGGGCGTCCGCCATTCAAGGGCGAAACCAGTTGGGACACCCTTTCCCAGTTGATCGAAAATGATCCGGTGCCGGTCAACGCGTTGCGACCCGAGTCTCCACAGGATCTCAATACCATTGTCCAAAAATGTTTGCACAAAGAAACTGAGCGTCGCTATCATTCGGCCGAGGAACTGCGTCAGGATTTGACGCGATTCCTGGCGGGAAAGCCCATTTTGGCGCGGCCGACTTCGCGGATGGAGCATCTTGTAAAATGGGTGCGGCGGAACCAAACGTTGTCGGGAACCGTCATCATCGCGACGATGCTGTTGATGCTGTCCATCGGGTTCGGTGTTTTTGGGATCCTTCGAGAAAAAGATCGGTACAAAGCGCAAAGAGACGAAGCCGTCTCGCATTTGTACGAAGCACTGGTTGTTGACACACGCGCTCAACTGATTGGTCAAAGTGGTGAATTCTGGTTTGTCGCGGAGGATAACCTGGAGCAGGCGGTCGAACTGGATTTGCCAAATCGGGACGACACGGAGTTGAGAAACCTTGCCATCGAATGGATGGGGTGCTCGGCACCCTGTCTTACAGCAATTGAGTTTCCCAAGCACGCGGCGCGAATCAATCGGGTCGTTTCCGATGGCGATGGCGAGTTCATTGCGGCTGGCTCGAATGATGGTGTCCTGGGAGTCTACCGGGTTCGCGACCGCGAGCAGGTGGGGCGGCTTCGCTTTGATGCCGCGATTCTGGATGTGCTGTTCTTGCCGGATTCGAATTCTTTATTGGTGAGTACCGGGGATAGTCAACTGCACCTGGTCGATCGGGAACCGTTCGAAGGCAAGGAAAAACTCACTTCGAATTCACAGGCGATGAAAGGGTACTCGGCCAACAAAATTCGCTTGGCCAAGGGGGGAACCATTTTTTTGGGTTGTAGCGACGGATTCGTACGAAAGGCTCCCAATCGTTTTCCACTGGATATAAACACTTTGGAAGGCAATCTTGGAGCCGTCGCAGACATCGATTTTGACACGGCGGAGGAAAAAGTTGTTGCGGTCGGTCGCGATCGAAAGATGGCGGTTTGGCAAATCGAATCCGGGGTTTCATTAAAGACGGTGGAGTTGAGCCGAACGCCAACCTGCGTTGAGTTTGCCATTGGCGATCAGCAAATTGCATGGAGTGACACGGAGCGATTCGGAGTATTTTTCGAGCGATTTGACGAGGATGTAAGAGAGCTGCGTCCTGCCTTTCAGCTACATACTCAAGCCATTAGCCAACTGGCCGACTTTGGCAGCATCAATATGGTAACGGCATCCGCCGACGGCACGGTCCGCTTGTTTGACGCGAGAACCAAACAGTTTTTCGGTGCCGGGATTCAAAACTTTGGGCCCGTTGGTTCGATCGACCTCGGACCGGAACGCGGCTTCATTCTCGCGGGTTACGAAAAAGGGCACATTGTTTTATGGGAGATTAACCGCTCCCCATTTGTCAGAAAACTGCGCGGGCACTATTGGTCCTTTTTTGATCAGCAAAATCGCCTGGTTTCTCCCGGTAGCCGAGACATCTATTTGAATGAGACCGCTTCGTTGGCTGAATCCTCAGTCGGTATCGAAGGCGAAATCATCGGCGTTTGGCAAACCTGCCACTTGCAGGATGCTGCTTTGGCGGCCCGAGCAAAACACGATGGGCATGTTGATTTCGTCAGGATCAAGTCAGGTAAAGTCGAATCGGGGGTCGATCTATTTGGGGATAGGACGGCGGACCGGGGAATTGTTTGGTCTCTTGACCGTAGCAGGGACGGTCGCTGGCTCGTCGCGGGAAGCGGTGATCCGAAGAATGGCTATGCGAATCTGATCGATCTCGAGACCCGCAAGCTTGTTTCACAGGAAGTACAAAACATACGTTTGGTAACGGACATTAAAATCCATCCCAATGGTAAGGAGGTATTTTCCTGTTCCCTCGACGGCAGCGTCGATGCCTGGTGGCTGGACAACGAGAATCAGAAGCTGGTGCATCGCGGAAAGCTCATGAATCGCCCCGGATACGCCTTTCATTCGCTGACCATCTCGAACGCCGGTAATCGGCTGGCCGCATCATCGAAGGACGATCGAATCTACGTTTGGGAAATCCAGCCGGAGTCGAAGGCGCTACCCGAGAATTTTCAAATTGTTGAAGACTTGCACGGTAACGCAATTCAGTTTGTTGATTTCGTTCTCGACGACCAGTTTCTGGTTTCCGGTTCAGAAAATGGCTCAGTCGCGTTCGTCGCAAACTTGGAAATCGATCGATTGTTTGCCCGTAAGGAGCAGCCGAAACGGGTGGTTCGTTTTAAGTCGGGGGAAGGCCAGGTGCGAAACGTGGTTATCTCGGCAGATCGAAAATGGATGGCCGTCAACAGTTATGTTCGACCGACGTACCTTTGGGATTTTGGCCAGCTCGAAACGAGACTTAGAAAATGGAAGATTCACTGGGATCAGGACGAAGGAAAGAATGAGTGAACCCGACATCACCGCTTGGATTGCCCGGCTCAACGCCGGCGAATCCATCGCGGCCCACAAACTATGGGAATCGTACTACCAGAAGCTGATTGGCCTGGCGAAGGTCAAGCTACGTGGCTCCCGAAAACGTGTGGCCGATGAGGAGGACCTGGTGGCGGAGGCTTTTCAAAGTTTTTTCAAAGGTGCCGAACAGGGCCGATTTCCAAGGCTCGACGACCGCAACGATCTTTGGCAGATCTTGTTGATGCTCACGGCCAGAAAAGCGGCCAATCGATTAAAGCATGAAAACCGATCAAAACGTGGCAGCGGCAATGTGCGCGGTGAATCCATATTTGCCACCCCGGCTGGAAACGAAGAACGTGGTTTTGGCATCAATACGGTGGTGGGAAGCGAACCGACGCCCGAACTCGTGGATCAAGTTATCGAGCAATGCGACCATCTCCTTCAATTGCTTGGTGACGACGGGAAATTGCGTGAGATTGCGGTCATGAAACTGGAAGGCCACATGAATTCCGAAATCGCGAACGAACTTGGCGTCAATGAACGGACCGTGGAAAGAAAGCTGCGAATCATCCGTGAGATCTTTTCGACTCAGCAATCAGATTCGAATTCGACGGATAGCTGACAGGCTTCCCCGCGATTGAATAGGCGCATACCCGGGGAACCCCGATTCTGCTAAATTGCTCGATTCTTGAGCCTTTCAATTTAGATACAGAATACGGAGCGAAATCGTGTTGCGGACTCATCATTGCGGCGAGCTACGCAAGGAGCATGTTGGTCAAACGGTAACCCTCTGCGGTTGGGTCGACATGATTCGGGACTTCGGTGGAGCCAACTTTATCGTGTTGCGTGACCGATACGGGATCACGCAAACCACGATTGGACCGGAAAGCCCGGATGCCGCCCGCGAGTTGGGCAAGCAGATCAAGTTCGAATACGTGATCAAGATCGTAGGAACGGTCATGCAGCGGCCCGAAGGCCAGACGAACCCCAAGATGGAAACCGGGGAAATCGAGGTTCGAGTCGACGAACTTGAAATTCTGAACGAAAGCGATATTCCGCCTTTCACTCCCAGCCAGGTGGAAGAGCTTCCCGGTGAAGATATTCGCATGAAGTATCGCTACATCGACTTGCGGCGAAAAGAAATGCAGCGGAGTCTCATGCTGCGAAGCCGAATTGTGAAATCGATTCGGGATTACTTTGCAGAACACAACTTTGTGGATGTTGAGACGCCGATCCTGGGGCGAAGCACTCCCGAAGGTGCGCGAGATTACCTTGTCCCTAGCCGCGTGCACCCGGGTAATTTTTATGCGTTGCCTCAATCGCCACAAATTTATAAGCAGCTGATGATGATTGCCGGCTACGATCGGTACATTCAGATTGCCCGGTGTTTTCGCGACGAGGATTTGCGAGCCGACCGTCAACCCGAGTTCACCCAGCTCGACCTCGAAATGTCCTTTGTCGACACCGATGATGTATTGGGAATGATCGACGGGTTGATGAAACACTTGGCGAAAGAAATCCTGAACCTTGAAATTCAAACTCCCCTGCCCCGAATGACTTATGACGAAGCGATGGAACGGTTCGGGCACGACGCCCCGGACCTGCGTTTCGGAATGGAGTTGATCGACTGCACCGACATCGCGGCTCAATGTGATTTTCGGGTGTTTCGCGGAGTGGCCGATGCCGGCAACAAGGTTCGTGGCATCAATGTCAAAGGTTCGGCGAAGGAATTTTCCCGCAAACGAATCGACGAATTGACCACCTACGTTCGCGAGGATTTTGGTGCCAAAGGCCTGGCCTGGATGCGCATTGAGGAAGATGGCTCAGTGGGTGGGCCGATTGCCAAGAATTTCGCGCCCGAAATCCTTGAGCTTTTCAAACAGCGATTTGAGGCCGAACCGGGCGATTTGTTTTTGTTTATCGCCGACACTTGGGAAGTCAGTTGCAAAGCGCTTGCAGGACTTCGGAAACGCCTGGGCGCCGAACTCAAACTTTACGATCCCGAAGCGATGCACTTTTCCTGGGTCGTCGAGTTTCCAATGTTCCATCACGATGAAGAGGCAAATCGGTGGGATGCCATGCACCATCCGTTTACGGCGCCGCGAGATGAAGATCTTGCAACGCTTTCGGAAGAACCGGGGAAAGCCCGCGCGAAAGCCTACGACCTGGTGATCAACGGCTATGAAGCCGGTGGCGGGACAATTCGGATTCACCAAAATCCTGTCCAGCAGCAAGTATTTCAGTTGTTGGGTATGACCGAAGAAGATGCCAAGGAACGATTCGGATTTCTGCTGGATGCATTGCGATTCGGTGCACCTCCCCACGGTGGAATTGCCCTCGGGATTGACCGGGTCGTGATGTTGTTTGCCGGATTGGACAACATACGTGACTGCATTGCGTTTCCAAAGAACGCTCGGGCAATTGACCAAATGACCGAAGCCCCAAATCGGGTTGATGAAGAGCAACTCGAAGAGCTTGGTATCCAGGTCGTTAAGCAGACGGATGTGGCTGAATCTGACTCAAATGAATAATTGGCTGAGTCGTCGTTACGAAGGCCAGGCAAACAACAAGACTTCGAATTTATTTTTTTGGTTGGCTTCGTTTGACGCCGAGCTTGACCAGCCAATCTTTCACGGGGTCGGCGACGTCGTTTGGGAAAAGGTCGAGTGTGGTCTCATGCCAATGATTGGTTGACCGAAAATCGGCGCCTTTTGATTTCAGCAGATTTGCCGTGTTTGCTTGTTGGCGCTGGTTGGCCTCCCGAGGGTTGGCCAGGTAAGCCTGCACGTAGCCATGAATTGCCCAAAAGAAAACGGTAGCCCCAAATTCGGAGCAACGTTTTTCAAGATCAAAACGATTCGGATGATTGTCCAGCACAAATGAGACAAACTCCAAGCTCCCGGTCCAAGCGGCCCAATGCATCGCCGTAGCTCCATGCGTCCCGCAAAAGTTGATGTCGCTTCCGTGGCGAAGCAACTCAATCGCGACCTGGTCCAAATGAAGGCTGGCGGCGGCAATCAAGGGAGTATCGTTCCCGGTAGTGGAAACCATCTCGGTGTCCGCATGGTGGGCGAGGAGCAACTTGACGATCGCCAGCGACTTTTCTCGGCTGATCCATCCGTTAAACGAAGCATCGCAAGCGTAGTGAAGCGGAACCGACGCATTTTTATGATTTTCGCCCCACCAGATTTCAGCATTTGCCAGCGCTGGCCCCTTTGCCAACAGGCGCTTGATGGCTTCAATCGGGGCGGAATGAATTGCGACGCGAAGCTCTTCGACTTCATTAGAATGTTTTACCAAGGAATTTCGTCCACAAACGGAATGGAAATCGGAAATCAAAACGACCCACCCAAGCAGATCGGTGGTTTAAAAGGCATTCTGCAGCCTGAATATTGAAAATAGATTCTTATTTGGATACCCAAAACACGGAAAGAGGTGGACCATGTCGGCCATGTTACGTCGCACTTTTGCAACTTTTCTAACAGTTTTTACCCTTGTTGCCTTTTCATTCAGCTTGTCAGCACAAGAAAATGGCAACCAATGGCCCGGGTTTCGCGGTCCCAACTCGAATGGGACTTCCGATAGCGCAAAACCACCGACCGAATGGAGTGAAACCAAGAATGTGAAATGGAAAGTGGCGATTCCCAATGGCGGGAATAGCTCACCAATTGTCTGGGGCGACAAGGTATTTGTCGTCACGGCGGTCGCCAAAGGCAAGCCTTCCCAGGCCCAGGGATCGGAAGGTTCTGGTCAAGGAAGTCGAGGGAGAGGTCGGGGCCGAGGGCGCGGACGAGGCCGAAGCAACGCGAATATGTCCGAGCACGATTACACGGTCATGTGCCTGAACCGCAAGACCGGGAAAACAGAATGGTCCAAGGTCGCGGTCTCCAGCAAACCTCACTCTGGTCATCACGGCGACCACGGACATGTTTCGGCTTCGCCCGTCACGGACGGAAAGCACGTCTACGCACACTTCGGTTCGCGCGGGCTTTTCTGCTACGACATGAATGGCAAGTTGGTCTGGAAAAAAACCGACTTTGGAAACATGCAAACACGCGCGGGATTTGGCGAAGGGAGTTCGCCCGTGCTGCACAAGGATCGCCTGTTTTTGCCTTGGGATCACGAAGGACAATCGAAGCTGTTTGCGATCAATAAGACCAACGGGAAAGTCATCTGGTCGGTCGAACGGGACGAGCCGACTAACTGGATTTCACCGATCGTTGCGGAAGCCGACGGGAAGCTTCAAGTCATTCAGGGAGGACAGGACAAGTGTCGCGGGTACGACTACGAGACCGGAAAAGAGCTTTGGAGTTGGAGTGGTCTTACGGATCGGCCAGTTGCCACGCCCGTTTTGTTTGAGGACCTGGTCGTCTTTGCAAGTGCAAAAGGCGGATCGCGGATGGCGGCTGTGAATTTCAGCAAAACCGGCAACCTGAATCAAAATGACGGAACGCAATGGTTGGTTCGCCAAAACACACCGGACATCCCTTCACCGCTCCTGATCAAGGACACGGTTTATTTTGTTGGGCGGAACAGCGGTATGTTGTCATCCGTTGATGCCAAGTCTGGGAAAATCAAGATGGACGTCAAACGTTTCAACGCATTGCGTAGCGTTTATTCTTCGCCCGTGTCCGCGGATGGAAAGATTTTTGTGACGGGTCGTGGCGGAACCACTTTGGTCGTCTCGGCCGACGGCGAAGTCATTTCAACGAACAAGTTGGATGAGCCAGTCGATGCGACCTTGGCACTGGTTGGGAACCAGATCTTTATTCGAAGCAAGAACAGCCTCTATTGCATTGGTAAAGACTAGGGCAGTTGGAGTAAAATCATTCCGCTGAAATCAAGACTTGACCCGCATCAAGGGATGCGGGTTTTTTTGTTTGATTTCGAAAAATCCCCCGGATTTGTGAAAGGATTTTTCGGTTCCTGGCATTCAACCAGGAGAAGCGATCTGAAACTTGATTCTCAGCAGAACTCCCCCTTTTTCCAGTTGATCGCATGCGGGCTTCGGACATCCGGAGCCCGCGATCTTTTGCGCGGCCGGATACGTAATGCCAGATACTTAAAATGCCATCTTTGATGCGCAATCCAGGCGCAAAACTCTGCCAAAAATCGCTCGAAAATGCAGGTTCAAGCGATTTCAGGTCATACCGGAAAAAGCGACAGGCAAGTAAGATGTTGGTTTGTAAAAACAGAAAATCATGCGCCCTACCGATTTGCAAAGGAGCATTTGGTGAAACTTAATTTGAAATTCCAATGGATTGCTTTCCTGGTGGTTGCTTTGATTGCAACCCCGAGCCTGTTTGCCCAGGAAAAAGCGGTCGAAGAAACCAAGCAGGAATCCAAAGACGAGGCCGAAGATGAGTTGGTCTACGAATTGGGTGAAGATGCGTCTTTGGAAGACGCCAAAAAACTTTTGGACACTTTGAAATCTTATCGTCCAAAAGATCGTAAATCTGCGATGACTCATCGTCGCAAGATGATGCAAGCGATGCCAAAGATTTATGATCATGTTCTTGCCAAAGCCGACTCGGATATGGCAAAAGGATCCGCGCTCTACCTGGAAGCAAAGCGTTACAAGCTCGATATGGGACTTCGCCAAGGGATGCGAAATCCTGAAAAAGCCCAAGAAGCAGCGAACGCAATTGTTGAATTCCTCAAAGGTCGCGACAAGATCGATGGCACCGATTCGCGCATGGCAGTGATGACCTGTTACTACCTCTCAAACGCTCCCGTCAAAGACGATTTCAAAGTTGAGACTTGCGAAACGCTTTCAAAAGTTCTCCGCGCCAGCGAGTTTGCTGGAGCAAAAAGCAGTGCTGAAATGATTGAAGGCATCGCTCGTCGTGCGAACCTGGAAGGCAACACGGTTGAATTGACCGGTACCACATTTGATGGTGAGAGCTTTAACCTGAAAGACCTGAAAGGCAAAGTCGTTTTGGTCGACTTTTGGGCTACTTGGTGTGGACCTTGCATCGCTGAGCATCCAAACATCGAAAAGAACTACGAAAAGTATCACGAGAAAGGTTTTGAAGTCGTTGGTGTTAGCATCGACCGCAATCGTAAGGCCTTGGAAAACTTCCTTGAGAAGAAGGAAGCCAAATGGATTATTCTTCACGATGAAGGTGGCAAGAATGATGCAACAACGCGATACGGCGTCGTTGGCATTCCTTCCATGTTCCTGATCGGACGCGACGGCAAAGTCATTTCTACGACTGCTCGGGGCGCCAAATTGACCAAACTTCTCGGTGAGATTTTTGGCGATTCCGATGAAGAAGACGGTGAAGAAGGCGATGGCAAATAAGCCTTGCCGTCAATGGAAAAACAAAAAGCCGCTCCCGATTGGGGCGGCTTTTTTTATGCTTTGTCGGATTCCGTATCCGGTTCTCCGGAACCTCTCTTACTAGGCAGACCGACGGTCAACCTCCGGTTCATGCGAAAACCCCTGCGATTCCAGTCGCGACTCGATGTTTTCCTCGAACTGGCGTTGGTCCCGGGCAACGGCCGAAAGCTCATATTCGAGTTCGGGGTCAAATTGCTCGGTCTGCAAGCTCAGGCTTGGGCTTGGAACCACCGTCACTTCCCCTGCGGGAACGGGCACGGGAATCGGATCCAGTCGGGGGGCGATAGGTTCGGCTGGAACATCGAGGACCACCTCGGACTTCACCACCGTTTCGATGACAGGCTTTGCACCTTGCGGTTCATAATCGACCGGCACGGCGTTTGTCTCAACAACGTCTTTGTGATGCGGAAGGATTCGGACTTGCACTTGCAGGTCATGGAATAGATCGCGAATGTGATCGTGGCAGGTGAACATCAGGATTTGGTATCCACTGGCCGCAAAATCTCTCAAGACACTGGCGGCAGCCCGTGCTCGCTGGGTGTCAAAGTTCACCAGGACATCATCCAGGACCATCGGAAGCACGGCACCGCGTCGAGAGTAAGCACCTACGAGTGCCAATCGCAACGCCAGGTAAACGGCTTCTCGAGTTCCGCGACTAAGATGTTCAACGGAAAGCGTTTCGCCGGCATGGTTGTCGACGAGCAGTTCTTCTCCTACCAACCGTGTCCAGATTCGATCGTATTGGCCTTCCGTCAGCCGTTTGAGGAAACCGGAAGCTTCCTTAAGCGTTTCCGGTTGCCGTTGGGATTCATAGTTTTCCCGAATCGACTCGAGAACGTTGCTCGAAGTCGCGAGGACTTTCCAGCGTTGTTTAAGCTGTTCAAATTCCATCTCGACCGCATTGAGTTCGAGTCGGGCTTCGTCCAGGCGAGAGTCTTCACCGAGCATCTCGACTTCTTTGAGTAGTTCACCGCGATGCTGGTGCAACTTGGTTTCGCGTCCGCGGAGCTCTTCGATCTCGGCTTGGATCCATTCCCAGCGTTTCTCGAGGCCGCTATGACCGTAGGCTTCCAGTTGTTCGCCAACCTGTTTCTCGGTTGCCGATTTTCCGAGCGCAGCTTCGATCTGGTCAGTGAGTCGACCGCGTCGCTCGAGAAGAACTTCGCGCTCCTCCCAGCGATTGGCCAAGTTGCGGAATTCTTCCTCGGTCTCTGCTCCGACGTTGGAAAGTAATTTTTGCTTTTGCCCGAGAAGTCGATCAATTTCCCGGGTGATTTTCGCCATCTTCGAACGCATGTTGCGAAACCGTGATGACAGTTCCTTGCGGCGAGCCACCAGCTGAGCCTGTTGTCCCAGGATCCCGGTGAGATGATGAAGTCGTTCCGCTGGAGCATCGTCAGAAATCGGGATTCCCGATTCTTCAAGGACGGTATCGATCTTGCGGTTGATATTGTTAAGTTCTGCGTTTCGCTCATTCAATTCGTCGTGATATTGGACGAGGCGGGATTTGAAGCCATTGATTTTTTCTGTTTTTTCGATGACATCCTGCAGATTCATCGGAGACATGGTTTCGGGCAGATTCATGGAGCGTAGTGATTCTCGCCACCTTGCTTCGGCGGCCTCGACTTCGATCATCTGCTTTTCCATTTCACGCTTTCGCGCTTCGAGTTCCCGCTTCGAATTCTTGATCCGATTTTCGAGTGGAACGATATCCTCAAGACTGGCGAGTCGAAACTCCGCGTCTTTAAGATCCAGTTCTGACTGTTCTGAAATTCGCGGTAGTTGCCGCTCAATTTCATCGCGTTCTGATTTGGCCTTTTTGATTTGTTGACGCACCAAATCAAACTGATGCTGGTAATCCTTGAGTTCGTCACGGGAAATCTGATCAAAGTTGTATTTAAGGAAGATCGAAATCAACCCGACGACAACTCCACCAATCAGACAGAGGACCGCAATATCCTGGGAAACCGAGCCAACCGCCTGTCCTCCCAGCAGCATCGACACGAGCCCGAACCCGAGCAAAACGACACCCAGAATAAAGACGAAGCCGATGATCGAAAGCTTGCCGACCGGCATGACCTGGTCGTTGATCACATCGTCAAGTTCCCGCTCGAGATCTTTGCGGGTTCGCTGGAGTTTCTCGAGTTTGGATTCAAGTTCAACGCGTCGTCGCATTCGTTGAACCGTTTTGCCCGCGTCCTCGATGGAATCGGGATACGTTCCATCCTGATCGTTGACGGCATTTCGCAAACGACCCGTGTGTTCGGAAAGAACCGATTCCGCATCCTCAACGGCCGATTGAAGTTCGGCCTGTTTCTCGGTTTCATCCACCATGCGCTTGGCCGAAGTCCGAAGCCCGATCAAGCCACGTCCGGCGATGTCCTCGATTTCGTCCGACTCGACATTCAGTTGGCGACTCAAGCCGTTGACCTCGCCGCCAATCGTGTTTTCAATCGTATCGATTTCCGATTGAAGACGGTCTGTCTGCCGCTGGAGCGAATCGATCCAGGGAAGATGTTCGTTGAGGGCATGGATTTTTGCCGATTGCGACCAGAGGTGACGATTGATCGGCAACTCCAGTGCTTCGCGCTTTGTATCAGCCCGCGCCGTTTTGGCTTCGTTCAGGCGCTGTTTGTTTTGGACGATTTTTGCATTCAGCTGGTCCAGTTGTTTGACCGATAGGTCTCTTTTTTCAGGTAGGGCACCGAGGTCGTCGATCTGGTGTTCGATCACGGAGCGTTTTTGCCAGCGTTCGCCGACTTGCATCGCGATTTCGACGATCCGGGACTCTTCCTGGAAACTTCGAATTTGCTCTTCAACTTCGTCAAGGCGTCGACTGACTTCGTTGGTCTGCATCGAGATTTTTGACCAGCGTCGGGAACGCGTGGAAAGTTCGTCAATCTCGGCCTGAAGCTCCTGTCGTTTCTCAACCAACTGGTCAATTCGGCATTTTCGATCGGGGTGATAACTCCAAATGGAATCACGTCGACCGCCCAGGTCTTTCATCACATCGACCAATGAAACGCGGTCGAGTCCACTGGTCAGTTTGTACAGGTGCTCCGCAGCCGCGGTGCTGTTCAAAGCGCCCAGTTCCTGGATCTCGCGAAGGCCGATGGCAAACACGTTATTAAAAATCGACTCGTCCACATCCGAAAGAATCGAACCGAGTTGGGCCCGACCGTGTACGCTTCCGTCACCGGCATCGGTTACGGCGAGATCTCCAATTGGGTCGTTGATCCGATTGTGATCGACATGACGTTGGATTTCGAAACCACCAAGCGGGCTCGAGACAGCCATCGATCCACCCGCCAGTCCGCCATATACCGGGGGAACATAACGGTCGCGACGCTCCGGCGAAAATCCGAAAAGCATGGATCGGACGAACTGCATCAGGGTCGTTTTTCCGGCTTCATTGTGGCCGTAGAAAACGGTCATGTTTTCGGAGAAAGCATCGACCGTCAGGCCTTTCCAGACGCCAAAGCCATCAACTTGTAGGTCAGCAATTTTCACTGCAAAAACTCCATTTTTCCGTGCAGATGCAATGCGGGGGATTTAATCTTCGTTGTCACTTGAGTCATGGCTGCAAAGGTATTCGACACCAACCAAGGCAGCTTCGCTGAGGATTCGTTCGCGTTCAAATTTTGAAACCCGAGCGATTCCGGCGAGGGAATCTTCGTCGATGTTGGCCGGGATCAGTTCTTGCAAGCCCAGGGGAATGGAATCATCCCCGTTGTATCGGGCAACGCTTCGCAGGTAGTCTCCGAGAATCGTGTCTTCTTCGTACCAGGAATGCGGTAACGCATTGGGAGATTTGACTTCCAGGTTGGCGGTCCAGACGCCCTGGCTTCCGTCCTGTCCCAATTCGGTGCGGAGGAAGTTGAGGAACTCGGCATGAAAGGCTTCGCTGTGAAGCCCTGTGTTGAATTCACCGGTTGGATTCAAAACCCAATTTACCAGGACCAGTTGTTTGGGCGATTCTGCCGCGATCTTTTGGGCCCGGTCAACGGCCAAGTCCTGAAGATCATTGGTATTTATGGTTTCGGCGACGGCAAGCGATTGTTGAACCCAACGTACGCGATCAATGTCGAAGGCCGTCAACTGAAGATTGCCTTGAAGGTCGACGCGACAAAGCGTGCAGGAGTGGGAGCCACTCTCGTTCGGCTTCCTCGACTGGATGGTACCCGGGTAAACGGCAACCGCCGTCGACTTGTCAATCACGGACCGTTTATGTTTTCCGCCCATGGCCCAGTATCGGACTTTGTGAATGGCAAGGTTGTTGTCTTCCAGTTGGCCGTAGGCAAGTGCGATCGGAAAAACATCGCCGTCTTCGGGGCGGAACTCGCCCGGCACGCGTTTTTTGCCTTCGTATCCGCAACCAAAAATCGTCGCGATCGTTCGTCCTTTTCGTTGCACCGGGACACGTTCAACGACCGAACCACAAAACGTGGTGACATTGTCGGGTAGTTCGATGGATGTGGGCCAGCGATCGGGCTGATCGGTGTCGCCCGCACACCAATAGACGTCGATGTCTTTGGCGTCGAGTCGTTCGAATTGATTTAGCAGAAACGCGGCTGCTCGCGGCCCGCCTCGGTCCAGGTTTGCGATATCGCCGGACAGAAGCACGAAATCAACCGCTTCCGCGATTGCTGTATCAAAGAAATTTTCGGCCGCCTCATAGGGAGCATTGGCAAGCGTCGACTTGATGTGCGACGGAATCTCTGCCAACCCGGAAATGGGGCAATCCAGGTGGAAATCAGAACCGTGTAGAAATCTGATAGCGTCCGCCATCAGGAACCTCCGTGAACCTGTCAAAGGCGAAAAGTCTTTCCCGTAATGGGACCGTTCAGCATCAATCTAACCAAACCCACCCGGATCACCTAGATCAATCGAAAGTTCGATCGGCGGTCGTCAGGAAGTCAGATTTGATCTTTTCTCTGTTCGAACAAAAAGATAACTTGCGATCACGGCAACAAGATAGTTGCTAGCGTTTTTTGTGCGGCGAAATCTGCATACTTGTTGAGGAAAAGAATGAGCTGTCATCGTTGGTTGTTTTTGCTTTTGTTGGTCGCTTTGGTTCCGTTTTCCGCCACCGCGAGCGGGCAATCGGCGGATGTCCGAAAGGCACTTTCGTTTAGCCCCGTGCAAACGGGCATCGATTATGACGAACCAAATTCGGAAAAGGCGGCTAAGTGCAAACTGATTTCAGCCAAAAAGATCCGCAAAAGCGGTTTCGTTCTGATCGATGATTCAGGACAGGTCTTGCGGATGTTTTTGAACAATGGTGGCGATCCTGATGTTGATCAATGGAGTTACTTTCGAAACGGTATCGAAGTCTATCGAGACATCGATACCGATTTTGATGGGAAAGCCGACGAATTCCGCTGGTTCGGAAACGCGGGCACTCGGTGGGGTCGTGATACGGATGGTGATAATCGGATCGACGAGTGGGTCGCGATTTCGGCAGAGGAAGTGTCTTTCGAAATCATCGAGTCACTTAAGGCGAGGAACGAAAAACGATTTCGGGCATTGATGCTGAAGGACAAGGAACTCAATCAACTTGGTTTGTCCAAGAGTCATGCAGCGAAGGTTTCCAAGCGACTCGAAGAAACCAGGAATGGGTTTTCCCGGTTTGCCATGGCCCAGAAACAGATCCAGGCGGAAACCGAGTGGGTACATTTTGGCGGGGTCCAGCCATCCACCATTCCGGCGGGCACCCATCAATCCACCAAAGATGTGGTTGTTTACGAAAATGTGGCGGCGGTCTATCAAACCGGCGAGGAGCATGGCCAAATGTCACTTGGCACGCTCGTTCGATCCGGCAATGCATGGCGGCTTGTCGACTTGCCGGTCGTATTGGAAGACGAAAACACGGTCGCTCAAAGCAGTCTTTTCCTGCTACCCGATGACCGGTTCATGGAAGGAACGGCAACCGCTTCAAGATCGGCCGGCAGCGAGGAAATGCAGGCGCTGTTCGAAAATTTGGAAAGCGTCGAAAAAGATTTTGCGAAAGCGCGGACTGGAAACGATTCGCGCGGACTTGCCAAACTCAATCAAAAGCGGGCTGACTTACTTAAGGAAATTATCGGCCAGCAAGAAAGCAGCAAAGACAAATCGGGTTGGATTCGCCAGTATGCGGACACGGTAGCCGGCGCGTACCAAAACGGCGAATTTGCCGACGGGCTCAAGGAAATTGGCGGTTACTACTCGGACCTCAAGAAGGCTTCCGCGGTTGAAAAAAATGATTTGGCCTATTTGCTTTATCGAATGGTGAGTGCCCGTTACAGCAAAATGTTCGAGGACTCAAAGCCGGAGGATGTGAGCAAGGTTCAGGAGAAGTATCTCGAGGACCTGGAAAAGTTTGTTGATGTGTATCCGGATGTTGAGCAGGCTGCCGACGCGATGTTGCAGCTGGCACTTTGGGCCGAGTACTCTTCGACGGACAATTCGGAGAAAGCGGAAAAATGGTACAAGGGAATTGTCGATGGATTCCCGGAATCAAAGAACGCCGAAAAAGCCAAAGGGGCATTGACCCGTTTGCAATCCGTGGGAAAAGAGATTGAATTTTCCGGGCCCATGATTGGGGGCGAAAAGACTTACCGGATATCACAGGACAATGGAAAGGTCGTTTTGATCCACTACTGGGCCGGCGATTCGGAACTCGACTACTCTGAGCTTGCACGGCTCTACAAGAAATTCGAACGCAAGGGATTCAATATTGTTAGCGTCAATTTGGATTCCGATTCTTCGGCCGCAAAATCGGCGATTCAAAAATCCAAGCTCCCGGGCGTGCATCTTTTCGAAGAAGGTGGAACGGATTCGCCGCTCTCAACCAAGCTTGGAATCGCCCTAGTCCCGACGATGATCCTTGTCGACAAAAACGGCAAAGTGACCAATCGGAATATTCGGCTCAGTGAGTTGGAAAAATCGATTGATAAACTGTTGAAATAAGGCTCAATTCGGCGGGAATTCCGATAGAATTGATGACTCCCCTTTGATTTTGTTCTATCGGAAAATCCAATGCGTCTTGGAATGATGATGAAATTGCTTTTCTCGGCCCTGGCTGTTTTGGCCATGGGCAATGGGTTGATTGTTCGTGCAACCGCTCAGGATGCCAAAGCGGCCAATCTTCTGGATGATCCCAAGAAAGTGATTCTTCGATTCGAAATTCAATTTCCGGACCGGATCAAGCCGCCGAAAGCGGATGCGCTGGACCAAAAAGCAAAGGCTGATCTGGCTGCCCAGAACAAGGTCGATTCGAATGACGGTAAAACCGGGGACGCTTCGAAGGGAGGCAGTAGGCAAGGCGACGAGAAGAAAACGGACGGCAAACAGGGGGTCGATAAAACAGGCGGCAAAAAACAATCCGCGGATGCCGACGGCAAGGCTGGCGATGGCAAATCTGGTGAAGGCAAGGCTGGTGACGGCAAGGCGGCGGATACGAACAAGACGGGAACCAACCAAGGCGATTCCAATAACGCAATTAACGGAACTGGGAAAAAAGCGGACAGTTCCAGCCAGGTTCCCAAGCCAAGCACCCAAACAGGTTCCCCGGGCGTCAACATCAAGGACGCGCTCGGCGGCGGTCTTTCCAACTTGACACAGGATAATCCGAAACAGCAGGATTCCAAGACGCTCACGCTACCTTCGGCGACCGATGATCAAAGCAACCGGATGGGCATCGGCGGAAACCAAGTCGAGATTCCGAAAAACCTCGGCGTCGACGTGAATCCACAGCGTAGGCCTTTCATCGAAATCTTGGCGGATGGAACGGTTAATTGCGGAGTGATTCGACAGGGTGCAGTCGCCGCAACTTCCAAGTTGACGGAAGAACAAATTCAGAACTTGATGCGCTTCATTGTTGACGAGCGAAAGTTTTTTGAGATTGACGAAGCAAAAATTGCGTCGGCAATGTCGGAGAAAGAACTCGACACTCGCAACTTTTCAAATTATCGACTGATGGTTTCCTATGGCGGGAAAGAGCGAACGATCAACGTAACGGGGGTTCGTTCTTTGGCCCGGGCATTTCCAGAATTGGAGCCACTGCAGCAAGCTTACAAGATTGATCGTCGTCTGAATCAACTGTTTGTTACGGTCAATGTGGGTGGACGACAGAACATGTTTGAAATCTTGAAGCTCGTCAACGAACAGCTCAAGAAGCACAATGATTTGGCACCCGGGTTTGGTGTCGATGATGCCTCGTTCGTGGCCGTTTCACCGGATGGGAACATGCGGCTTACATTCGGCAAGTCGACCTATGATGAGGATGGCGCGGAAAAGTTCCGCTATGTCGCCACATTCCGCAAAGTCGGGAATAACTACAAAGTCGCCATTTACGGGTACGGGAACTAGTTGGATTCCCGGTGCATTCGCATATTCCGTGCACGGACGCCAACAATCGTTGGCAATTGAGGCTATCAGGAATCAGCCGATTTTTATAGAATTTGGCGATAGATTCGAAATCTAGACTGCACGCAATTCGCAGTGCCGCTGACGTGGATGGCTCGGCCCCAATTTGGGCTTGGAGCGTTGAAGCGGCGCTTTTCAGCTTCGATACAAGTTAGCCAATAGGCAAGACATGAGTGACTCAGGTAAAGACGATTCAAATCGGTGGCAGGAAATAGCCGACATTTTAGGCGCTGATAACCGCGACGAACTTTCAGATTTTTTTGGTGGCACAACCAATCGATCGGCCGATGAGAACGGCCCTGTTGAATTTGATGTCGTCGAAGATCCGATTGTCGAGGCCGAATCTCCAGTCGAACCGGCGGAGGTTGAAGCATGGGAAATGGAGACGGTTGAAATCGCTGAAACGGTGCAGCAGGCTGCAAGTCTCGCGACGGAATCGGCGGTAGAACCCTCCGCAGATTCAGCCGAACCTGTCGCCGCCACGGAATCGGGCAACCAAGGTGAGAGCCAAACGTCGGCTGAACCAGCGAACGAGAATTTGGGTGGCCATTGGTCGGACCTTGCCAGTGAGTTGGGTCTTGAGGTTCCGGATGAGCCGGCCGTCGAACCGGTCGTCGAGGCCGCGATTGACGCCGCCAAGTCTTCTCAAGACGAGCCGCCCAAGGCGGAGTCCAAGCCAGCAAAAAAAGGGCGTTCGAAAACGGCAAAACGCAGAAAAGAAAAAGCGGCTCCCAAGTCGGCTGAGCCACCCGCTTCTCCAGCAGCAACTGGTGGATTCGGTGCCGGGATCATAGACGATTTGGCGAACCCGGCAGCGGAGTCGATCTTCGATTTGGCTCCCGAGGCGGAAGAGAAATCGGATTCTGTGCTCGGACAAATGTTTGTTCCTTCGAGCGAACCAATGGAAGACGAAAGCTCAACGCCCAAAATGGTCGACGATGTTTCCGGCTTTGGCGAAGGGTTGGATGACGAGGTAGCAGCCGAATTTGGAAGCGACGCGGCTTTGGAGGCAGAAGAGTCGGGGGATCCAGATGTGTCGGGGGATCCAGATGTGATCGAATACGAGATTGAGGATCTTTCGGGTGCCGATTCAAAAGCGGATGAACGAAGGCAGCAACGGAAAGATCGTCGGGGACGTCGCTCTCGCGGTCGAGATAGCCGAGATAGCCGAGATGAATCCGAGGAGCGTTCAAGGTCTCGAAGAGAAAGTTCCAGTCGACGTGAGAAGTCGACGGATGAAGAGAAGTCGACCAAGCCGGAACGAAGGCGTCGCAGGAAGAAGCAAGCCGAACCGAGTGCGGATTCCGAGGGATTTGCGGCTGACTTGGACGTTGAAGTCGATGAAGAACGTGAAGATTCACGGCCTCCGAGAGAACCTCGACGGAAACCACGTCGTTCGGAGCGCAAGCGAAATGAAAGCCAATCAGAGCGCGATTCGGACGATGCCGATTTCGATTCCGAATTGAATGAGGAAGTGTCGGACGGGAAAACAAAAAAGGGCAAAAAAAATATCCCGACTTGGGCCGAAGCCGTCGACACGATCGTCGATGTCAACGTTGCTAATCGAAAAAAATCGTCGGGCCGCCGACGCCGCGGACGAAATCGAGATTAAAGACGATTCCGCTCTGAACCGAATCATTCCAAGACGCCCAAGGTCATTTGAGCTTGGGCGTGTTTTTTTATCCCATCCGGTTAATCTGCCTTTCAGCGAAATCTTACCCGAGCCGCGACTTGTCAGAGCCTTGACTTGGAAATGTCAGGGCAATGCCGAACAGGGAATGATTCTTCTCATTCTTGACGGTTCCTGGCCTTCTGGCTTGGGC
>CAYSXI010000065.1:0-25765 GCA_964434955.1 uncultured Pirellulaceae bacterium
CACACGCCGTAGACCATCGTCTGGCCCAAGAAGGCCAATGTTTCTTCTGAAGGCATCGAATCAACCAAAAACGAATCCTTGCTGTTCCAGGTCCCCCGCCTGGTTTTTGCGGTATCGTTTGAGCCAATCGAGAGGAGCCCATTCAAGAAACTCTGTGTGAACCTTGTTTGACAAACTGTCGTGGTCGGGTTGATGATTCGCCATCAGGGATTCGGCAAGTTGTTTCTCGACTTCTATCGCAGTCTCAGAATTCCACTTGCGGCGAACTTCGCGAATCCCGACTTCGAAGGCCTCGTCCTTGCTCGTGCAGCCAAAGCCCGCAGCAATTTTTTTGAGGCAACCATGCACCATCGATGCCAGTCGGTCCACATTTATCGATGTCGATTTACGACGACACCGAACAACGTTTTTCAACGTTGAGTCGTATACCTCACCAAACGCTTTTTGCACCTGAGCCCAAAGCCGGTGAGTCTTTATTTTTTCGATGTTGGTTCGGTCTAGATTGCGCCGCCCTGGATCAACAACCCGAACAAAGTTCTGCGTCAAGTTGCGGACGATACCTTCTTGCTTCTCGATCCAATCTTCGACGGTCGTGACTTGAAATTCCTTGAGCCTAGAACGACGAATCTGATATTCGAATCGATCGACTTTCCTTGGGAGGCGACCGCCAAAACGCGCTGCGATCGCATCTGCTTTTCGCTTGTTCGGTTTCTCCAACAGTTCAAGCGTCTTGTCGTAAATCTTGAGACGAAGCGGAGCTCCCGGCGCACCAAACTCCGCGCCGGTTATCGTCCACATCCTGTCTGGCCGATAGTACGGAACCGCATGTTTGACACGTGTCGATACGTGATGTTTACCGTATCCGAAAACCGCTTCGTAAAGACGTTCAACCTCCAAATCAGCAAAATCGCAGGCTACGTCAATTCGGCTAACCGTGTGATGAACTAGAGACGCCTTCCCGCGCGCCAAGCAGTTGAGAATCGTGTCCCAAGCCTTTCTCTCGCCAACTTCCATCAGATAGGCGGAGCCAATTTCGACGAAGCCGTTCGTTAAATGATCGCTGGCAGATCGAACGCGATTAAACTTCAACGTAAAGTCCGGCGAAACCAACTTGAATGCGTAGCTGCCTTCACCTCTCGGTGATACTTCAAAAAGTACGCCACCGAACTCAACAAATCTCTCGTCGCAATCGTCGCGCGCCTTTGCCTTGCAACGTTCGAATGAGGCCATAATTTCTTCGAACTCAATCGAATCCCATTCGATCCACAAAGCACAGTGCATCGTATCGATGCCGCCCGCGAATTTTCGACTTGCTCCACGTCCTATTTTTTGCGATCCTGCCATCAGGGATTTTCCCTTCCATGAGGCGGGCTGGATGTACTTGGCGGTATGGGCCAGCTCGCCGCTATTTAAACTCTCCTGTTAACCACTTGATGGCTGCCTTGCAGCCTTCTTCAAATTCTGGATCGCTGAATCGAACATTCACGCCGACAACGTGATTGACCGCGATCCTAATTCCCCCCGGCACCCGGTACAGGTTCAAAGGCATATCCGCTACTAGTGACAGCGCCAGGTGATATTTCTGATTCATCATGCGAACGTTCTTGTTCCGATTCATCTTCCCATTCATCGAGTGTTTTCCCCGTGATTTCCTCGAACAACATTCGATTGCAACGCGCCAAACGTGCCAACTCTTTGCGAGTTGAGTTGAGTTTGTGAATCGCCGAAACATACGCCCCGGCGATGATCACAAACAACGAGACTATTGCCAAAGACAACATCATGCCGCTGCTTTGCTCCGCGTTTTGCGCTCGATGCCAACAAGGTTTTCTACGGCTGCAGGCTTAGCACCTAGCAGGCGACCGGCAGTGAAAAGGTTTTTCGTCCTTCGCACTTCCCTGCCCTGCTTCGAGTCCCACTCATTGACGGCATACTCGCGGAAGTATCCGCCAATGCCGCATTGATACGTGTCCCCTTCGACTAGCTCCGTTCCGAGTTGCTCGTCACAGTTAAGCCAAAGTGATCCACCGAGGTAATCGAGTTTGATTTGGTAATAAACAGATTCCTCTTTCGTCTTGGGATCTCTTGAAGTCTTTCTGGTCAAGCTCGTTACTCGACCGGTAGCGACCAAACTAAAATCAGCCACGGCGATTTCCTTCCATGTTTGGGAATACAAGATTCACATCACTCGACAATTCGAGCCAATGAATTTTTCGTAATCGCGTGCCCAAAAGAGATTAGGATTTAGGCGAAGTCGCTGGTAACGACTCTTGCGATTGGCGTTGTCTAACCTGCAAACTCGGATCGCACAAGCCAAATTCTTCAACCAAGCATTTTGCGAACGAAAACGCGTTTCGTCGCAACGGCTAGCTATGCCCCATTAGTGTCAACGCCGCCTATTTATGCTATGTTTACACGTGGTTTTCTTCATAAAAATGGGGAACCATCAGAGTGTGTTTCTTATGTTCGGTTTACGACACAAAAACGCCTATACATGTGAAGCATTTTGCGATCCAGATAATCTGCTGGCACTCGCCTTTCTGCCAATAGAATCTGGAACTTTCGTTGTCGTGTTTGGCGAACCCCGTGGCAATATTTGGCGGATTTTTCATTTCTTACTATCCCACGAAACTGGCTTTTGCCATTTCTCTTTTGAACGACCACATTTGACAATTGCGGTCACGTTCAATTGGCAATTGGACCAAGTCGATCAGATGGGGAAAGCAACTGGTGAGCAACAAATTTTCATTCCTTGGCGTCCTTTTAAGTTCTTCAGTATTTACGTTTATGGGCCTCTATGCGTCAGTCGGATTTTCCGACATCGTGCTCCATGTCGATTCAAGCCAGAAAGAGTTCTTTTTTTCGGGATCTGATTCGGGAACACTGGCTAGTGGTGGTAACAACAGTATCGACGGATATGCTTCATGGTCGATTAACAGCGCTGGAGGCCGCCACGCCATTGATATTCTGTCCGATGTTGTTTGGTCCGGATCTGGCACGCCAGGTCCAGGAACGATTGAGAATGGCAATGAAGTGCACCTGCGAGGTGGCGGCTTATTTATTTACTTCATCATTCAGAATGGAGGGGCTGGAAACAACTCAACTGCCCCAGGTGAATCTGGAACGTTTAGTTTTATTGGTAACAGATTTTATTACGGAGACGCAAACCAGTTGTATCAGGACAGGCTTGAACTTCTTGCAAGCCAAAATTCCGTCGCCCCTCCAAACGGAAGTAGCCAGGGATTTCAAGCGATTCGAATTGTAGAATTCAGCTCTGTACCTGAACCAACTTGTGCAGTTTTGTTTGCAATATTTATTGGGTGTACCGCATGTATGCGAAAACGAGTTAAGAGGTTTTAGTCGTCGACAGATTACGTTTGTTTTCAATGTTCTCGTCGAATAAAATTGCAAATGGCGAACCGATGTTCGCGAAGCCGCCGAAAGCGCGCGTTTGAATTTCAGATCACTCCGTCTGCCCGGTGCACGACGTTGCAAATCCCTCGGGTATTCGCCGACGCCTCCCGGCCCCCATCTCGAAACAAGGCATTCCTTATCGCTTCATGTTTTCGGCGCCAAAAAAGCGACTGTTGATGATGGAGTTGGTCGGCATTCCGTTTGTCATTCTGGTCGGCTCAATCCTGCACTTTGTCTATGAATGGACGGGCAATTCGGCGTGGTCGGCCGTGTTTGCTGCAACGAATGAAAGCACCTGGGAGCACCTCAAACTGGCGTTCTGGCCGATGCTAATCTGGGCGGTTTTTGGAATGCTTGTTCTCGTCTACCACCGGAGGCGAATTCCTATTGCCAAGGCTGCCGGTGTTGTTTGCACACTGGGTGCGATCGTGGTTGGCGCCTGGCTGATTGAAATCTCGATCGGACATTCTTTGCCGGTCGATATCCTCTTATTCGCTTGCTCCGTTGCCGCCGGACAAACACTCAGCTATCTGATCCTCATCAAAAATTTCGTTGCCCGGGATTGGTGGTGGCTCGCGGGTAGCGTCTGGGGCATTTTGATCGCCGCTTTTATTTATTTTTCATTCTGGCCGCCACACTTGCCGTTATTTCAGGATCCGACTTTAAAGCGTTCGCCAGAACATGAATCCGCCGCATCTGTGCCCTTCAAAGTGAAAACGGAAGGAATCGCGTGAGCGGCGATTCCCAAAGTGACAATTGCTAGCCGCGGAAAGCTTTCCGTTGACGGAATCCGGGAATCCAACACAATGAATTGCTGAAGGTTTCTCACGACGAAATTCACGTTTTGTTCGCTCGAACTGGTGGCCAATTCTACTTTTCCTCGACCCGGGAGGTGTTGGATGCGTTGTTCTCTATTCTTTTCCATTCTATTGATCCTGCTTCCGTTTGCGTCGGCCAACTATCTCTCGGCCCAATCGACGAACGACAAGTTGATGAAGACGCAAATGTTTCTGATGCAGTTGAATGCCGCGGCTCGGCCTGGCCAATACCAGGCAAGTCTGGAGTTGACCGACGATCAAAAAAAGGAATTAAAGTCACTGGCCCAAAACTGTCTGGATGCGATCGTCAAACAAACGATGGAGAACAGCAAATCGGCGGCCAAGCTAAAAGATCAAGGCACCAATGGCTCCGACCTTGCGAAGTTCAGACGCGAACTCAAGGAACTGCAAACCAGGCAATGGACCGAACTCTTCGATTCACTGGAATCGAATGTCAATGAGGTCCTGCTTCCGCATCAGATCACGATCCTGAAGCAACGGGCGAATCTGCGATTTTTGCAAACCAAAGCGAAACGGGACGGCGCTGCCAATGACTCGCCCTTCTCCGCAATCGTTTTCTTGGCCAAAGAGTCAAAACTTGGTGAGGAGGAAATTGCCGATCTGGAAAAGCGACTCAAGCAAATCGAGAAGGATTACAAAAAGGAATTGGCCGAACTCAACAAAAAGACAAACGAGAAAATTCTCAAGGCACTGCCCGGCGACTTGAAGAAAAAATTCCGCGAACAAATTGGAGACATCGACTTCTAGTTCCAATTAAGACCCGAAATCACCGGGTTGAGTTTGCCGCCTTAACCGCCCTGCACTGCCCGCTTGAATATTTGAAATCCGCACCGGGGCCTACTCGCAACAAAAGCCCCGAGCTCACGAATGGGAACGCAACATGTCACGACTTGCTCAAGTGATCTTCGGCTACCTGCTCTTGCTGTCTTGTTTTTCGACCGGCCTTTCAGCCCAGGACCCCAAGATTGATGTTTCCAACTTCGAGAAGCAAATGCCGGAACACCGGTATCTGTTTTACCTTTTGCGAAACGAACTCGTTTTGGCAGAACTGGAGTTGAGCGAAAAGAAAACCGGGAAACTGGAACCGTTGTTGAAGGCCATTGATGACGAGCATCAGGAACACAAAGAACGCGTCAGAAAGAAAGGAGGTACGATCACGCGAAAAGAGGTCGAAGAGCTTCATTTGTTTTTTTTCAAACGCATTCGAACCGAGCAGGAAGCCATTCGTACACTGTTGTCGGACCAGGATAAAAAGCGATTGCGGCAGATCGCCTTTCAGTTTCATTTTGTTCAGACAATCCGAATAAGCGGAAAGGAAAGTGACTACCGCCACATCCTGCTGGACAAGAAAATCGCAGAAGGCTTATCGATTTCGCCGATGCAACTCACGGTAATCCGTGAATCCTATCAGCAATTGGACGCGGGCCTGGCGAAACTGGAATCGGGTGATTCCAAACGACTCGAGGAGCTATTGTCTAGTTTCCATGAGTCGATTCTCGAGGCGCTGGATGCCAAACAACGCAAGTGTTACGAAGATGTCATCGGCCGGCCCGCCGAAGCCCTGAATAATCACAACTCCCAAGTTCCTTGACGTGGAAACTTCCTGCTCCGCTGCAAGCAAACCCCGGCTCCCTAAAAAGCGAGCCGCCCCCCTGCCCTGTTCTCTTCAAAATTGGCAACCCCATGCAGTAGCTTGTATGATAGGAACAACTTCCAACGGGGCTGGAAGTCTTGATCGAGTTGGATGCTTCATGTTCACGCTAAAGATAATGGTTGCGGCCGGAGTACTTGCCTTTCTTCCAAAGGCATCCATCGAAGCCGAAACTCCAAATTGGCCGGGCAAACGCCTGCCGACACTTATCGAACGCTGGGAAGCCGAATTGATCGTTTTCGGCGAAGTCGTTGAAACCCAGTTTAAAGACGGCGGCCAATACTCCCGGATCAAAGTGATTTCGAAAATCAAATCGGGCGAACGCGAGATTGGCGAAGAAGTCAAAGTCTTTGTGCAGCTAGGATCTCATTGGCCCTACACCTTTCGAAACAAGACCACCGCGATTGCGTACCTGAAGTACAGCAAGAAACTCGATTGTTACGTTGACTACAACCAGCGTGATGGCGGTATCGACGTTGACCAGGACACCGGGAAGTTTCTGGTGAAGCAATATGCCAAGCTTCCGAAGATTCTGAAGGAGAAGAAGAAGCTGGAGCGAGCGATTCTTAAACGGGACTGGTATTTCGACCTGTCGCTCGACCCGAAAACGAGAGGCCATGCGGCCTATGGCATCTGGTACCTTTGGCGCAACACAAAAGACCTTGGGATTTTGGAAGTTGACGAGGCGGAAACGGTTTCTGACTGGCTGACCGAATCGCAAAAGGAAGCGATTTGCGATGTCATCGCGTCCGAAAAGCCCGATTGGTCCGCCTATGAGATGATTAAACTTTTGAAGGCGCATCCCTCCAGGAAAATCGACAAATACATGCTGAAGGCGCTTCGTCAATCACTGACGGACGACGAGATGGTACCAGTCGGCGGCTCAACGATTGCCGATCTGTCAATCGATCTTCTACCCGAGCGAATGGGTTTTGTCCTGTCGGAATCGTTGACCAAGAAACACAAAGCCCATTACGACGCGTTGATCGATTTTTCGTACGAAATCGACATCGGTGACGAGTATACGGAAGAACAAAAACAGGCAGCTCGTACCGCGATCACCAAGCAATGGCGCGAGCTCGCGAGAGAGTTCTTGGAAATCCCGGAAATCAAGAGCCTCAAGTGAGGCTTCGATTTACTCAGGTTCTTTTTGACGAAGCATGCAGCATGACTGCGATGACTTAGTAGACCGAGCAGAGTTGCTCAAACTCGGAATCGATCTTGCTCCGCAACTCTTCGACGTCTTCGTCGGAAAGGTTGTAGGCTGCCAGTAATTCATCGCCACCGACAACATTGTGTGCGTCAACCGTCGCACCGATTCCCAATGCCATGGAGATCAAGTCGGCGTTGCCAACCGTTTCCGCGAGCACCCTTTGTTTCTCCGTCGACATCGGACGATGATGGTAAGTGCTGGGGATGGAGATTTCATCGGGAAGGCCCCAAACGCGCATCATCTTTTCAGCCGCCAGTTCGTGCGTGATTCCAAACTGTTGAACTTCGTGCGCCGTCAATGCACTTCCGTACTTCGAGTACATTAACGTCGAGTATTCATCAGGAACCAGGTCAAGAAATATCGTCTTGCCAACATCATGGAAGATGCCTGCCAGAAATGCTTCGTCGGATGAGATTTCAGGATGAAATTGAGAGAGCTCTTTTGCCGTAATGGCACAAGCCAAAGAATGTTCCCAAAGTGCTTTGCGATGCTGTCGGCATTCACCGCTTTCATTGATCAGCAGGTAGCCGGCAAAGTTAACAGCCATGTCCTTGATCGGACGGATGCCGAGAACGACTACGGCTTGTCGTACCGATTGAACTTCGCGCGAAAGGCCGAAAATCGGGCTGTTGGCCATGCTGAGAATACGCGAAGCGAGACCGGAATCCGTTTCAATGATTTCAGTGATCTTGATGGCGTTCGCGTCCGGGTCTTTGGTCGCCGCCATCAAACGACTTACGGCCTCGGGAAACGGTCGAATCTTGTAACCGTTCTCCAGTTTTGTGCGTAAATCTTCGCGTAAGTTGATCGTATCGAACAAAGCTCTGCCCCTCTTTGTTACTGCAGTTTTGGAAATCCCTTAAAGCTTAGGACACGTTTGAAGACTCGGTTGCTGGAATAATCCGAAGAATCGAAATTTGACCGGTCGGCAAAGTTCGGACAAAAAACAGCTTAAGGACACCCTTGTTTCAACGATTCCCATCGGGGTTCGAGCGCGACTAAAAGACGCCGCCCAGCATCCAGTTGATCAAGAGATATTCGCCCCAAACGAGGAAACCGCAGGCGAATAGAAAGACCAGAATCGGGAGCAAGCCAATGGCATCTCCGTCGTCATAGCCAAGAATCATCCGAACGGGTGCTGGAAGCGCAATGATTTTGGCCATCGCAACGATCGTCTCCAAAAGCGTCGCGCCCGCCTTTTCCTTGGTGTCGAATACGATCCAGCCAATCAAAAGATAGACCGGAATATTGGCGACAATCAGGAGCGGGACCAGCCAAACCCACATCTCGTAATGCCCTCCCCCAAGATGGATTTTGATTCGAAAAATGCCTCACAGGGCTCGCAGAGGACCGTTCTTCAAAACCGAAAACCGTCCAATCCAGTCATTTTGCATCAGGATCTGGCCAAACCCCAGCGTCTCCCTCGCAAATTCAATCAAAAACGCCTTGTTTTTGGGCGGTTCACGACGCCAAGCCGATTCCTCCCCAAACGACCCTCAGATCCGAACTTACCCCTACGTATTACCCGCTTTTTCCAGGCGATACCCTCGATCAATATTGCGGCATTTTGCCTTGCTAATTAAAATGAAACCGGTTTCATGATTTACTAACTTGGGAGTCCCCACCGTGAAAAAACTTTTTGGAATTCTTTCTGTTTGCGCTGCCGCTTTGGCGATGAGCGCAACGGCATACGGCGACGAAATTTTGAATGGCGGCTTTGAGGCCGGCACTGGAACCGATGCCAATGACTGGATCGAGATTGCCACTTCTCCGAATGGAACGGCAACACGAAGCAATCTTGACCCATTTGCTGGCGATTTCCACGCCTACATGCAATTTGACAACTCTGGAAGCGCGGCAGGTGCAAACTACCTCGTTCAACAAGTGCGCCCTGTTGGATCGATCGACAACACGTTGAATTATGACCTGCGATTTTTCGCTCGTGCCGATTCAACTGACTTCACTGGCATTCAGATGTTTGTCAACCTTCAGTGGTTGGACCAGGATGCGAGCGACGGGGGTGGAGTGAAAGGTCAGCACTTGCTTTCGATGATTTCCAACGGCGCTGAGCTTGGAAACACCATCGATACGACTTACAAAGAGTTCACGCTCTTGAACATCGACGTTCCTGATGGAGCAGACAGTTTCCAGATCAGTTTTGAATTGCCAGCGGGTGCCGTTGCCGACATTTCAAACGGTCTTTACGTCGACAACGTTTCGTTGACGCAAGCCATTCCTGAGCCATCAGCCGCATTGCTGCTGGGCTTTGGCTTGGTTGGTCTCGTCGCTCGACGACGCCGTCGATAGTCATCGACAACGGTAAAAAATTAAAGACAACAAACGAACTTGCCCAAGTTGTTGTTCAGAGCCCGCCAGTTTTGGCGGGCTTTTTTTATTGCCGTCGGATACGAATCGTTCCGATTAACATTCGGATATTTTGACTGAAATCATTTGAAGTCGTACCCGCCAATGAGTTAGCATTGAGTCAGCGCCCCAACCCCGAAACTTCTCACAATAGAATCGACCATGAACGAAACGTCTGGCGCCGACTTCCGTCCTTATCGAGTCCTATCGGTTTGGACCATTCTTTTGCTGTTGCTGTTTTTGGCAAGCTGTTATTTGTACCAGGGCTGGGAGCTGGTGATTCCCGTTTCCATTGGCGCGATTGCCGGATTGATCGTCGCGGCGCTTTCAGTTGCTTCCAAGGACGGGGGAACGTTTCGGGTTTCGCTGCGGGTCCTCGTTTTCGTGATGGTCATCGTCGCTGTTCAACTTGTCTTTTTCCTCAATCGATTACCGGATCAAAAAGTCGCGGTCCTGGCGATCGAAAAAATCGGCGGCCAGGTCGACTTCTATCAGGATCCAGCCGACCAGGCCAAAGGGGATATGCGTCAAGTCAGCGCGGCACAAATCATCCGCAAGGAAATTCGCCCCAACGATTTGCGATATTTGCGATCCTTGAAAAATCTGGAACGGCTGGATTTGGACTACTGTCAATTCGGTGACAAGGGCCTCAAGCACGTTGGCAAATTGACACAGCTTGAATGGCTGGATCTTGAAGATACGGCGATTACCAATGACGGCTTGCGGAATCTTTCAAGGCTCAAGAACCTCAAGGAATTGATCCTGGATGGGAATGACATTGATGACGAGGGACTGATGCATTTGTCGAAGTTGAAGTCTTTGGAGAGCGTCCGCGTTCGGCAAACTCGGGTGACTCCGCAAGGCGCCGCAGAATTCAACAAGAAATTGCCGAATTGTCGGGTCTACGGATTTGCCACGCCCCCTCCCGTTCCGAAAGCTCAGGCGCCCGCGAAAAAATAAAAAGCCCCCTGCGCGTAGCGGCAATCGGAACCATTCACACAAATATCCATGCGCATAAGAATCCAAGCGCGAAAAATATTTGTTCGTGAAAAATCCAAGTGTCCTGTTCAAGCAACCGGCGAATCACAGTCGCAAACGGTAACGACGTGATTTTCCCGAGACCGATGCCTAGGATTCCTCAAATCAACAAGAGGAATTCCCATGAAAGAAAAATACTCGTTCACGCCGCTCAGCGGCTCGTCGGAATCGGATCTCCCCAGGTCGGGGAACGGCTCCTCGGCCCACAACGATCGCCAGCTTTTGGATGCCTATTCTCAAGCGGTCATCCACGTCGTCGAAACCGTTACTCCCGCCGTCGTGAGCGTCACTGGCGAAGGCAGTGGATCCGGCTCCGGATTTGTTCTCGAATCCGAAGGTTTGGCGATCACCAATTCCCACGTTGTTGGCGGTAGGCAAAAGCTGATCGCGATGACAGAAGAAGGGGATCGCATTGATGCTTCGCTTGTCGGTGAGGACCCGGCAACGGATATCGCCCTGCTCGACATAAACGCTTCTGATCTACCTTCGGCAAGACTGGGGCATTCCGCCGGCCTCCGCGTGGGACAATTGGTCATCGCAATTGGAAGTCCACTCGGACTTTCTTCGACCGTTTCAACGGGGATCGTCAGCGCGAAAGGACGCGCCATGAGAGGTCAGGACGGCCGATTGATTGAAAACATTGTGCAGCATAGCGCTCCGATCAATCCCGGAAACAGTGGAGGCCCCCTGGTCGATTCTCAAGGCAACGTCATCGGAGTGAACACCGCGATCATTGCGATGGCTCAGGGATTGGGGTTTGCCGTTCCTTCCGACACCACGAGTTGGGTGATCGAAGAAATTCGAGCGCACGGTCAAGTTCGCAGGCGGCAATTGGGAATCGTCGCGAGCGCTCGCAAAATTTCGATGGAACTTGTCCGAAACTTTGACTTGCTCTCGGATCACGCCATCGAAGTCATCGATTTGGAAGCGAATGGTTCTGCCGCCCGAAGTGATATCCGAATCGGTGACCTAATATTGAATATCAATGGCCGAGATACATCGAGCGTTGACGATGTTCATCGGCTTTTGAACTTGATTCCCAAACAAACTCCGCTTGTGCTGGAAGTCCTGCGAAAAGGAAACCGCCTGCAAATTCAGCTAGAACGATAGCTTCAAACTGCCCCAAAGCACCGAATTGACAATCGGGCTTGCTCGTCGTGCAAGCCCGAACGATCCGCTAACCATGAGCGAACGGTCCAACCTTTGGTACTTCGTCCTCTACTCGGCCAGTTCTCGCAGTCGCGAATCGCGACTGGAAACGTCGTCGTCGGTGCCAAATTCCTTGTCCGGTCCGGCAGAGATAATCTCGATACGATTTTTGATCTCGCTTTTGACGAACTTGAATTCGGTGCCCCAGGGGTCCTTTGGCGAAACAAGATTCCGCACATGCGGGCCTTTCCAATTCTGGTTATCCATGCCTTTCGGCAGGATCAGCAGATCTTCAATTCGGTCGGGGAATACACCAGCGACTTCTCGGAAATTCTTGGCACCCGCTTCGATCACTGCTGCTCGCACATAGGCGGCAACGGACTGAGACCGCTCGACTTTGTCCAGAATCAACTGCGCCAGTTGTTTTTGCCGGTCGTCCTTGGCCATTTCCAATGCTTTTTTCAATGTCGCGACGATCTCCGTCTTTTTGTCGCCAAAGTCTTTCTCAATGAATCGGTAACGTCGCAAGGCTTCCAACAATCGAAATACGTTTGGCTTCGCGGGAATCTCCGATTTCTTGAGCATCGGTTCATTCCAAAAATCGACGTCATAAATCACGCCGGTTTGCATCAGCTCTTCTCGTGGCTTGGCAAGCAGTTGAATCAACCAGTCGATCTTGTTTCGATCCGGCGTCGCAGAATAGTCGATTCGCATTCCGGGATGTTTGGTCGGCACAGGACGCTGCGTCGTTTTGCAGTAGTCGAGCAAACCCGCAAGTTCGTCTGCCGATGTTCGCTCGTAATGATGCTCGAAAAACTCTTTGTCAAATTGTTCTCGAGATTTGCGAATCGATTGAAAAAACGCCATCCGCAAGTTTTTGTTTTTGCCGCTTCCCAAAATCGAAGGATCAACTTTCCCGCTACCGGTGCCAAGTCGGAAGTCTCTGTACCCTTTTCTCAAACTGAGGGAACGTAATACCAACAGGGGATCGTTCGACTTTGCCACCTGTTTGATGAGTCGATCAACAACATCGGTTCTGGAGATAGTGCCTCGGTGTTTGGAATCTTCTGCCGCGAAACGAATTACCCACAACAAGAATGCTGCCTCACTTTTCGTTAACTCTTTGCCAACCCGGTCGTAAAGACTCGAACGCGTGGTTTGCGAAAGCACCATTGCGGCCGCCTCTTGAATTGCGACCTTTTCGGTCCTGTCAGGATTGACGCAATCGATCTTTGTAAACGCATTGAAAATTTCGTCGTCATCCGTTCGCCAGGGTAAATGACTCGGCGGCCTTTGTTCCAAAGAAGCTTTCAGCACAGCCAAAGCCCGCTTCCTGGCATCACTATCCAAATCTGCCTTCAACCAGGAATCGACCCAGAACTTGGAATAGGCATTTGCCTCTTTGTTGTTGATATACTGGATCGTTCCGAGCACGACCCCGAGGTAGACATTATTGAAATGCAAATCGAGTTGGCTTTTCAGCAGTGGCATCAGGTGGTCGCTGGGAATGTTTTTGCCTTGCACGTTGTGGATCTCATTCAAGAGCAAGTTGCGCCGGCAGTTGGTGACGCGACTGTAAACATCCTTGGGGTCATATTTTTCAGGGTCGTGTTGCCCTTTCCAACTTTCGACGGACTTGAATTCCGGATCTTTCGAATACAACCCGTTGCGAGACATGGCATTCCCCATCATGCTGCTCATTCCGCCACCACCGCTAGAGATTGCTCCACCGCCCATCATGGAGCTGACGCGATTCCGCGAGCGGGAATTGTTGAGACGAATTTCCCAGCCCCAGTTTTTGTCGGCGTATAACTCATGAAGTTTTTCGAGAACGGCCGGATTTTTTTGGATTGCCGCCAAATAACCAACATGGGACGTCAACTGGGAAAAACGCCCGTCAATGCAATCCTTGAGCTCGGCAACGATCGCCTCGCCAAGAACGGTTGAGTCCGGTTTGCGCGAGATCAGTGCATCGAAGTAAGGCATTTTTTCGATGCCTTTTTGGGTGACTCGTTTCTGGAAAACCTTGAGAGCGGAATCTTGTTCGGGATAATTCCGCAGCAAGGCCCAATCAGCGTACTGGGCAATAACGGGATTCTCTGATTCGGTAAGCTTGATCAGATTGGTCAGAAACTGTTTGTCGTTTCTGACATCGTCCCTTGTACGACTGACCCAGGCGAGCGCAAACGCGACATCCGTCGGTTGCTTGCTGACAAGACACTGATTGATTCGATTGCGGAATAAAGCTTCGTGATGCCTGGCTGCTCCGAGCAACGAAGTCATGGTTCCCGAGCGGTAGACCCGAATTTTGCCTTCGATGATTTCCTGGAACTCATATCGAGCAACCACCTTCAGAATAAAATCGAAAATCGCGTTGGCAGTTTCTTCGTCGGGACAGAGTTCCCCTGCAACCTTGAGGCTGAAATAGAGGTCGTCCATCGAAAGTTCATTCTGCTTGTCTTTCAATAAAGACATCACAGCAGCTCGACGGTCTTTCTTGGGCGCCGTTCGACGAAACAACTGGGCCGCCGTAAAGGTCTCGGGCGCCGAAGCGTTTTCCAGCCATTCCGCCATGGTTCGGTTCTTGTAGGTCGGCTGGCCGGAATCTTTGGGAGTCGAACTTCCGGCAACGTCATTCGGCTTGGATTTGGGCCGTGAAGTAATCTTTGCGACCGTGGTATCGCCACGCAGAAGCTTGAAGGTCTCTTTGTCGACGACCAATTGATCACTTGGATCATCAATGATAATTTCGTATTTCCCGGCACGTACTTTGGTTGAATTCGCGCCCTGCTGAATATTAAGTTCCTTGTAGGGCTTTCCGTCCTTGACCAATCGGACCTGGACGTTGTCTGAATCCGATTCGATCACCAGCTGCCCCTTCTCCCAGTTGATCACGATCTGGATTCCCATCCAGGCGGCGGGAATCATCGCAAGTGCGATGGCGAACGCGACCCACCCCCGCCATGCCGTGCGGCGAGGAGGGACAGGTTGCGATTTTTCCGGCAAAGTGGATTTCGGTTGAGCTTGAGTCTCATTTGCGGCGGCGAACAACTCCAACTCCGGCTGTTCCGTCGTTTCCGGTTTTGCCTGGCGTGCAACGACTAGCACCTTTTGCAGATCACAACCTCGACAATGATTTTCCAATGCTTTTGCGAGGTCAGCTGCGGAATCAAACCGCTGTTGTGGATCGCGTTCGAGGCATCGATGGATGATCTCAACCAGGGCCGGTGCAAGATCGGTGCGATGATTTTGAATCGGCGTAAACTCTTCAACCGCGATGGCTCTTAGTTTTTGAATGGGCGATTCGTGTTCACTGGTCGAATACGGCGCCCGGCCGGTGAGCAATTTGTAGAGCGTGGCTCCCAATGAATAGATGTCGCAACGGTGGTCATGATTGGCCGCGTCACATTGTTCCGGAGCCATGTAGTCAAGGGTGCCCATCATTTGCCCGACGGTTGTCAATTCATCGACCGCATGATGATTCCCACAAAGCGTCGCCAAACCCAAATCGAGAATCTTGACCCGCCCCTTTTCATTCAACATCAAATTGGACGGCTTGATGTCACGGTGAATCACATCTTGTTGATGCGCGTAATCGATACCCTCTGCTGCTTGTCGCACCATCTCGCAAGCATCCGCAACCTGGATGGGGGCGGCATAGTGAAGGACTTTTGCCAGATTCAGGCCCGGTACGAACTCCATGGTCAAATAATGAAGATCCCCTTCCTGTCCGGCATCGGTCGCTTGAACGATGGTCGGGTGATCGAGTTGACCGACGATTTTCATTTCGCGTTGAAAGCGAGAAATGGCTTCCACGCTGGTCCATTTTCGGACACCAAGAATCTTCAGCGCGAATTCTTTGTCCAAATGCCGATGGGTCGCCCGAAAAACCTGCCCCATACCACCCTGGCCCAACGACTCAAGGATCTGGTAGTCGCCGATCAGTGTTTTGCCATTCGTTTCCAGAGATCGGTGACCGTTGATGGACAAATTCGAGGATTCATCAACCAAGTGTTTGACGGACGACAAGTCAACGTTCTGCGCGTCGTCGCTATCCACCTCGATCTCATTGATGTTTTTCAAGTCGCGGACGAAAGTATCTTCTGCGGCTTCCAATGCCACGAAGGTATCCTCGCAACTAGCGCAATCTCCCAGGTGAGATTCGATTTTGACGGCAACCAGATCGTTGGTTCGCCCCAAAGCATAGTTCTTGAGCTCTTCGCGTGAGAAACATTCGTCATTGGAAGCATTGATGGGGTGTTTCATCGAAATCCCGCTAGTTGAACCTGGTAGCCATCTAATTCAACAACGAAAAAGCGCGACACGGGCGAAACGATTCTTGAAAAAAGGTCCAAAATCCTGCGAATCGGCCGTTATTGCGCTGGCAATCGACGAGAGGCCCCCTGCCCTACCCCGCGTATTCGCCCTGGTCCGCGTTTCGCCTGTCCTACAGTTCGCCTTGCCCGATAGCCCGCCCGAAAGCCTGCACTGTCCTACAGTTCGCCAAGTTGCTGGCGAATTCGCCGCAACACGCGTGACTTTGCCTGGCGGACATTGTTGGAGGTCATTCCAAGCTCCTCAGCGATATCGGCCGTTTTCTCGCCATCGATCACCGCTTTCCAGAATGCTTTCCAGGTCCGCGCCTCGACGTCACTTTCAATCTGTTTGATCGCTCGCGACATCAGCTTGGCCGATTCCGATTCAGACGTGGGATCATTATCCGATTCCTCGTCGAATACATTGATCGGATCCTCGTATTGGGCAAGCCGAACTTGCAAATCGGTCCCCCCACTCATGGCGACGCGGCTCGGCTGCTGGCGGAAAAAATCCCGTATTCGATTTCGAGTGATCGTCCAGAGCCATCCTCGCAACGTTCCATTTGGCGAAGGCCGAAAGTTCGCGATCGCTTTGACGACTTGTGCGAAAACTTCCTGATTGATTTCCGCGGCGTCGGCTTCGTTCATTCCACTCTGCAAACACCAATGTCGAATCAGAGGCGCGTAAATTTCGACAAACTGATCCCAGGCAAGTTTGTCCAAGGAACGAATTCGTTCGAGGATACTTCCGCTTGAAATGCTCGAGTTAAAAACCGACTTCATTGGCCTGCATCAAAATGTTACGAAGCAGAGATTGAACCCGCATTCTAGTCGAATGTTTTGCGGACCCAAAAATTGACGGGGCCCAAATCGTTCGCGCTCGGCAAAAATCGATTGTTTTTTCGCGACAAAGCCGAATCAAAAGCCAAATTTGCCTTTTTCCTGGCACGCCAACAAAAATTTGAATAATTCAACAATTCTTGATAAAACGGATCCGTGCCAGCTTCCAGGCATCGGTATTCTTAAACGACCTCCGTCTACCACTTCCGCCATTTCAATTGAAGTGACCAAGTTGTGAGGGCCAGATGCGCGACAAACGTGAACGCTGGAAAGGAATGGAGCCGATTGCGGAATCGGGCTTCAAAGAAAATTCCTGGGTGGACACTCGGCCGGAGAACGACTCCCCAACAAATGCTCGATCTTTGGCGAAAGATCTGACATCCGTCGACATGACTCCGATGGTCGATGTCACTTTTCTTCTTCTTATCTTCTTCATGATTACGGCTTCCTTTGTCATGGTCCGTAGCGTTGAGCACCCGCTAACAAAAACGGATACACCCACAGACAAAATCGACGAAAAAGATCAACAACCCTTTATCGAATGTATCGTTGACCAACACGGAAGTTTCCACATCGTCTGTCCGCAATCGCCTCCTATCGAAGCGGCCGGTATCCTGGAAATGCGAGAGGTATTGCGTTCCGCCATTGAGGCTCACGCCCCCGAACGACTGGTCATCACCACTCACGAAGAGTCAGCTTTGAAGCGCATGATCGCGGTCTACTCGACCGGCCGAATGTTGGGCATGGCGTCGATTGAACTCAAGACCACCGAAATCGACTACTAATTCGTTTTGACGTTGGATCATTGGAATCCCAATGCAGTTCAAACTGAACAAGTTGAATGTGTTTTTCGGCACGCTTGCCTTACTCTCCATTGCCTATTTCGGGTACGCGGTTTTCTGGTGTATCAGCCATTATCCCGGTGGGTATTTGCTCAGCGAGCATTTCCTAAGCGACCTGGGAACACTGCATACTCGCAGCGGCCTCGAAAACCCAAATGGTCGAATTTTCAATCGAGCGACGGTTTTACTCGGTTTTTCCTGTCTCGCTTTTTTTGTCTGCATCAGCTTCACGCTTCCCTACTGCCGACGGCTGGTCGGAATTTCCGGTTCCTTTTCGGGATTGGGACTGGTCGGCATCGGGTCGACGCCCTTCGACGCCTACTACATTGAGCATCATGTCGCGTTGGCGATTTGGTTGGTGCCGATGGTCGTCCTTGTTTTCGCCTTCCTTGCAAGCCAGTTTTTCGGGGAGAAAAGCCCGTGGACGGTTGGCGTCATTCTGGCCATCTCGGTCATTTTGTTTTTCGCAATGGGTGCTTACGTATTCAGTGGAAGTCTGAATGGTCACGTCATTTTTCAGAAGATTGTGGCGTCGATTGCCGTCATCTGGTTTTTTGTCGTATTTATTTCGGCTTCGTATTCAACCATCTACTTTTCGTCCTCGCGCCTGATGGAGATTGAAAACCAGGCGGTCGAATACATGAAAGTAATTCAGAACGGACACCGGCGACAGAACCAGCCCTAGGTCCAAATTGCTGTTTTCGCGCAAAAAAAAGCAAAGCCGCAATCACGACTTTGCTTTTAGTTTTCCAACTGTGCTAAAACGCCTTTAGCGAATCGTGCCGAGGCTAAGTGAAAACGTTTTCTCCTCGTTCGACTTCTTCTTTTCTTGCTTTTTCGGCTGCGGAGTTACGTTTTTGAAACTCTTCCACTCCGTCGACATTGGAACGCCGACTTGAATTTTTGCTTTCGCGTTTGATTGTTCCTGCTTCATTTTGGCGATCTGAGCCGTCAACAATGCGATTTGCATCTCGAGCTCTCGTTCGCGATTCCGCGTAACCGGCTTGGCGACTTGCTTGCTCGAAGTAGCGGAAATGGATGGCAACAATTGTGCTTTTCTTTTGATCGAACCACCGAACAAGATCGTACCACCATCGGGAACCTGAACCACGTTCGCCGTGGGCAACCGTCTTGTCGAGGACGTACTAGGCTTGGTCGATCGATTGGAAGCAGGCTTCGCCTTGATCTTTGCCGGAGTTGCCGCTCGTGGCGGCTGACTCACGGGGGGGTTCGGCATCGGAACGGATGTCGCACGCACGGGTTTGTGATAGGGAAGCGGTGGAGGCGTTAGAGTTGCCGAACGAACCGTTGAAAGCGGCACACCATTGACAGGTACGGCCGCCGAGCGCGGAATCGCTTTTGAATTGCAGTTAGGGCTTGGTTGCGCGTGGTTCGGGCAGCAAGAAGGAGTCGTCGGTGCAGGCTGCCACTGTGGTGAAACCGGAACGTAGGGATTCGCCATGACGCGTGTTGGCTGTGAGGGATAATAAGTGCGTGCAGGTACGGAATAACCTGCTTGGTTCGAACGTTGTTGCATCGTCGCGATTCGTGCCTCGAGCTGGGCCGTGTATGCTCGCATCTCGGCCATGCGTTCGACCAGTTTCATACGCTCTTTCATGCCAGCCATTTCGACTCGCAGGCGTTCGTTTTGAAGACGCAATTCCATCATCTCTTCAAGGCGAGGATCGGCGTGCCAACGGTCAAACGTTGACGGAGCAACCGGCTCAAAGTGTCCGGAGAGTTGAATCCCGGGGATGGCGAATGGATGGTCCGCCGGACAGCAAGTTCCGCTCGTGATGACATTCGGGCAGAAGGTGTTGCTGCCGACTGCCAGACCAACGCAGCATCCTTCTTTGCAACCATCGTTACAGGATTCATTGCAGCGCTCATTGCAAGCCGGTGAGAAAACAAACTTCGTCGCTGAGGGGCAACTCTTGCAGCCTTCTTGCTTACTCGCTGGGCAACATTTTTTGTCGCTATCGCAACAACCTTCCTGGCAACATTTCTTGGCGTCTTTCGGGCAATCCTTGGTGCTGGGAGTTTCCACTTCGACTTCAAGTCGCTTTTCTTTAAAAAGCGTTCCAACCACTGGAAGGCCGCTCATCATGGGAACGATCTTTGAAGGTTCAGAATTCTCACCTTTTTTCTTGTCGAACTTCACCTCAAACTGGACTTTGGGGATCAAAAATGCCTTGGCTGAACTTTCAATTCTCAATTCGCACTGACATTTCTGTTTCTTTTCTTCCTGGGCATTCACATTGGATCCGAAGATCAATACTGCGCTGCATGCGGCAGCCAAAACTAGGGACAGCGTCCTTGCCATCGTCAACTCCTTGATAAAGAACAGCGTCGTTCAGAAAGGGCGAGTACGGAACCCAATCGCATCGGGTTCATTTTTGTTTTCTCGAATGGGGATAGATAGTCTTTTGCGCGAAAACGAACAAGGTAGATTTCCATTTTGCTGACACCCGCCGTTCGCTTTTTGTGCTCGAAGTCGGAGCTGACAAAAAGTCCTCAAAATAGCTGGGGGTAAAAGAATTAAACGAGATTGGATAAACTGCGCAGCAAATCTTTTACGGTGTTTGATCTATGAATGAAACTCAAAATAAGCAGTACGATGTTGCGATTGTCGGTGCTGGCATTGTCGGTCTCGCCAACGCCTGGATGGCAGCCCAAAAAGGAAAATCCGTCATCGTTTTGGAACGAAGTCCAAAAGCTTGTGGAGCATCCGTTCGTAATTTCGGGATGATATGGCCGATTGGGCAACCCCTGGGCGAGCTGTTTGAGCTTGCGATGCGCAGCCGCGAACATTGGCTGAAAGCGGCTTCCGAATCCAATCTCTGGGCAAATGAATGTGGCAGTCTTCACTTGGTGCACCACGACGACGAATTGGCGGTAATCGAAGAGTTTTTGGAACGAGCTGACGCCTCACTCGAACTTCAGTTGCTTGATCGCGAAGCCTGTGCAAAAAAAACACAAGCGGCAAATCTCAATGACTTGAAAGGCGCACTTTGGAGCCCTTGGGAACTTTGCGTCAATCCGGTCGAAGCCGTCGCGCAGTTTCCAAGTTGGCTGAACCAGCAATGGAATGTCCAGTTTCTTTTCGAAACGACCGCGGTTAGCGTTTCTGAAAATCGGGTCATCACCAGCTGCGGTCGAGAAATCAAGGCGGAACAGATTGCCGTTTGCAGCGGAGCTGATTTCGAAACGCTGTTTCCCAAACTTTACTCGGAAATGGGACTCGCCAAATGCAAGCTGCAGATGCTGGCGACTGGTCCACAGCCCAATCATTGGAAGTTCGGTCCACACATCGCTGGCGGACTGACTTTGCGACACTACCGGTCATTCGCGGACTGCCCTACCCTGCCGAACCTCAAAAAGAGAATTTCTGAAACCAAACCGGAACTCGACAAGTTTGGGATTCACGTGATGGCGTCCCAAAACAACCAGGGCGAGGTCATTTTGGGTGACTCGCATGTTTACGATGACGAAATCACGCCCTTTGATTCAGAAGCCATTGACGATTTGATTCTGCACGAAATCAGAGCGCTAATTGATATCCCGGACATGCAAATCCAAAGGCGGTGGCACGGAATCTACGCCAAGCATCCAACAAATCACGTGACCGTTCGCGATGCGACCGCAAATTGCAAAATCGTCGCGGCAACCGGCGGCGCTGGAATGACCTTGTCATTTGGCATCGCCGAAAAACTCTGGGAATCCTGGTAATCGCGCCTCGGTCAAAGCAGGTGATGTCAACGGATCAAGAGGAAAGGTGATTCACTTGTTCGCCTTGCGCTTGGCGAAGACCTTCTCGGTATACCCTCCAGAGACGCTCCCATTTTCGACGATCATCCAATCGTGAATATCGGACACCTTCACGGAATACTCTTTACCGAACTCGACATTTCCAACGAACTTAGGCTCCTCGTTGAGCGCGCCAAAAATCTCGTCGCCCGAGATTCGTAGTCGGGTCAGCCACAAGTATTCTGCTTGCTCTCCGTCAACAAACTTCATTTTCACCGAAGCGCTGATGCGCGGTTTGTCGGCCTTGATCACGTCCACCAATTGCTGGACGGTTTCTCGAGCTTCCTTTTCGGCGGCCAGCAATTCCGGATCGGTCAGATCGGGGTTTACTTTTGCCACATCCTCCGACTTGTCCGAGTTACACCCAACGATGAATCCAGCCATCAAGCAGCAAAAGAAGGTCAGTATCGCAACGCGTTTCATTCTCATCTCACTAAACCCATCGAATTTCGCCACGATGATTCTCGTCTGGCGTCTCATGCCGGTCGTCGCCGGCGAAGGTCCGCGTGTTTGAACTATTTCGACTTTTCATTTTTCAGGCCATCGTATTGATCTTCGCCAAGCAACTTTGGATCCTTGGTATTGTCTCGTTTGATCTCTGGCATGGGGCGGTAGTCCAACCATTCCGATAGTGAAATTTGCCGCTCCGATGCAATCAGTGCATTTTCAGGAACATAAATGGGACCCATCCAGACCTCGGAGGTGGGTTGAATCTTCCCCTTTTCCAGGTCCAACTGAAATCGGATTCCATAATGCGGAATGGCGCGGAATGGATTCGTATCCGGATCGCCAAGGTAGACAAAGATCAGCCCACTTTGCGAGAAACGCTCCAGGCTCCCAACGTCTTCGACATTCAACTCGACTGGAAAGCGGGTCCTCCACTTTCGATTCGCCTCGATCGTTGCCAACCGAGCAACGACGGGTTGAGACTCCGTTGCCTGGTCGTTTCGCTGATCACTGAGGAAAACCTTGCTCATGATTGATTCATCGAAAAGTCCGGGAGCCGTTTTCGGAGCCGCTTCGATTTCGAATTCAAGCACAAGGTTGGCCGCAACCGTATCGCCATAATTCAGGCCCTGACCTGAATTCGTTTTCAGCATTACATTGATTTCTGCCGTTTGATAAAAGCCGCCATTGTAAAGTTCGACATGTCGCTCATCGTTTCCGCGATAGTAGACGCCCCCCATTCGTCTCGGGTGCTTTGGCCGAATCGGCTGAAAAGGTTCGGGACGTTTTCCCGTTTCGGCCAGGTAGTACTCGTCAACGGTTCTTTCAAGCTTGGAACGGGTTTGCTCGTAGCGACGTTTGTAGTCGGTCACTTGTTGATTCAAGTGAAAGATCGTTCCACCCGAGACGGTCAGTGCGGCAACCAGCAGGTACCAGCTACGAGGAATCGCCGCGAGCAAACCGGTTCCCACGTTCCGGTTCTCCTGGTTACTTCGACGAGCACGCAGTTTCATCGCTTCGACAATCAATATCGCCGGAAAAAGAATCGCCAGGCCGAGGACCACGAAGAAATACTGATCGATAAACGCGTCCACGCGATTCCAAAAAGGCTGCCCATCCGCGAGTAAACGCAAAGATCCCAGGTCGAGTGAATCCGCAACGGCGATCGAGTCGGAACGAGTTTCGATTGGAATGGGATTCTGGAGAAGCAACACGAATAGCTAGTGAATTCAAGACTGAGAAATGAAGGTCAAACGATACGGATGTTTCCGGCTAGTACTCACTTGTCGAATAGCTTTTTGAACTTCCCCGGTGGTTTCGGTACGGAAGTCGGAAGTCCGTACCTTCGCAACTCGGGAATGATTCCTCGCAATTCGGAATCGCTGATTTCAGGATAGACTTGAAATAACATTCGCAACGTCGCTGGATCGATGTTCTTGGAAAATGTCTTGACACTTCCATCCGCCATCAGACATCGAAACTCGGGGGTGGAACCTTGAAGTGGATTTCGCATACCCGGATCAAAATAGAACTCTTGCACGGAAGTGAATGTTATCGCTTGAGACGGGTCAACGTGGATGATCAATGGTATGGTCGACTTGGAGCGCCCCGATCGGTCGATGAAATTTTTGGTTCCCGATTGGGGGTTGTTCTTGTCAAAAACGGTGCCTGGCCCCGTCACCAACAGGTATTGAGTCTTGCCATCTCCATTGAGCAACGTGGAATATTCGAATCCGCCTGGCTTCTCCGCCAACGCGACACGCCAATCCTCGCTGCCCGATGTCGGAATCAATCTGCCGCGTCGATCGTCGTCGGCGTGCCGCATCATCGCCAACCCGAGCGTCTTGAGGCGACTTTCAATTCCGTCGTCGGAATTTTGCTCTTTCAGCCTTTCTTTGTTCTCCCTCGCCTCGCGCTTTTCATTCATTGATTTGGTTATGGGATCTTTTACGGAATTCCAGACAAAGGCGCTCAGGCTACATAGCAGCACCAGCGCGAGCGTCCCGCCACCGAAGAAAAACAGAAACCCGGCAATGTCAATTCGACTTTTGTTTTCGCCCATGAGTTCGCGCGAATCCGTTTAGAAAGAAAATCGATTACTTGTTGCTTTTTAACAAACGCTGAAAATGAACGGAACGAATGACGACACGAATCAAACCGCCGCGAGCATTCCGCTATTCAGGCCGCCTGTAATTTTTGGTTGATTGAAACCAAAATGCAACAAGATCCAAATACAGAAAGGAATTGTTCATGAATCCAGCACCGATCAAGCCCGAAATTGACTTATCGCTTCTCGAAAAAATTGACATTCGCGCGGGAACCATTCTGGAAGTCAGCAACGTCTCGGGTTCCGACAAGCTCTGCAAATTGACCGTCGATTTTGGTGACCATCAGCGGTCCATCTTGGCCGGCATCCAGAAAGAACGCGAGGACCCAACGGAAATCGTCGGTCTTCAGGCACTTTTTATCGTCAACCTTCCCAAACGAAAAATGGCCGGTGAGATGTCGGAAGGCATGTTGTTTGACATTGGCTATGCGGACGGTGTTTTGCCGGTCCTCTCGGTGACCGAGAAGCCGGTTCCCAATGGTTCTCGGGCTGGCTAAGGGTCGACAGCCTCGGATCGCTTGAGGCACGGGAGTGAACCGAATACGACGGTTCTAACGGAATTGAGATCTCAAAGATGCTCCGGGACTTCAAAGATTCCCTTCGCCAATCTGAAAAAAGCTATGCTTGATTGTTGGCCCGTCTTGAATCTACCGGTGTGTTTATGATCCACGAAAAAAACGACTCCATGGAAACCATTTTATCGACGGTTTCACAAGAACAGATCGAACACCAGAAGTTTCTTGATGAGATGGAACAGAAAGCCAAAGTGATACGATGGCGATGGAAAATGCTCGGAATCGCTGTTGGAGCGGTCGCCCTTTGGTTTGTCGTAACCGGATGGATGTTTCAATCGGGTGATAAGGAACATGCCAACGGAAAACGGATCAAGAATCCGTACGTCAACAAAACACGGGTTCGCGATTAAACGATTAAAAGCGTAGCCAATCATTCGCGAATGAAGGCGGATGCTTGAAATCCAACGACCCCAAACGGTTACCGCATGGCCGATTGCCGATTACTTCCGGTTGATTGAGTTATTGGCCGCTTTCTCCAACAAAGCTTTGGCGGCTTTCTCCAGATCAAACTCGGCATCTTTTTCCGGCGTGTGCCAAGTGCCCGTGTATTGATTGCCGGTTGTCACACTACCCGGTTCGCGCGTCGTCAACGTGCCCTCAAATGACTCACCTTCCGGGTTGTTGCCATGTTCATCCAGGGCCTGGTTCAGATTATCGACGTAGGGTGCCACCATTTCGTGATACTGAGAAGGAACGACCGCTGACAATTGGTCCAGACCTTTTGCGATGTAGTATCCGCTTTTGGATTCGCAGACGGCCTTGCGCGTTTTCTCACCAAGCAGCGTCACGGCGAACAGAGTGATTACGACACAAAGCGTTGCGCCCGTAACGCCACCAACAATTGCGCCGATTTGTCGATCGAAAGATTCGAGCTGCATCTTGTCGATTGACTTGCGCACGAATCCAAATGCCACCCAGATCGCGAGGGAAGTTCCGACGTAAAGGATGAACATTGCCAAGAACCGGTTCCAAGGTGCGTCGGCGCTGATGTAACCCGCGACGACCCCGCTGAAGTTGGCCGAAACGAAATAGCTCACGAAAATTGCCGCGAGCATTGCCACTTGCCACGCCAATCCTTTCCACAAACCGAACAGAACGGCAGCGGCGAGAATGACCAACATGAAAATGTCGTATGAACTCATGATGAGATTTCCTGCCCGACT
>CAYSXI010000066.1:0-25750 GCA_964434955.1 uncultured Pirellulaceae bacterium
TCTTTCTTTAATCGACGCACAAGCCGCTGGTTTCCCAGGTCTTTGTTGGCGCGGATGGCCAATTCAAATTCGTCCAACGCCTGTTCATATTCCTTTTGGGCAACCAAAATCTCCGCGACGGATCTCCGGCCCATCGCGATCAGCTTGGCGTACCGTTTTTCTTCCGCGACAGCGATGCCCTTCTCCAGAAACTGCAGGGCTCTTTCCGGTTGAGAGTTGGAAAGCAAGTTGATTCCAATATTGATATTGGCAGCCGCGATGGCTTCGTAGTCGTTTACCCTGGTCGCCTGCTCAATGGCTTCCGCGTACAGGTCGCGGGATTTTTCATGGGCATGGACGGAATCCAGAGTGGCAGCAAGGTTCAGGAGGATCTTGAGTCGCAACCGAGCATGCTTCTTCTCGTCGCAGTGTTTGAGCGCCTTTCGAAAATCTTCAATGGCCAGATCGAATTCGCCCAACATGGAATGATTGATTCCCCGCTCATTGAGTGGAATTGCCAAGAAAGGATCATTCGCCTTGTACTTGTTGGAATATTGAATGGACTCGGTGGCCGCCTTCACAGCCCAGCGATGCTCATCAAGGTCGCTGGCGACAAGCGATTCCGTTTGGGTGATCTTTCGTAATAGTTTGTTCTGTTTTAAACGGAGCGCGATGCGTTTTGATTCTTCAATTGCCTTGCGTGCCTTCTCCGGTTCACTGAGTCGGAGAAATGCTTTGGCCAACATGTCAAGCGTGACAGATCGTTCAAACGGAGTGCGTTCTTCACTTTGTAAAAACTTGTTCGCAATTTCGACTCCGCTTGCGGGGCGATTGTTCAATTGGTTCAGCACCACATTTAGGTCCTGCGCCCTGCAAGTCGACGTCGGAAGGATCGCGCCCACTGGAAAGGCCATCAAGAACAAGGCGGCACTAATTGCAAAGCGGTACACGGATTGGTCGGCAAGATAATCGAAGTGCGTTGAGTCGAGAGTAACGCATTATAAACAGATCGAATCCGTTTCGTTGGACGCCGCATGTTGAAAAAGTTTCCGAGTCGGAAAAATTTGCCAGGATTTGAGTGATTGAATCCGTGTTGCATTCAAAAATCGTTGGCAATTGGGATGGCAGCGTGCGGATTCTTCAACTCGGACGCAATCGCATACTATTCTTCAGCAGGAATTCCCGGGATTTTTTTCGAATCAAATGAACGCAACAAACTTTGATTTTTCAACGCGACGATTTCGCTCCCAACGGTGCGGAGCCGCTCGGTTGGCCATATTAATGGCGGTTGCATGGTTGGCGGCATTGAGCGGTGGCTTTTTGTGCCTCGTCAATTATTCGACGAAGCCTGCGAAAAACATCGATCAGTTGGATTGTTGGCCGGAGACCACGGCTTTGGCTTTCGGACAAGGTGAATACACCCTGGTGATGTTCGTTCACCCAAGGTGCCCATGTACAAAAGCCAGTTTGAATCAGTTGGAGCGAGTCATTGATCGAGTTGGCAAAGATCGAGTTGATTTAAAGATCGTCGTATTCCGGCCTGCGGGAAAAACAGCCGACTGGTCTGATACCCATTTAAGAAAGAAAGCGGAACAGTTGACCGCGAATGTCTTCGACGACCTAGATGCCCAAGAGGCAAAAAAATTCGAAGTCAATACCTCTGGGTACCTGCTTTGCTTCAATAAAGAAAAGCAACGGATTTTTGGTGGCGGTATCACGGGCAGTCGTGGCCACGAAGGCGAAAATCGAGGCGCGGATTCAATCGTCTGCATCATGAATAGGAAACCGGCCGAACAACGATTCCCGGTTTTTGGTTGTCAAATCTGGAAATAGCAATCGAATGAACACATCTCAGCTAAACAACTTCGAAGTCACCCAGCGATTGTTCGTCGAGCACCGCGATGAAGTCTATCGACAGACTGATATGTTGTTCGTGGCGTTGCTGTGCCTTCAGTTTTTGTTTGGCCTGATGGCCGCATTGGTGTTTTCACCTCAAACCTGGATCGGGGAAACGCCTTACACTCATGTCCATGTATGGGCATCGATTGGGATCGGTGGGCTGTTATCGGCCTTTCCAATCTTTATGTGCTTTAAGTTTCCCGGGCAAACATTGACGCGTCATGTTGTGGCGGTCGCGCAAGTGGGTTGGTCCGCTTTGTTGATTCACTTGCTGGGCGGCCGGATTGAAGCTCACTTTCACATTTTTGGTTCACTTGCTTTCCTGGCATTCTATCGGGACTGGAAGGTCATCCTGACCGCAACGATTGTCGTGGCGGCCGATCACTTCGTGCGTGGAATCTGGTGGCCCCAATCCGTTTATGGTATCGCGACGGAAAGTCCTTTTCGTTGGATGGAGCATGCCGCCTGGGTGCTGTTTGAGGATGTGTTTCTGTTTATCTCCTGTTGGCGCGCAACCAAGGAAGGCTGGCAGTTAAGCGAACGGCAAGCGGAACTTGCCAACGCAAATTCAGAAATCGAATTTCGGGTAGCAGAGAGAACGGTTCAGTTGCTCGAAGCTCAAGAGCAGTTGGAGAACGAATTGGTTGAACGTGAGAAAACGGATAAGGAAAAGGAAACGCTGTACCGCGAACTTTCGACGGCGTCACGACGGGCTGGCATGGCTGAAGTGGCGACAGGTGTATTGCACAACGTTGGCAATGTTCTCAACAGTGTTAATGTTTCCGCCAATTTAGTTGCGTCCCAACTGCGAAAAAGTCGCGTCGAACGGCTTGCAATGGCCTCAGAGATCATCCAGGAGAACAAGAACGATCTTGCGAACTTCCTTGAAAACACCAAACGCGGTAAGTCATTTCCGGCGATCCTCGAAACCTTGGCAAAAGAAATTTGTCATGAGAGAGACACAGAGCTCGGGGAAATGCAGACCCTGATCGACAATATCGAGCATGTGAAAGAAATCGTAGCCATGCAGCAATCGGTGGCCCGTTCAGGGGGCGCGCTTGAGCGGATTCCACTTGCGGACCTGGTTGGTGCCGCGTTGAAAGTTATCGAGAGCAGTATTCTCTCGCGTGATATCAAGATCGAACAAACATTGGATTTCAATGCAGCCGCAAACGTGGATCGGCACAAAGTTCTCCAAATCATGATTAACTTGATTGGGAATGCAAAACACGCGTGCGTCGATTCGGGTCAGGAAGAGAAACGGATTAGGCTACTCCTGAAGAAGCATGACGGGAAGGTCCGGTTTGAAGTCCACGATAACGGCATTGGTATCCCTCGTGAAAACTTGAATCGGATTTTCAATCACGGGTTTACGACCAAGAAAAATGGTCATGGATTCGGACTGCACAGCAGTGCCAATGCGGCCAAAGAACTTGGCGGTGATTTGAACGTGACCAGTTCTGGGAAAGGGCAGGGAGCTTGCTTTACGCTTGAATTGCCTGATGCGGATTTCGTCAACGAGGAGTTGGTTGGTTCTCTCGAGTCGACTTCCGCCAGTTGTTGATCGGTTCGTTTTGCGCGTTCGACAGTCCTGTGGCTGCAACCATTTTTGTGAGAACGAATTGTCAGGAATGGTTGGACGCACACGCAAAAACGTTCATCGTTCGACGCGGCTACTAAACAAGATCCGAAGCCGCTAAAATCTTTGTAAGTCATGGACGCATGGTGCGTCACATGTTCATTCGTTGCTGCCAAGTTCTTGGCACTTTATCAACACCATCGTTTTGGCGGAGAAATCATGCCTGCGCAATCGAGAGCTATCTCTACCTCGATTTTGTTCCTTGTCGTTTTATTGCTGACGGGAGGATTAAACCCAGTTCTGGCCAGCACGGCGAATCGCTGGCCCATTCAGGAAGACAAAAAACAAGACGATGGCAAGAAACAGGATCGGCTGAAAGACGAACGAACCGCCGACGAGATTCGGCTTGGGATCTTTCCCCGAGCGATTCCGCTTCCCGATTTTCCCAAAGGGGCGAAGTGGCTGAATACGAATGGTCCGATTCGCAAAGCGGACCTGAAAGGGAAGTTTGTCGTTATCGACTTTTGGACGTATTGCTGTATCAACTGCATTCATATTCTTCCCGAACTCAAGAAGCTTGAGGAAAAGTATCCCAACGAAGTTGTGGTGATCGGTTGCCATAGCGCTAAATTTGAGGCCGAGCAGGATTCGCGAAACATCACGCAGGCTGTGATGAGATATGAAATCAAGCATCCGGTTATCAATGATTTGAACATGAGTTACTGGAACCGGATCGGCGCCAATAGCTGGCCGACTGTGCTGATGGTTGATCCTGACGGCGGCGTGTTTTGGGGGCGAGGCGGTGAAGTTACTTTTGAAACGCTGGAAGCGGTCCTGAAAACCAAGCTTGAGAAATTTCGTAAAGCCAAAAAGCTGGACGAAACACCATTTCGAATCGAATTGGCAGAAAACCAACTCAAGAATACGCCACTTCGATTCCCCGGGAAAGTTTTGGTCGACGAAGAAGGGAAACGGCTGTTTGTTTCGGATAGCAATCACAATCGAATTGTGATGACGGATCTGGACGGGAAACTGCTGGCGACCATTGGTAGTGGGGCGATTGGTCGAAAGGATGGTGATTTTGCATCGGCCGAGTTTGATCATCCGCAGGGCATGGCCTTACACAATGGGATGCTCTACGTCGCCGATACGGAGAACCACCTGATTCGCAAGATCGATTTGAAGCAGAAAAAAGTTACGACAATCGCCGGTACCGGAAAACAACAACGCCGCAACTTTATCAATGAATTGGGGCAGGGCGGACACGAGCCCTGGTTTGGTGATCCGAAAACGACGGCCTTGAACAGTCCTTGGGATCTGTTGATCAACAACGGGCAACTTATCATTGCCATGGCGGGCAACCATCAAGTCTGGACGATGTTGCTTGATGAATCCACGATAGGGATCTGGGCCGGTAACGGCCGAGAAGATATCGTCGACGGCAAGTTTGTCCCCGTGAAGCCCTACCAGTTGGGAGCGTCGTCGTTTGCGCAGCCGAGTGGTTTGACCGCTGATAAAAATTTCATCTACCTCGCGGATAGCGAAGGCAGTTCGATTCGCAAGCTTCCACTCTCGGGAAAAGGGGAAGTGGAAACGCTGGTTGGAACGTCAGAACAACCCCGCGGAAGGCTCTTCATTTTTGGCGATGTTGACGGGGAAAAAGAAAAAGTCCGTTTGCAGCATCCTTTGGGCGTCGCGTATCGCGATGGTTTCGTTTTTGTCGCCGATACCTACAACAACAAAATCAAAGCCATCGAAGCCAAAACGGGTAAAACCAAGACAATCGCGGGCGACGGGAAGCCTGGTGACAACGATGAAAATCCGCAATTCGATGAACCGTCTGGGCTGGCAATTTCCGGCAACCGATTGTTTGTTACGGATACCAACAACCACAAAATTCGGATAGTGAATTTGGACGACTTCAAAGTTTCCACATTTGAAATCAAAGGACTTGAGCCGCCGAGAGTTCCGGGAAAGTCCAAGGTTCCCCAGTTTCCGGGCGCCACGGAAGTCCAGATTGATCGTGCGCTCGTGGCGAAGCCGGGCGAGGTCGTCGTTCGGCTGACGCCGGATTTGCCAGGTGGCTGGAAGTTGAACAAGGACGCGCCGACGACGTTCAAGGTCGCTATCGGTACTGGAGCGGACGCGAGTGACGACCAAAACGCCAAACTCGTTTTCGGGCCCGCGAAGATGGTCGACGGGAAGTTTGTTTTTCGGGCGACGGTGACTGAGGAATCAAAATCGATGAGCGTCTATCTTCGGTACTACTACTGCCAGGAAGGCGGCGAAGGTTTGTGCAAAGTAGGAAGCGTCGTTTACAAAATGGCCTTGAATGTGAAAACGGGTGATGTCAAGAACGAACTCGATTTGACCTTGAAGATTGATCCCTGATTCAATCTTTGTCCATGTTCGCCTATTCAAAAAAAATTTAACCATCATTCGCGCGAAATGAACAATCAAAAAATCGCGGCCAAGTTGGACATGCTTGCCGACCTCAAGGAGTTTCAAGGCGAAAATGCTTTTCGGCTCCGGGCCTATCGCAATGGTGCCCGGGTCATCAAGGACCTCGGTGAGCAAGTTAGCAAGTTGGTGGAACGTGGTGAAGATCTAACCCAATTCGACGGGATTGGAAAAAGCACCGCCGAAAAATGCAAAGAGCTGATCGAGACAGGAACCATGAAGCAACTCGAGAAGATCCTCGAGTCGGTTCCCGAAACGGTTCTTTCTTTTTTGCGAATTCCAAACCTGGGTGCCAAGAAAGCGGCGAAGCTGTTCAATGAACTCGGGATCGACACCCTCGATCGCTTGAAGGCTGCTTGCGAGGCCGGTGAGGTAGCCAAGTTGGATGGCTTTGGTGAGAAAACGCAGGACTCCATTTTGAAGGGGCTTGAGATTGCCGCCGCGGCCAACAAAAGGATTTACTGGGCCGACGCTGACAAGTTGGCGACGGAGTTGCGAGAGCATTTCGCCGGATGCAAAGCCGTTCGTCAATTGGAATTTGCCGGCAGTTATCGGCGTGGTCGGGAAACGGTTGGAGACCTCGATATCCTTGTGGATTCAACCGACGTTAAACAGGTCATGGATCACTTCGCGTCATTTCCTGAAATTGAATCAACGATTGGTCGCGGCGATACCAAGATGTCGGTTCGTTTGGATAGTGGATTTCAAATTGATTTACGAGTGGTACCCGAAGAATCATTTGGGGCAGCACTTCAATACTTTACCGGTTCCAAAGATCATAACGTAGAACTCCGCGGTCGCGCCAAGGCAGTTGGTTTACGGATCAACGAGTGGGGCGTTTTTGATGTAGCGGGGAAAGAAGAAAAATACGTCGCCGGAACATCAGAATCGGACGTGTATGCCGCGTTGAATCTGCCCTGGATCCCACCCGAAATTCGGGAGAAAAGAAAAGAGTTTGAATGGGCCGAATCCGAGTCATTGCCGGACTTGGTTACGCTCGAAGATATTCGTGGCGACTTGCATATGCATACGACCGAAACCGACGGCAAGGCCAGTCTTTTGGAAATGGTTGAGGCCGCGAAGCAGCGCGGACTCAAATACATTGCAATCACGGATCATTCGAAACGGGTTTCGATGGCCAATGGGCTAGACGAAAAACGGTTGCTGAAACAATGGGCGGAAATCGACCAGCTCAATTCCGATGGCGACGGCAAGTTTTGGGTTTTCAAAGGAATTGAATGTGACATCCTTGAGGCAGGTGGGATGGATTTGCCGGATGATGTCCTCGCCCAGGCGGATTGGGTCCTGGCGTCGGTGCATTACGGACAAACCCAGTCCAAAGATCAGATCACGGAACGAATTCTAGGCGCTATCGAGAATCCCCACGTCACGGCGATTGCCCACCCGACGGGACGACTGATCAATCGCCGCGATCCTTACGAAGTCGATATGGCAGCGGTGATGAAGGCCACGATTGAGCACAAGAAGATCCTTGAGCTGAACGCCAACCCCGCGCGGTTGGACTTGAATGACGTGCATTTGGCTCAGGCGATTTCTCTCGACATTCCGATCGTCATTAATACCGATGCTCACAGTACCAAAGGACTGGGCGTCATGCAGTTCGGAATCAAGCAGGCAAGACGTGGTGGACTTACGAAAAAACATGTGGTCAACTGTTTGACGCTTGCTCAATTCAAAAAGCGAATTGGCGCGTAAGCATGATCTAACGATTCAATACTGATCTGGAAACCTTCGTTGCGGGGTGCGTTATGTCGAATCAATCGGACGGCGGGCTATTATTTCTCATCGGCGGGACCGTGCTCGGGTTGATCACCGGGTTGATTTTTGTTTTTGTTCAAAACGACCTGATCACAGGGATATTTGGATTCGGCTACAGCAGTTTCATGATCGGAATGATCGTGACGCTTTTGGCATTTGCCTTTCTCGGTACCGGGCTCGGTTGGCTGTTCGTTCTTTTGGCCAAGCGTTAGCAAAAAAAACACGCAACTCAAATTTGAATTGCGTGTTTGAATTTGATTTTCGTAAGCGAGACTGCGATTTTTTTTATTTCTCGTTTGCTTTCTTGAAATCCTTGATATGTTTTTTCATATCAACATGCTTGATCCCCTCGCTCCACCATTTCGGGGCGTCTTTCCCTTTCAGGTAGTGATCAAAGAACTGCATCATTCGGTAAGAATAATCCTTGCGGTTGGCCGGTTTTCGCAGGCCGTGATTCTCACCCTTGTACTGCAGCATGACGACGGGCTTGTTCAGGCGACGCAAGGTGTTGAAATACTCAATCCCCTGGTTCCAGTCGACGGCGCCGTCGGCATCATTGTGAAGTAGCAGCAGAGGGGTTTTGACATTCTTGGCGTAATAAACGGGCGAGTTTCGAGTGTAGGCCTCGATGTTATCCCAGTAGCCGCCTTTGAACCGACCCTGGCTGCTTTCGAAAATCGGCTGGTTGGCACTCCCGGAATTCCAATAGATCGAGCTGTACATGCTGATCAAGTTGGTTAATGGGGCGCCAGCAACGGCCGCCTTGAATTTGTCAGTTTGTGTGATCAGGAAGGCTGTTTGATATCCGCCCCAAGAGTGTCCGTGAAGACCAACACGATCCGGATCAACCACGCCCGTATCGACGGCCGCTTGAAGCCCAGAAAGAATGCAGTCCTTACTTGAAAGTCCGGGATCGTTAACACGGAAAACGATGTCCGGATTGAAGACAGCGTAACCGTTGCTGAGATAAACCGAAGCGCTAAATCCGCCGTGGCGGGGCGTATCATAACTGTTCGCTCGTTGCGAAAGCTTCTCATACATGTAGACGATCGTGGGGTATTTCTTGCCTTCGATGTAACCGGCAGGAAGGTACAACGCGCCCTGGAGTTTGTCGCCGTTTTCACTCGTGTAGTTGACCAGGCGAACACCGGCAGACCATTTAAAGTTCTTCTGTTGCGGATTCGTATTCGAAATCCGTTTGGCGTCTTTCAAATCGGGACCCGCAACAAAGTAGTCCATCGATTTTTGCTGCGTGGACTTGGCGAACATGAACACGTCCTGGTCTTTCAGTTTGCTAAGGCCATTCAAGCTCGCATCATCCCAGACGAGCATTTCAACGCCAGCTTTTCCAGGTTGCATTCGAGCGAAACCGGCTTTCTTGGTCCATTCGCCGTAAGCAGAAAGATAGACGGGTTTCGTAAAGTCGACGCCCAATTGTTCCGGGTGAAGAAATATCGGACTTCGGTATCGAATCTGCTTTGATTTTCCATCCACCGTCAGGTTAACGGCTTTTTCTCCATCCACCGAAATCTTCCAAAGATCCCATCCATCGGAAAGGATGACATGCATTCCGTCATTGGACCAACCGCTCACAGGGCGAGGTGGCTTGACGACGTTGTAATCGCTTTCCGTGTTGACGAATGAAACCGGAGCTTTCTCGGTGACATTTGTTGTCTTTCCATTCGCCAGGTTGTGAATGAAGAAATGACCATCGTCATAGTAAAGGTAGTGAATCCCAGACGGTCCAACCCCGAAAGCATATCGCGCTTTTTCAAGCAGCAGCTTTCGCTTCCCTGTTTTCATATTGATGGAATAGATGTCTCGGTATCGACGTCCGTCCAGGTTGCCCATTCGCTCATACTTGCGGTTGTCTGAGCCGATCGCAAATTTGTAGGGGCGGGAAACGGAAACCGTCGGGATTTCGTCGTCGCCCAAGCGGAATGTCTTCTGATCGGCTACATGGTGAACGCACAAGTGAAATCTTCGCTTCGTAATGGCTTCGCGCTTTTGCTGCATGGATTGCATTTGTTTGTCTTGCCAATGCCATACGACCAAGTCGGCAACTTCGCCTGGATTTGAAGGCGGGGTTGGCTTGGCAGTCGGATCCGGTTTCTTGGGAGCTTCTTTGGCCTTCAACTCGTGAATGCCAAACAAGACCATGCTTCGATCGTCATCCCAGCTGGGTGTGCGATTGGGACTGATCGTCATGTCTTCGGGAATGGCCGCAACTTTGACCGGGTCGATCACGTATTCTTGCTGGCCGGAGCCTCCCACGTTCGTGAACGCAATCACGTGGTTGATCGCGTTTTCGTATTTCTTGTCCTTGACGGTTTTTAACAGGCAGAGCGCGTCGCCTTCCCTTGTCCAAGAAAGGGAACCGTAAGTTGCTTTGCCCTGAACCAAAGTGGTGATGCGAGATTCATTGACATGGAAAAGTTGAACTCCATTGCCGGACTTTCCTTCGGCATCGATCACCAATGCCAACAGGTTTCCGGCCTTGTTGAAAGAAAAGCTTTTCACATTCCCGATATTGATGTGATGGCCTGAGCTCAGATCGTGGACGAGCAGATCCGTGCCGCTCCAGCCCGAATCACCGGAAGGGCGTCCTGCAGGCCGAGGTTTTTGGACAACGAAACACTTTGGATTCTCACCTGAAAAGCTGATGGTCTGAGCGTTGTCGAATTCGGTTCGCGAACCGTCATCCAACTTCATGAGAACGGCTTTTCGTTTCAGCGGCTTCTTGGCCTTTCGTGCGGCCTTTGCTTCTTTGTCCTTGGGGGATTCAATGTATGCTGCGTAGTTCGAATCGTGAGAAAATCGGATTTGTCCGGAACCGGGGCCAACGGCGAACTGGTATTTTTTCTCTCCGTTGCGTTCCGCGATGATCAGACGCCCATCGCCTTCTCCTGGCATGACGACGTGGCCTGTCCATTTGCCATTCGGAGAAATCGTAAACTGGCCGACGCGTTCCCAGAGCTTGGTATCAGAAAACTTGATCGCCTTGGGGGTGACGGCTTTGGTTTCCGCTTTCTTGTCTTTTTCCTGTCCGACGAGCGGAATATTCAGAGCGAGGAAGAGCAAGGCTAGGCTTGCAACGAGGCGCGAATTCATGTTGATTCCGATTGGCAAAATATCGTTAGCAAAACTGCCATTTTAATTGCCGAATTCTTGCGTGTAATGGCGGCGCATAAAAAAACGCGCCGATTGATAAGCCAGCGCGAATTGGTTCACAAAGCCCGTGCGCACCTGGGCGAATTGACCGAAATCAGGTGAATCTAGTTTCGGGGGAAGTAGTTGCTCACTGCAACCTCGATCGTCTCAGGCGTGATCGTGAGCGGGATTTCCTGGTACTCACAAAAGTCCTTGATCTGCAGCAGGAGGTCTTTCACGTGGCAGAATCGAATGGATCGACCGGTTTTACGGTAATGGTTCTCAACCAGGTACTCAAAAGCACCCGGTGCCGATTCGAATCCCAATCCGTCCGCAGTCTGATCCCAAAGCTGCTGGAATTGTTCCAGGTTGGGATCGAAGACTTCGATTTTGTAATGAATTCTTCGAAGGAACGCTTCGTCGCACAGGGACTTGGGTTCCAGGTTTGTTGAGAATACGAGCAGCTGCTCGAAGGGGATCTGAATCTGGCGACCCGTTGGCAAGTTGAGATAGTCTTGTCCACTTTCCAACGGAATAATCCAGCGATTGAGCAACTCCTCGGTGGTGATTTTTTGACGGCCAAAATCGTCGACGACCAGGCATCCACAATTGCTCTTCAAATGCACCGGTGCTTCAATGATCCCCGAAGTTGGATTGAGGGTGGCCTCAAGGTGTTTCATGCTCAACTCGCCACCGACGATCACGATTGGTCGTTTGATGCAAACCCAGCGATCGTCAATGTCATCGCTGATGATGCCCTCCGACTTTGGAACAGGAACTTCTTCATGAATGGTCGCATCGAACAGCCGGATGATTGCTCCGCTAATGGAGATCGTTCGAGGGATCCAGATGTTGGCGTCCATCGCGCGAATGATTCGTCTCGCAATGCTCGTTTTTCCGTTGCCGGGTGCTCCGTAAAGTAACATGCTTTTTCCGGAACGAACGGCTTGTCCCACCTGGCCCAGAAGCGAAGAACTGAGGATCAGATCTTGCATGGCGGAGAAAATGCTACTTGCCGTTGGTTTTGAGTTTCTCAACGATTGCGCATAGACGCTTTCGAAATAAGTTTGCATGTCCACCGGTGCGGAGCCGCAATAAGTGCACGCGTTATAGAACTTCTCGGCGTGAGCAACCCCGGTTGGCAATAGTTCATACTCGTAGTCTCCGCCAACCGCTGACCCTCGGTAGGCAATCAACATCCTCGAGCGGAGCTCGGTCAATAGTGGCTCAACGATCGCAAATGGCAATCGAATCTGATTGGCGATCTCGTTTCCGGTTTGCGAGCCACGAACGTAAAGAAACTTCAGAATGATTGGAAGCAAATCGTTTTCGCTTAATTTGGTTTCCGCCAACGACTTGGGTTTGCGCGGTTGGAATTGGATCCCGGCGTCCGACGGTGTGTTGTTCCAGGGTGCAAATTCTTTCGGCAACTCGGGAACGATGTGATAGTTGTGTCCAAACATGGCGTCGGCAGGGGAAGACATGGCATTCAACCTGGGTTCAGTTGCGTGTTCGTGAAAACTCCGTCTAAAAGGGTACGTTTGCTTGCCACCCAATCGAAATTCCATTCCATAGAATCCATGATTTCTGAACCTGAGAAATCGTTACGACCGTCAAATGTGAATCATTCAAAAATTAGACAGGGCATCCCTTCCTGTGAGCTAACCTTTCAAGTGCCGGACTTGCCGGCAAGGCTCCGTTTTCGCAGATGAACAGCGAATTCGCAGCTTTAAATTGTTAGATTCCTACCGATCGACGACGACCCCACGATGATCCACGTTCGCGAATTGTCAAAATCTTATCCTGACATGAATCGCGGAAAGTTCGTGGCGCTGTCGGGTATTAGCTTCGACGCAATGCCGGGACAAATATATGGCTTGCTAGGCCCCAACGGTGCAGGGAAAACGACCGCGTTGCGGATTCTCAGTACGGTACTGCAGCCCACCTCCGGGAAAGCATCCATCAACGGATTCGACGTTGTCGAGCATGCCGAGAAAGTAAGACGGCAAATCGGTTTCGTTTCAAACAACACAGCCATTTACGACCGCATGACCGGATGGGAAATGGTCGAATATTTTGGGCAACTGCATGGATTGGAGAAGGGCCCGCTCGATGAACGCATGAATAGCGTCTTTGACCGGTTTCGAATGAACGACATTCGCGAACTTTTGGGTTCGAAGATGTCGACCGGAATGAAACAAAAGATTTCGATTGCGAGGGCCCTGATTCATGACCCTCCCGTTTTGATCTTTGACGAAGCAACGTTGGGATTGGACCTGATCGTTTCCAGGGAGGTCATCAAGACGATTGAGATGCTCCGCGATCAGGGAAAGTGCATCATCTACTCCTCACACATCATGTCAGAAGTTCAACGAATGTGTGACCGTGTCGCCATTCTGGTCGGTGGTAAGATTGTTGCCGAAGGAACGTTTGAACAACTTGGCGAAACGTTTGGTCAGACGGATTTCGAAGAGTTGTTTTACCAGCTTCTCCTGGAACACGACCGCGAAGCAAGTTCGTCGTTGATGGAGCAGGAAGCATGAAATACCGCAACGTCCGACTTGTGTTTTTACGCGAAATGCGGGATCAGCTTCGGGATCGACGAACCCTGTTCACGATTGCGGTTATTCCTTTGTTGCTGTATCCCCTGATGGGGATGGCCATGTTGCAAATGGCCCAGTTCATGCAAAAAACACAGACCCGGGTCCTCGTCGTTGGAACCGATCGCCTCCCGGCAGACAACGGGATCTTCAATGAGGGTCAATGGAATGACGAATACCTGGGCAACCAGAACCGGGAACTGTTGGAATTGGAGTCCGTTGAGTCCAATCATCGATGGGAACGATTTCTGGTTCAATCAAACGCAGTTGAAGAGACTGAACGCGCTGAGATTATTCGAGACAAACTGAAAGAAGAAAAGCTTGATTTGGTTGTCTGGATTGCCAAGCGAAGCAATAAAAATTCCAGATCGGAGCGGTGGTGGAAGTCGCATTCGGGCAAGAAGCCAAACTTCGACGAGCCATTTCAGATCGTTTTGCTCAACGATTCTTCCAGCGATCGATCTCGACTTGCCAAGGATCGAATGGGGTCGATGTTGTTCCGTTGGCAAAAGGATCGGTTCCAGCAAAAACTTGCCGAACACAACATTCATATTCAATCGGAACAGATCGCGAAAATCGAATCCAGCGACGTTGGCAATTCGTCGCAAACGCGGGCAAGTTTCTGGGCGAAAGTCCTTCCCTTTGTCATCATGATCTGGGCTCTCACTGGTGCTTTTTATCCGGCAATTGATTTGTGCGCGGGTGAAAAAGAACGCGGAACGCTGGAAACGCTTCTCTGCTCACCTGCCAAACGGGGTGAAATTGTATTCGGCAAGATCCTGGCCACCATGTCATTCAGTATGGTCACGTCAGTGCTCAACCTCGCCAGTATGGCCTTCACCGGTATGTTCGTGGTCAAAAGCCTTGGCGGAGCCGCTCAAAGCCCCATCGGGGCGATTGGTCCCCCACCCTTGATGGCCATCGTTTGGTTGTTGGTCGCACTGGTTCCAATTTCCGCCTTGTTCAGCGCATTGGCAGTCGCCGTTGCCGCTTTTGCACGAAGTAGCAAAGAGGGGCAGTATTACCTGATGCCCCTGATCATGATCGCCATGCCACTGGTGATGTTGCCGATGCTTCCGGCATCGACCTTGAACCTGGGAACCAGTTTGATTCCTTTGACCGGATTGATGCTGATGCTTCGAAGCCTGATCGAAGGGCAGTATGCCGAAGCGTTCGCCTATGGTGGGCCGGTCTGCATGGTCACGGTTGCTTGCTGCTGGTTCGCTTCACGCTGGGCCATCGGGCAATTCAACAATGAATCGGTTTTGTTTCGGGCGAGTGATCGTGTGGGCTTTGGAAGTCTCGTCAGGCATGTCATTCGGGAACGCCAGAATACGCCACTCATTGGGCATGCGATCCTTTGCGGCACACTGATTTTGATTCTCAAGTTTTTTATTGGTTTGTCGGCGGGTCCTCAGATGGACTGGTCGGACTTTACCAAGACAACACTTATCGTTCTGGTGGCCACGGTTGGCATGCCGGCGATCTTGATGGCTTTGATGGTGACTCGCAAACCTAGATTGACATTGGGTTTGGAACGGCTGAACCTGCGAACCGTTCCGATCGCGATATTTCTCGCCCTTTGTCTTCACCCGGCCTTCAGCGTGCTAAGTCGCGTTGTGCTCGAAATATTTCCACCTTCGAGTGATTTGAGTGCCTTGAACGGAATGATGACTCAATTGATGTCGTCGGCCCCAGGACTACTGGCAGTTCTTGCCCTGATGGCCTTGGCTCCGGCAGTGTTCGAAGAAGTCGCGTTTCGGGGCTTTATTCTTTCGGGCCTCAAGCGAATCAAGAACCCAAGTTGGGCGATCTTGATAAGCTCATTATTCTTTGGTGCAGCACACGCCGTCGTTCAACAATCAATTGTGACGTTCTTCATCGGGATTGTCCTGGCGATGATTGCGATTCGTTGCGGCAGCTTGTTGCCCTGTATCGCCTATCACGCGACTCATAATTCGCTCTCGATTATTTGTAGTGGCATCTACCCGGATGGTCCAAACCGATGGCTGCCTGGGTTGGTCGAGCCAAATGGCGCCGGAGGTTTCGATTACATGCTGCTTCCGACGATTCTGTTAAGCACCGCTGGATTCCTTATCTTGATTTGGCTCTGGTATGGTGGATTGGAAAAAGACAAAGAATCTCGCCCGCTCCTTGGGCTTCCTATTTGGCGTCGACGTCAAATGAACATGTAGCTTGGTTCGCGATTATGGATGGCAAGCCATGGCATCATTGTTATCATGATCCCGTCTTCAAATCGAAGCATGATTGCCTCAAGATTCTTTTCGCGTGGAAGCCGTTTTGTCGTCAGCCAAAAGTCTTTGCAAAAAATTTCGGGCAAAATGGATCGCGCCGGTAACGTCGCCGCCGATTGAAAATGGCATGGTGATCCTGGAAGACGACTCGATCGCCGAAGTCGGTTCATTCAATGGCGAAAAGGATGTTGTCGATCTTGGAGATGCGGTCGTGCTTCCGGGGTGGGTCAATTGCCACACCCATCTTGAGTTTAGTCACTTGAGTCAGCCACTCGGCGAGAAGGGAACTCCCATCACTGACTGGATTCCGGAAGTCATTGGTGACAGATTCGGCCGCGACCCAGAGGTTTCATCGCCTGTCTTGAAGGGGCTCGACGCTTGCCATCGGACGGGCACGGCCTTGGTTGGCGAGATAGCAACTTCCTCGGACGAACTCGAGTTGTATGCGAATTCTCCGTTACTCGGGAGCATATTTTTCGAACGCCTTGGGAACGATGCTGGGCGTGTCAATGAGCTCATGAAACGAACCAATGACTGGTTGGCGAAACAGGAAGCTGCGAACTGGTTCTGCGGTCTGAGTCCACACGCTCCCTATTCGGTTTCGCCAGAATTGCTGGAGCAGCTACTCGGAGCCGCAGGGCGAGGCAAGGCACCTGTTGCGATGCACATCGCCGAGTCGCAAGAAGAATTGGAGTGGCTTAACCATCGACGTGGTCCCTTTAAGGAGTTGCTCGAAAATCTGGGAGCGTTACCGAATCTGCCGCCAGGCTGGAACATGGACCAGGTTATCAACCAACTGTGTAGCGGAGACCGATCGATTCTGGTCCACGGAAATTACCTCAGCGGGAAGCAACTGGATGTCATTGCCGAGAGCGATGCGAGAATTGTGTTTTGTCCACGAACCCACGCATTCTTTGAACATGACGAGTATCCGCTCCGAGCGATTCGCGACCGACGAATTAAATTAGGCATCGGTACCGACTCGCTGGCTTCGAATCCCGACCTGAATATGCTGGGCGAAATTCAGCTGGTTCGAAGTCGGTTTGCCGATCTGAGTCCCAGCATCCTTATTGAAATGGCTACGATCGACGGGGCCAAGATTCTTTGTCGGGAAAAGGAATTTGGTTCCATCGAGCCAGGGAAGTCTTCGAAGTTAATTCATTTCCAGTTGAATGGTGAATCTTCCCCGCTTGATGCGATCGTTGACGGAAAGGCAACGTTCGGCGGATGGTTGCACGACAACGACGAGTGCTGACTCGTTTTCGACCGACTATTTCTCATTGGTGTGAAAGACGTCGGTGTTCATGTATTTGAGGCCGGTGTCAGGAAGTAGCGTGACGACGTTTTTGCCTGGCCCAATTCTTTTGCCCCATTCGATGGCCGCGGAAACGTTTGCTCCCGATGAAGTCCCTGCAAACAGTCCTTCTTCCAAAGCAAGTCGCCGCGTCATCCGTTTGGCTTCTTCGGTTTCGACGGGTACGACGCTGGACGGAAGATGCTGATCCCAAAGCGGCGGAATATAGCCGACGCCAATCCCTTCGATCTTATGGGGACCAGGTTGGCCGCCACTCAAGACCGCTGATTCGGCGGGCTCGACGGCAACCAAATCGATATTGGATCGGCGTTGGCGCAAAATGGTGCCGACTCCCTGGAAGGAGGCACTTGAGCCAACCGAATGGACGAACGCGTCAACATTTCCGCCCATATCATTCCAGATTTCGTGCCCCAAGGAATGGTAACCGGCAATACTGTCGCGATTGCTTAGTTGATTGGGCCAGTAAGTGTCAGGCTCTTCGCTGACGGACTTGGCCAAATCAATCATTTTTAGAATGAGTGACTTGGTTGTTTTGCCGTTTTCGCTTGGCACCAATTGAAGCGTCGCGCCAAAAGCCTCCATCTGATTGCGTTTATCGATACTGAACGCGTCCGAAGTCACAATGTGCAGTCGGTACCCCTTGGCGATACAGATGAGACCGATGGCAATTCCGGTGCTTCCTCCCGTGTATTCAACGACTCGATCGCCCGGTTTCAAACGGCCGTCTGTTTCCGCTTGTTGAATCATCGACTGTGCCGCACGATCCTTCATGCTGCCAGTTGGGTTCTCCCATTCCAGCTTGACAAAGACATTTCCGCAATTCGGAGGCACGACTTTTGTTAGTTGTACCAACGAAGTGTTCCCGATCGCAGCAAGGACGCCGGCGTTTTGAATATTTGACGGATTCATCCTGTGTTCCGATCTGTGGCTTCAATCGTTCTTGGAAGGCGCCGGCAGAGAAAGGCGATATTGCGTTGATTCAATTCCATGGCGATCAAAGTAAGCGGCGGACCATCGCCTTTTCTTAGCTTTTTTTTGAGTCGAGCGAAATGATCAAAGGGAACACGACATTTGAATTCAACATCCGAGGGCATTCGGCGTTTCAAGGCGGTCATGATTTTTGACTCACTGGCAGGCAATGATTCGAGGATTTCAAAGCCCTGGGTGAATGGCGTTTGGATCGGTAGGTCGGCGGTAACAAAACAAGGCGTTGACGAAAGAAGTCGAAAATCGTACTTCGCCGCAAGCGTAGAAACCAAGTCAGAAACTGTCAGGCAGGAATGGGGTTCATAGAGGTGGCTTGCCACTTGAGAACTTGCCAAAGTTGGTCGTTCATTGGATGGTAACTCAACAAGTTCATGTTCTGTTTCGGCGCCGACGACCAAGGCCGATCGTCGGCCTTGGTTCCGGGCAAGCTCGCCCGCCCAACAGACCAGCTGTTTGCACTCGCCCTGATGACCGATCCATTGCCATTCACATCTATCATTCCAGGAATCGTAAAGTTTGGTTGCTGGTGCCAATTTGATTCCGGCACCCAGGGAATCAAAAACAACTTTTTGCAAGACATCGATTCCCGGTTGGTAATGTTCAAGTTGCGTCGTTCTCCTTCCGTTCTGACGACGCGCCGGGTCAACGTGGTAAAAACGGGTTGAACTGACCTCGCGATCACCCACGTCAGCGACCTCAACGGAGGCGTGGGAAACCTTGGTCCTCAAGTTCGTTTTTGCATAATGCGCGAGCTCCGCATTCAAATCAAAACCCGTGACGTTTTTCGACACTTGGACGAGCCCCAGCAAGTCTCCGCCGATTCCGCAGCACCAATCTTCTATGCATGAGTTGGCGGGGAATCTCTGGGCCTTGACTTCAGCAAGTCGCAAAGAAGAGGACTGTTGAAGAGATTCATCCGTAAAAAACATTTGATCGGATTCTGGGAACTTTTGCTTGGCACGTTCCCGCAAGCTCAGCAATCGGAACAACGCACGAACGTAGTCGGCCGATAATGTTTCGCGTAATTTTTTCTGAACGGCAATTTCCTTCCGTCCATTTTTCAGTTCTCCAGAAGCAAAGGCCAAATGGTCTCGCGCTTCGGATTGAGTCAACCATTCGTAGATCGCGTCGGGCATCGAAAACAGGGCATTGGTGTTAGAATGAGCTGGTATCCCAATTCGGAAAGATTATATGCCCGGTACGATCCATGAATTAGCCACCTTTTTGCACCTTGCGCAAACTTTTTGGCGACAAAAAAAAATGTCCGATCGCGACCGGCTTCTGGTACTGGGTGGTTCCCTTGCTTCCGAAAGTGGTTTGTCGAGAATCGCAGCCTATTGTCGTCAGCTCGTATTGCAAAACAATCACGGTCACATGATTCGTCGCTGGGATTCGTTTGCTCAGGCTTTGGGCGACGAAGATTTTATGCACTTTCTGAGGCAGTTGAGGCGACGTTTTCCTTTGGAGAAAGCCGAGTCCATCTTATCCAGCTTTGACATTCAACTAGCGAACGAACGAGCGACCTACTTCACCGACGAAGAATACGCAGCGGCGATTTTGGGTGTGGACCTCGATTGGTTGGCTCAAGAATTCGACGAGTAGGCAGGCGTGCCTTCTGGATTGTCCGATCGATGCGGTTATTCCAGATTGGTGAGTCAGATAGACGGGCGAAAGAAAACGGGCAATGGCGGCGCCAGTAATCCGATAACAATCGAGGATTCTTGCGCGCATCGGAAGCTCAATCTGGGAGCCTGTCATGATAAAAGCCAAATTAATTGCACCTGCCGTCGCGGCTGCAGCGATTGGCGGTTTTGCGATGTTCGACAAAAACGAAGACAGCAATGAATCGAACCCATTTCCCTACGTGGAAAACACTTTTGCCGAAAACGTGAGTGACCAACTGGAAGATCCCACGGTCATCGGAAACAAGGCGGCCATCGAAAACAAGTTGGCCACACAGCCGCAGCAGTTCCTAAGCAATCCGCCCGCTGTTCCGCTTGAACAAGTGATCAGGTTTGATGTTTATCCAAGTTGGGTAAAGAGCCAATGGCAACGTGTTTCGGCCATCTCTGCTCAACCCGGTTTGCGGGGAATGCGAGTTGCGCTCGTGACCGGTACGATGCCTACCGATCTCACGGGGTCTTTGACCTATTATTTTGATGATACGCATCGGGTACAAAAAATTGAGTTTGTTGGGCGGACCGACGATGCAACTTCCCTTGTGAACATTTTGACCGGGCAGCATCAGTTTCACTCCTACCGAAGCCTTGATGCGGGACTGTATGTCGCAGGAAATCGAAGAAAGCCATCCGGATTGTTGAAGTTATCGCATCCGCCAACGATTCGTACCACACAGACGGGGCAGGTATTGGTATTCCTTGAAATCACCAAGCCTTCCAGTCGGTTTGGACTTGGTCCGCGAGCGCGGCAAGTTCTCACTGAAGAAGGATTTGTCAAGACAAGGCGTTTTGGGTTTTAAAAAAGAACCCGCATTCGTTTTTTTCCTGTCTGCCTTCGAATGTCATCGTGGATTGGTGTTGTGCTTGATCTTAGACAACTTTTCCACCCTGCAATTTTGTTCACCATGGGAAATGCAGTCCCAAAATGACGACCGATTTTGACGCGAATTCACCAAGAAACCACGCTTCGTTTTGCCGAATTTTTTTTGTCTGAAAAATTCTAGATTGGTGGTTTGACACGTTTGCTAGCAGTCGTAAAATCGTCACTCCGTTCGTGATAGTTTCACTAAAATCGCACTGCGATTTTCGATATTTTTCAGGATTTGCCACGTTTTTTCAACGAGAAAATGTTAGGCAAGATGGAAGGGGTCAGGACTTGACCAGGATGATCAAGGATCAATTCGACCGACAAGAAAAGAGTGGGGCGCGTGATCTACGCATTCATGCTCCGTCTGAGTCGAGCGATTCTTCGAATCAACAGGAACCGATGGAATTGGTGGGATCCCCAAATTCGATTTCTGAAGAGTGGAATCCTTCTCAACCTGCTTTGGACGTTTCTCCCGTCCACGCGTCTGACGGAATGGATTCAGATATTGCCCGACGAATCGAGTTTGTCGAATATCTGTGTCAGGAAATTGAATCAGAAAAGTACGAGCTGTGGTTTGACAAGCAAGTCGATTTCCAGATGGATGCACGCGGAGTCGTCGTTGTCGCCGGCGATCAGTTTTTGCTGGACCGCCTCCGTCGTAACTTCGACTTGGGATTGCGGAATGCGGCCAAGCGTTTGACGGGTGAGAAGTCGATCCGCTACGAAGTCGGTGAGATTTCTCAAAGCGATCAGCCCGTCGCATCAGAAACTTCCGGTTCAGCTAAGCTTGGGCCGGCAGTGCAAGAGGATGCCAGGCAAACGCACCCGCAAGCAGGCGACGATTCAACGGTTGATTCGGAAATTGGCGCGAAAAGTGAAGCAAGTGAAAAACTTGTGGCGGAGTTCGTGTTTTGCGAGAACAATTCATTGGCTCATTCCGCCGTTCAAGAGATCAAACAGTCGCCCGGCCAAATTTCCCCGGTCCTGTTTTATGGACCGACGGGATGTGGCAAGTCGTTATTGCTTGACAATATTCGGGCCGGTTTCAAAGGCCGCCCCGGATTTCGTTTTGTGCGACTGTCGGCCGAACAGTTTACGTCGTCCTACGTTTCAGCTTTGAACGGAAGGCGTGGCTTGCCAATGTTTCGCAGCCACTATCGCGACCTCGACCTCTTGATGTTGGACGATATCCAATTCTTTCGCGGCAAACGAGCGACGACCACCGAGTTTCAACACACCGTCGACTGTCTGTTGGCGTCGGGGCGACAAATCGTGTTGACCGCCGATCGCCCGTTGAATGAAATGGATTTTCTAAGCCAGGAGTTGGTCACTCGAATGTCGAGCGGGCTGGTCTGCCCAATTCGTTTTCCAAATTTTCAGGCGCGACAACGAATCGTGGCTGATTTGGCTCGGCAGCGCGAAATGGAATTGTCCCAGGAGACAATTGATCTTTTATCCGTCAAGTTCCCACGTGATATTCGGCGAGTTTGCGGAGCGCTGAATCGACTTCGCCTATTGGGATTGAGTAGTGACCTTCGAAACTGGTCGGTTGAACAAGTCGAAGAGAACCTGGGTGATTTGATTCAATCCTCACCTCAAAATTGGTCAATGCGACAAATTGAAAATGTCGTTTGTGACATTGCGGGTGTTTCGCGGTCGGAAATTCGTTCTTCCAGTCGGGAAAAAAGAATTTGCACCGCGAGAATGTTGGCCATGTGGCTTTCGCGGCAGCACACGTCGTCGGCGCTATCGGAAATCGGGGCGCATTTTGGTGGACGTTCGCACAGCACGGTGATTTCGGCAACGCGAAAAGTTGAGAAACTGATCGAGTCCGACGAGTCGATCCAAATCGCCAAGAAGGATTGCCGTGTGCGTGAATTCGTCGAACGCGTCGGCCGGAACATCAGCGAAGCGGGCTAGGATTCCTTGGGGAATCATTCTTTCAGCCCCAAAAACAGGCCAATAATTTTGTTGCCGATTCGAATAGTGGATGCAATTGGTTTTCTGGGACGGCATGTTCTTCTTGCTTGATGAAGACTTTTTCATTTAGGCCCTGATTTGTGAAACAATCTCGACAAGTTCAAAAAGGGTTCGAAACGCGGGTGAGGGCCGAATCCACGTGCAGCAAGATTTGTTGTAAACTGATTGAAATTACGGAAATTCCTCAGGCCAAAATTTGAACTAACTGAAGGCTACGATGAGCAAGGAAAAAAGCGGAAAAGTTTCAGAATCGGAAGCGGATAGGCTCGCTTACAAAAAGTTGAAGCCCATCAAGTTGTACGATCACTTGCCTGGAATTCTTGCCGGTTATCCGGCAGTCTTGTTCTTGATATTTTCTTTGGCCTCGCTTCCTGCAGAAATTTGGCCCAGCCCCGAAGACAAAGGTCCTTATTGGTGGGAACGCGTCTTTGATTCGCACATGCTCTTTTGGGTGGGCGTTTCGGTCATGATCGTTTGGTATATCGCCTTTCGATTCAATTTGCCGAAAGGGAAATTTTGGCTGGCGTTTGGCCTGCTCGGAACGTTCATTGGTATCCCCGTTGTTCTTGAGATCACCGGCGTTTTTCAAGTGTTCACAAAGTTGGGGGAAGCACTTTCCTACCTCAAGCCGGAGATTAACGCAGCGGCTTGGCTCGTGTTCGCTGCGATATTCTTTTTTATCTGGCTTGGAAACTTCATTTGGAGCCGGACGCACATGCGAGTCACGATTGACGAATCTGGTTTGACGATCAATCGCGTCGGTGGAAAAGGCGAGCGATTTGACTTGATCGGCTTGAAGACGGAAAACGAACCGCTGGACTACCTGGAGCTATTTATCGGGGGAATCGGTTCGCTTTCCCTCAAGACTCGGATGAACAAGCCAATTTTCACGATGAAGCGAGTTTACGGGCTCTATCGCATTCCAATTTTCCCATTCTTTAAGGGCAAGTTGGCACGGATCGACGAAATGCTGACGTATCAGGGCAAAGTCCTGACCGTGGACCCAAGTGAACGAGCCGATATCGCCGATGCCGTGGATTCAGATCCAGACGCCGATTTTGAAGATGACGGTGCCGACGATGATGGCGGCGAGTTTGATCGCACGAGTGAAGATACCTTGGCTTCCGACGAGGACATGAAAGACATTACCTAGGATTTCCTGGCAAAGGATCCTCAAGTGGAATCTTTGCGGTAGATGCTCGAGAGTGGATGCTTGGCCATGATCGGGTAGGAATATGCATTTGTAGAAACTGGGAAATCCTGGTCGCATCGGTTGTGTCGGCGGTGCGCGTGAGATCGCAAAACGTTAAGATAGTCGTTTCTATTCTTAATTATCTTCTTCGCTCCTTTTTGTTTCGACCCATGTCAAATCTTTATCGCGACGGGAAATGGATTGTTGCACCATTGGAACGTGCTGAATTTCCCAATCGCTGCGTCAAAACCAATGCAGAAGTCTCGCAGGCTGATTTTAAGGTTGTCAGTGATTTGTTTCCCAGGCAAATTCTGGTCCCGCAAACTCGCGGTGAAAAAGCAACTGAAATCATCTCGACGATTTTGATTGGGCGGGGGATGACGGAGTTGGCTTCGATCACGCAAAAGAAACGGCTTACGTTTCATGTTGGGCTCGCCGACGATGCACGCGGAAAGCTTAAAAAATTGAAGCTGTTTTCCTTGCTTTCATTCGTGGTCGCGGTCCTGATGCCGATCTTGATCGGTTTCATTGCCGGTGCGGACAACAGTACCGCGATGGGGATGGGTGTCGGACTCTTCGGCCTGTTTCTTGTGTGCGGAATCGTGTTGTTTGCGTTTGCATCCATGGGAGCCTTGAACGTGGCGCGATCCGACGGATGCTTCGTATGGCTCAATGGAGGCGGCCAGGAATTTCTCGATTCGCTACCGCCCTCGCCGATGGTTTGGGACGGAAGTGAATTCGTCGATCGTGATTAGGCGGGCCCGCCTTGGAATGAAGCATGGCAAATCGAGTTGCCGTCAAAGCTGTTCAACGCGGTTGAACTTGGTCGGTTTTCGATTTTTGAACGTGTCGGCATTTTGGCCATTCAGATGGCGAGTGGATTTTTTTGTCGCCTCGAAATAACTGCCATCGATTGACACCAGTTCGTACGTGACGGTGTAGCCAATTTTGTCTTCTTCGTCGACCGTCAACTCAAGTACTTTACCTTCAAGCTTCCAATATCCGGTTTGCACGATTGGATCCTGCCCGGCAACCACCTCGACGCTTCGATCCAGGGACCCGTCCTTGTGCAAGTGATACACAACGCCCAAGTCATCTTCCCAAACTCCAACCAGCCGTTCGCTTTTGGAAGGACCACAGCCGACGCAAAGCAAAACGGCTGCACCCAGAAAAGCTACCCAACAACTTGATCGACTGTGAGGTTTCATGTTCTTTTCTGCTTTCAATTCAAAGGTACGAAGAACTTGGGGTTGTTTTGATTGGACCGTCACCGGTGTCGCGGCGTTTCTCTAATTTTTCGGACGAAGTTCATCGTCGTATTCTAACTGTTGTCAGGAATTTGGAGTTGGGTTTGTCAGCCCCGACGAATCAAAATCATGAAAAATTTCTTAGCTTCAAAATAATTCTGGGAACAACAAGAGAAGGAATACAAAGACAAACGTCGCTGGGGCAGCCCATAGGTTGACCGGGTGGATTTGGCCGTCGACAAATCGATCTCGCAAGGCGGGAACTAGCAGCAAGATTGCAAAGGTTCCCAGAAAACCAATCGGCTCCGGCAGGAATCGAAAGACCTCGAATTGAGACAGCCTGGCGAGGCCTGGAGTTGTCAAAACCACCGACGTGAGAAGCATCCATCGCTTATGAGACTCGGGTCTGGAACGAAGAAGCATACCAACAAGCCCAAGCCCGGCAAACGTCGCAAACAACAGCAGGTCACGAGCAATTTGAGCGCGATGTTTGAGTGAACCGAGTAATTCGGCGTCCGCTTCACCCGCGGCGACTTGTCGTGGAAGCGCTCCAATCGCAACGGGAACGCCCAAAATAAAAATAATCGCGAGCAGAAACCATCCCGCATGGCCAACAAGGAAGTGTTTTCTCGAGAAGCCGAATTTCAAAAAGGTGGCCTGGAGGATCAAGATGAAAAACCAGCCGGTTGAGGCCAATCCATGAACCACAAGAGTCCAGTTCAGTCCCTTTTCCCGAAACACCGGCCTGGCAAAAAAAGTTGGGCCAAACCCTAACAACACG
>CAYSXI010000067.1:0-25591 GCA_964434955.1 uncultured Pirellulaceae bacterium
CGACGATGTTCGGTGGACGTTCGGAGTTTTCGCTTTGATCATTGTCAGTTGGACTGGCCAAGGCAAAACAGCTTTTTCCGATCACCAAGTATAAAACGAAAGCGAGAACGAATGGAATCTTTTGAATCGGAACGGGCCACAGCATCTTGAGTTTTGTCGACATCAATTTCCTTTCTCCCGGAAGTTGCGATCGACTCATATTACTTCAGTCGAAGCCTTGGATCGACTTGCGAAGGAATTCTTTCAGTCGAATTCCAATCGCGGGAGAAATCGATTCGCGAATTTCGATGTTGAAACGAAGGAACCGAGGGCAGGCAAGTTAGCTGTCCTGGGTGATGTTGGGTGAGAAGCCGATGCGACCGGGAATGGCTGTTCGCTCGGTGACTCGCCGTGTTACGATTGTTTTCAGACTTACGACAAGTGTTGTTTTGCCTGGAAAAATCCTATGATCCGTTTTGCCCTCGTCTTCGTTACCCTGCTTTGTGCGACGAGTCTTTTTGCCAAGGACGAAAGCCAAACGCAAAGCCAAACGCGAAGCGCCGTGAAACCCAATGTTGTTTTGATCATCGGGGATGACCAGGGCTGGACGGATTACGGGTTCATGGGTCACAAGGAAATCAAGACACCGAACCTGGATCGGTTGGCAAGTCGCAGCTTGGCGTTTCGTCGCGGGTATGTGACCGCTCCACTTTGTCGTCCTTCGCTTGCATCGATGGTGACGGGACTCTACCCCTTTCAACATGGGCTAACAGGCAATGACGTCGACGGACGCAATCAGCGAGCAAAACTGGATGTCCCGATTCGAGAATCCTTCCATCAACATCCAAGCCTGATCAAGTCGTTTGTGGACGCGGGATACCTCGCGCATCAGTCAGGCAAATGGTGGGAAGGTTCATTCAAAGACGGCAGCTTTACGGATGGAATGACCCATGGTGATCCCAAGCGCGGCGCTCGGCACGGGGACGCGGGACTTGCGATTGGTCGCAATGGAATGAAGCCGATCACCGACTTCATGGATGCTGCGATCGAAGAAGAAAAGCCGTTCTTCATCTGGTACGCGCCCTTCCTGCCTCACACGCCGCATAATCCTCCGGCGAGACTGTTGAAAAAGTATCAACAGAAAGGTCGTGAGAATGACGTGGCAAAATACTTTGCGATGTGTGAGTGGTTTGACGAAACCTGTGGAACGCTTCTCAAGCACTTGGAAGAAAAGAAGTTGAGCGAGAACACGATTATCATCTTTGTTTGTGACAACGGTTGGGCAGCGCGTTCAACGAATGAAGACGATCCCAACCAGAAAGACTGGCGAGGATTTGCGCTTCGGTCCAAGGGATCGCCATTCGAGATGGGCATTCGGACCCCCCTCTTGATATCGTGGCCGGGCAAGATCAAAGCGGGTTCACCCAACGATCTGGCGCAGAGTATCGACCTGTTTCCGACGCTTGCAAATGCTTGCGGAGTCGAAGTTCCTGCCAGCTTACCGGGAATCAACCTGCTTGATCCAAAAGCTCGAATGCGACGAATGACAATCTATGGTTCCATGCATTCCATTCACAACATGACACCAGGAAATCCTGACGACACATTGCAGTATCGTTGGTGTATCGATGGACATCACAAGTTGCTCTTGCGACACGATGGAAAGGACACGACCCAATACAGGAACGTGCACAAATGGGATCGCGAAAAGGTAAGGCTCTACGATCTCTCAAAGGATCCGCATGAAAGGCGCAATCTGGCCGAATCCAAACCCGACTTGGTCAACCGCTTGAAAGCCAAGATCGATCGATGGCACTCGCCGACACCAAGATAATGGTCCAGTTTGAAGAAAATGCAAACTAATTTGAACGAGGCAAACCGTGTGCCAGACAATAGTTACGGCTAATTCAACAGGGGGAAATTCAGTTTATCTCAAGATATCTATCGACTCTTGAGAGGGAAGGTGTATTCTACTTCCACTCGCGTCGAAAGTTGCTTCTACAAGAATCCGATTGATCGCTCTCGTTTCGAGGCGCAATGCCGCTGAATGAAACGAGCTTGTATTCAGGAATGAAAGTTCCAATTCTGCTAGTTTGATTTTTCGATTGACCAGGCGATCACGCTTGAGCGTCGAAGTATCAGCATCTGGGATTTGCCGTCAGAATCGTAAGGCGGTATGCGATGAGTTGCACTGACCGTTTCCCGTATTCAGTTGGGTAAATTGGTGAAGGGTTTGGCTTGTAGCTTGGTCCTGGTATTCCGATTCGCGATAGGGAGATGACGGACAAGAGCTTCCGCCAATCCAACCTCTAACTAGGAGAAACCATCGGCCGAAAGCAAAACACATTCGCAAAGCAACAACGGGAAAACGAGAAAAAACGAAAGGCAGACGAGAAGCGTCAACGTCGCATTCTCAAGAACAGAAGCAAAGAAGACAAAATCGAATCGGACGATCTCGATTTGGAAGATGAACCAGCAGAATAGCTTGAAGATTTGAAAGTTTTTACATCAATCAATTTTGGAATGAAGCAATCATGAACGAAGGTACAATCAAGAAGATCATGGATAAAGGGTTTGGGTTCATCGATACGGGACGCGGACAGGATTTGTTTTTCCACAGTTCCGTCGTCGAAGGATCGGGATTCGAGCAGTTGCGCGAAGGACAGAAAGTAAGCTACACCGTCGGTAGCGGACCCAAAGGACCATGTGCAGATCGAGTTGTAGCTTCCGACAACTAGTCGCACCTTTTCGCGGTTGCGATCAATCAAAAAATAGTTCTGCTCGCGGAATCTTCATTGGTTCGCGGGCAGTTTTTTTTGGTGTGCAAGTTGCGGCCGAAATGGAAGAGTTTCATTCCATTCGACTAGGAATTCGCCTCGGCCAAACTGGCCTTTGCTTCGTGGAATGTCAACATCCGGCCCGTTGAAGCATCCCAGAGTTTCAGGCGGAGGCAACGCACGACTTCGATCGGGTTGAGTGAAGTCGTCTTGCAATTTTGCAACTCCTCGATTTCTTTGTTGGCTTCCTGGAGACGGTAGAAAGGGATCTTCGAATTCAGGTGGTGCACGTGGTGGAATCCGATGTTGGCGGTCAACCACCGCATTAGTCCACCCATCTTCATATAACTGGAAGAATTAAGCGCGGCGAAAACGTAGTCCCAATCCTTGTCGTCTCGAAGCTCAACGTTGGGGAAATTGTGTTGCGCGTAAAACAGATAGGTTCCAAGCGCGCCGGCAATCGTCATTGGTATCAACATGCCCCAAACATATGCATGTACCGAGATCAACAATAGCGTCACGGAGAGCGCCACATGAAGAAGAACGGCGACTCCCGCCATCAAGTTCTTTTTGGGCTTCTGCAAAAAATTGTGCAACGACATGGCCCAGAAAAAAGACGTGAGATAGCCAAACGCAATGACTAGCGGATGTCGGATGATGCGATACATCAATCGTTGCGACGAATTTGATTCGGCATACTCGGAAACCGTCATTAAAGGAAACGTTCCGAGCGTGGGGCCAAACAAGCGTGAATTGTGCTTGTGATGATCGTCGTGAGAATGTTTCCAGATGTGGGGTGGGCTCAAGGCCAGCAATCCACAGATATACATGAACACTTTGGCGAACTTGGACTTTTTAAAAATTGTCCCGTGCATGAAGTCGTGAAAAATCACAAACAACCTCACCAATACCAGCCCGGTAAATATGCTACAGGGGATGTACACGTACCAAAGCGGCGAAAGGCAGCTCAAAGCCAGTAGTAGCGCCAGGACAACCAGGGTCGAACCGAGACTCCACCAACTTCTCAGCGGTTGTTCTTCGGCAAATGGCTTGGTTGCCAGAATTAGCTCTTTCCCGGTTCGCATCGTAAGCTCGCTGTGATTCAAGATGTTTCTATTCGGTGTCGTACCCTTCGAACAGCAAGGGGTACGGCGGGCTTCCACTCTTCCTTGAGATGTATCGAATCAGAAATCAATCCAAGTCAGACAAGCAAGTTGCGAGTCATTGAGATATCACCAAGGCAACTCGTGCAAAATCAATTCGTACACGTTTCAAAAGATGTTACTTGGTGAAACTTGTCAAACGACTTAGGCGCTCGTTGGGCGCTCATTGGGCGCTCGTTTCGAATCTTGCACATCCATGATTGTAGGTGGCGGCCCCGTTATGGATAGTCCGGTTTGGTGAGTTCCATTCAAGTACTGCATTGTTTTCCGCAGATTCGTGAAGAAAAGTTGCGCCATCGAATTTCAAGATTGAGCACAAAGTTGGAAAATCGTCGCTAATCAGCTTTACTTCCAAGTTTGCTCGCGAAAAAATCAGGAATCGTTAGAATGCCGGGTGAGAGCTCGCCTGCCCCAGGAAAGGAATGCCCTATGGATGGTTCGGCAACACGATTTCGCAAGTATGAATCAATTGCGCATCGAGCGTTCGCTCAATTGAAACTTGGCCTTTTGCCTTCGGTTCGCGTTGGCCTGGCTGGTGCTCTGAACGTTTTGGTCGGATTGGCGCTGGCGTCGTTGACGGTCGGACAGGCTCCCGATCAAAACCAAGCCATGGATGCTCCAGCGGACGAAATCCGAATTGCCACGCTGATCGAAGAGCTTGAGAACAACGGAAGCAAACTGGGTGCCAAGGAAGCCTTGGAGCGCACGGGTGAGTTGCTTGAGCTGCTAGGACAACATCCGAATCTTCGCTCAGAAACGATCACACACATTCATCGAAGCTGGAATCTTCAATGCACATCGGACTACCCGGGGGCATTGGCCGAGGCGGAGCTCGCCGTCGACAAAGCGTTTGAGTTGAACGACGACGCGATCATCGCAAGAAGCCTCTACATGTTATCCGTTGCCAATTGGCGATTGTCCAGGAACCAGCCCGCGATTGAGGCTGCCGAGGACGCGATCGAACTGAATAAGAAAATTGGGAGGCAAAAAGAGCTGGCCAATGTTGCCACACTGATGGGCGCCATTTATCGATCTCAAAGCGATTACTGGCTTTCGATGACAAGCCATTTCGCGGCATTGGAAATCAGTCAGAAACTAAAGGATCAGCCCGGCATCGCCAAATCGCGAAATAACATCGGTTTGATTTACTGGAAGCTCGGACGGCTGAAAGAAGCGGAGAATTCTCTACGCAAAGCGCTGGCAATCTATCGAGACCAAGGGTCGCAGCGGCAATTGGCGACTTGCTTGAGCAACATTGGATTGATTCAGATTGAATTTAAGAAACCCAATAAAGCGATCGAAACTCTCAGTGAATCGCTCGAGATTCACAAACAACTCAAAAACGCCCATGGCCGGGCAAAGGTCCTGAGCAATCTGGGATTTGCCTACGACGAAAAAAACGAACTCGATACGGCTTTCGAATACCACCGATTGTCGCTGAGTGTTCGTAGGGAAATTGGCGACAAGGTCGGCATCATTCGTTCAACAGGAAATGTCGCCAGAACGCACCAGAAACGAGCTGAGCACGAAGTTGCGCTGGGGCTTCTTGAAGACGCACTAACGATGGCGAAGGAGATCAATGCCCGTTCGGAACAAGCGGCCCTGCTCGAACTCATTGCAGATTCCAACGATGAGTTGGGCAATCACGAAAAGGCCTTGAAAGCGTTGCTTGAATCCCAGGAAATCCTCTCGAGTATCAACAATCCCGAAATTCAAATCGCCATCGAAGAATTGGAGGCCAAAGTTTCCGAAGAACGCCATCAAGAGGAGGTCAAGAAGATCAGCCAATTGGCGGAACTCAATAAGCAAAAGCTTGAACAGCAACGAAACTTCAACGCGCAACTGGTGATCGGCTCAATTCTTTTGGGGGGGTGCTGTATTCTCGTCGTGGCGTTGTTTTTGTCTCGTACCAAAGCCATGCAATTGATGAAGCAGAGCAATCTTGACTTGATCAACACGACGTCGAGGCTTTCCGAATCCGAAGAGCGTTATCGGATGTTGTTTGAAAGCGCGGATGTTCCCATGCTCCTGATCGATGAGCAGTCCAAAAACATTGTCGATATGAATGCGCCGGCCAAGGACCTTTGCGGCCCGACGACCGAAGGAGGTCATCGCGGCGTGCAACAAGTGGAGCCCCGTTGGATCCGGCAGGGAATCGAAAATCTGTTGAAAACGGGAGACGGAGACAAGTACGCGCACGACGATTGGTGGGCCGAGCCTTCGGGACGCGTGCGTTGGACGGAGCTGCGAGGTTGTACCGTGATGGTTCAAGGCAAACATGCCGTCCTTGTAAGCTTGCGCGACACGACAGAGTCACGGGCTCAGGAGCTGGCGCGGTTGCGAGCGGATAAGCTGGAATCGTTGGGTCTACTGGCTGGCGGGATCGCGCATGATTTCAACAACGCGCTCACCGCCATCATGGGATACTTGAGCTTGGCCAAGTTGCGAGGGCAGGACGATATTGCAGCGGACCTTGATATGGCCGAAGCGGCGGTCAAGCAGGCGGGGTCGCTGACTTCCCAGTTGATTGCATTTTCACGAGGTGGTGAACCGATTCTTCAAGTCCATCAAGTCGACGAATTGCTTCGTGGCGCCGTGGATCTCGCTAGTGCCGGTTCGAATATGCACATTGAAGTCGACGTGCCTGACAATCTCTGGAAGGTCGAGCTCGACAGTGGCCAGTTCACTCAGGTGGTTAGCAATCTCGTTATCAATGCCGATCACGCAACCGACGATACGGGAATGCTCGAAATCACGGCCAGTAACTTTGCCGGGGATCCACAGACGGGCAAGCAGGTTTCCGGTGATTCCTACGTGCGAATCGACTTTGTTGACAATGGTCCAGGAATTGATTCCGAAATCCGCGACTTTATTTTTGATCCGTACTTCACGACCAAGAGTCATGGTAATGGCCTTGGCTTGACGACGACCTATGCGATCATCCACCGACATGGCGGAGAGATCACTCTCGAGTCGGGCCAAGGCAAAGGCGCAAAATTTTCGGTTTTCTTTCCCGCAGCCAAGCACGCCCAAGTTGAGCCGCAATCCAGGAAGCATTGGGAAGCATTGGATGGCGGTTCCGTGTTGATCCTGGATGACGAACCACTTGTCCAAAACGCCTTCAAGCAGTTGCTCGAGCATTGGGGCTATGAGGTCGAAGCTGTTTTCGATGGTCAGCAGGCGATTGAAACCTACCAGCATCGTTTGGATGTCGGCAGGCCATTTGATTTTCTATTCATGGACCTGACCGTTCCCGGTGGTCTCGGCGGACACGAAGCCATTACCCAGATTTTGAACATCGATCCTTCCGCTCGCGCCGTCGTTTGCAGTGGGTATTCGGATAATCCGATCATGGCGAACTTCAGAGAGTCCGGGTTTGTAGCGGCACTCCACAAACCCTTTCGAGTGGTCGATTTGGCAAATGTCATCCAAACCGTCATGCACTCAGGTGATGAGCATGCCGAGCGATTGGGATCGGAAGCAACAAGGCAACCACGCTGATATACTCCGGGGAAGCGCCGATCGATCTGAGCGCGAAGCCGAGTGCCGGCCGTAAAATCATCACGGTCGTTACAACAAATGGGAGGCGGGTCTGAAAATGGACCCGGCAAGCAGGACGACAAGGCCCCCCAGGCATTCGTAGGCCATAGTTGATGGGCAAATCTTGGCTTCATTCAAGTGGGCAGGCATGTTAACGACCGCGACGTCGACTTCTCTCAGCGCAATTCAAAACGGTGTTCAACGTTTCGATCGCGCCGTCACACAAATTTCCGATCCCAGCGGCAATGCCGGCGTTCGGGAGATCATGGATTTGAAACAAGCAGAAGCGGACATCAAAATCAATGCTGCGGTGCTGGGACGAATCAACAAGGTTTCGGAAGAACTGATCGATATTCTCGTGTAATCGTTGACGCCAATTCTGATTCCCGCAAAACTAGGGAAAGTGATCTGGGTCGGCGATCGACCCAAGCTTGATGCGAGAGGCGCTGCAGCGAGTATCCTCGTCACGCTCGTATCCGGAGAACGACCAAAGGGCGCTTCTTTTTAGGAGAGGCAAACGTGTCGAATCTCAAACTTGTTGGCCACGTACGTGAATTGTGGCGATACCCGGTCAAGTCGATGGCCCCGGAAGCCCTTGAGCAATCGGAAGTTTCCTGGTTTGGAATCGCCGGAGATCGTCGCTGGGCATTTGTTCGCGACGGAACGTCGACCAATGATTTTCCCTGGCTGACCATCCGTGAGCGCAATGATCTCATGCACTTCTCGCCAACCTTTGAGGAACCCGATCGCCCCGATCAGTCCAGCGTGATCATTCAATCGCCGACGGGCGAGCGGTATCAAATATCCGATGCTGATCTTGCGAATCGTTTGTTTCCAGACGGCGCGCGACTGATCAAACAGAACCGGGGAATCTATGACACGTTTCCGCTTTCAATGATCACGACACAGTCCATCAAACAGATAGGTGACCGGCTGGGAAGCGAATTGAGTCCACAAAGATTTCGCCCAAATTTCCTGGTTGATGCGATTGAAAATGTTCCGTTTCCAGAAGATTCTTGGGTGAGTCATGTCTTGCGAATCGGAACGTTGAGAATGCGAGTCGATAAGCGCGATGGCCGATGCGCCGTGATCAACGTGGATCCAAAATCGTCCCACCGGGATCCCGGCGTTTTGAAGGCAGTTGTCCATCAGAACGATGGGTGTTTGGGTGTCTATGGGACCACCGTTCGACCTGGAAAGGCCAGAGTCGGAGATGCTGTCTACTTGGACGAGTCGTCTGACAACGACGAATCGATTGAAAGTTAGTGTGATTTGCGAAACATCCCGGAATCTTTTTTGGTTTCGGACGTCCAATCCCACGTGAACGCCCAATCCCACGTGAACGCCGCCTGTAACTCGAGCCTAGCTGGAGAAGTCGATGAATCGCCGATCGAAAATGCCCTTTCAGACCAATTCTCGCCTGCCTTTGGCTTTGCTGGTCACATTTGTATTCCCATTAGTTCTTGGCGCGCAAACGCAGGATCGCGAACAACGCGAACTCGACCGCGGCATTGATCCGAAAGGAGCGGTGGAAGTCGATTTCGGAAAAATATTTGATGACGCTAATCAGTTTCAGGAATTGCTGAAGGACGGGCAGAAACGATCGCGTGGCGAGTATGTGACGGACAAGGCAATCGATCTTGATGGTGACGGCAAAGACGACTTGGCATTGCAGTCGACTTTTTCGCGAGCCGGACTTGGCATCCACTATGTCGTGCACCGAGCGAAGTGTCTCGGTGGGACTCGAATCCTCAAGGAGGGAAAGCCGTTGAAGGACGGAAACGAAATCCTTGTTCGCGATTTGCTTTCGACCAAAACAGAAGTTCACATGTGCAGTGTCGGCGGATCTTTGAATGCCAAGCACAAGGATTTGCCCGCGGAGACGTTCTGCCATGGTCCGTGGTGGAACAAGAAAAATCATTCCTTGGCTTTCGTGATTGAGAAAGAAGGCAAATTGAAAGCTGGCTATGTCAAGCTTTCGTTTTCTCTTAAAGGCTGGGAAATCGGCGAGACAACTGTCTCCAAAGAGATTGGCGGAAATCGAATCATCGAGATCGACGATATGCGGCCCTAGTCTCAGCCTACCGGCGGCGAGCCTCCAGAAAACGCGAACCTGGGTAGCCCGGTCATTGTCCGACTGGTCTCAGGTTCGTTTTTCTAAGGAGGTTGCCATGTCTGTACCCATTCCAAAAATCCGTGTTGGTAAACCCGTTCGCCACAAGTCGCTTTCGGTATTTCCACTCTTTAATGATGAATTGGACAGCGAGTCGGGCAGCTTGGAGTATTTGTTGTCAGGTGAAGCATTGGCAAATGATTCAGTCGTGGTCGAGGAGATCGATGAATCGGGATCGGTTCCCGAGTTGGTGGTGGACAATCGAAGCAACCATCGAGTTCTTTTTATTGAAGGAGAAGAACTCATTGGCGCAAAACAGAATCGAATTCTCAATACAACAATTCTGATTGACGCGAGGTCCAGAATTAAGGTTCCTGTTTCCTGTGTTGAACAAGGTCGATGGCATTATCGATCCAAGCGTTTTTCGTCTGCCGGATCTCATTCGCCGGCCAAACTTCGATACGCATTGAAGAAATCGGTCTCGGATTCGATCAAGGAACAGAAGGGTCACCAATCCGACCAGTCCAAGGTTTGGGAAAAGGTTGGAGAGATCCATGCCGAGCATGGGTCGGGAAAACCAAACGAAGCGCTGTTTGCGGCGTTTGATTCGAGAAAGGATCAACGACAGGATTTCTCACAGCGAATCAAATACATCGAGGGTGCGTCGGGGCTTGCCACGGCCGTCGGAAAACAAGTCGTCGCGGTGGATCTGTTCGATAAGCCCGAGACGTGTGAGAAGGTTTGGGATCGGCTGTTATCCGGTCCGGTCTTGGACGCCATCGTCGCGGAGGAAACGGAACAAGACGCTTCGTTGGAAGACGTCGGGCGATTGGTTGAGAACGTTTCCAAAGCCGATTGGGAAGCAACGACCGCGGTTGGACTCGGCGAGGAGTTTCGAGCCGAGTTTGAGAAAGACCATGCGTCGGCGTTGGTTTTTCAGGAAAATTTGGTGCACGGTAGTGTTCTCGCGGAATGCTAGTTGGCGCTAGGCAAAACGCCAGGAATTGGGGCTCGAGTGGAAATTCGAGCCCTTTTTTCGTACTTGCCCACCGAAACCGACGTATTCTTGTTCTGACATTGGTGGTACGGTTATTTCAGAAACGCTACTGCGGTCAAGGTCGGCAACCGCTGAGACGGTTCAGCCAACGCCTTGATAGTTTCCTGATTTCAACGTGGTAACGAAATGGAATTTTTGAAAGATATTCAATTCGACGATCCACTGTTGAACATGGCGACGGTTTTGGTCGCTGGAATTGTGGGCGGAGAAGTTTTCGCCGCGATCAAGCTTCCGAAAGTGACCGGCTGGATTGCAACCGGCATCCTTTTGCGGCAACTTTATTTGCCCGGAATGGATACTCACGAGGACGCCAAGTGCCTCGATAAGTTTTTGCCCTACATGCATTTCGTCTTGGGGTTCATCGCATTCACGGTTGGCGCGACACTTTATTTCGCCAGCTTGAGAAATGTGGCCAAACGGGTTGGTCTTTTGCTGCTTGGTGAGGCCTTGGTCACGCCCCTGATTGTCGGCCTGGCTCTATATTTTCTTGGGCCCATGATTCCGGGTGGGGAAGAGATGACTCGTAACCCGGCAATTCTGTTGGCGGCAATCGCCATTGCCGGGGCGCCGGGAACAACGGTGCTGGTGATTCAGGAAGCCCGTGCGCGCGGCGTTTTGACGACGACTTTGCTTGCCGCGATCGGATTGATCGACATGGTCGCCGTTGCGGTATTTGTTTTTGTCGCGACATTTTTAGGCAGTGATGCTGGCTGGCCGACTGCGCTCCAGAGCGTTTCGATTCAATTTGGTGTCACCTTTCTGATTGGCCTGGGATGCGCCCTAACGGCATTGTTGTTGACACGAACTTTGGTGAGTCCCGCATTCCTCGGGCCGACGATGGTCGCCGTTGTTCTTGGATCCTGGGGGTTTGCTTCCGGGTTCGGAGCTTCGGGCGGAATTCTGGCTTGCACGTTCGCGGGGATTGCCGTAACCAACTTGCGACACGACCTGGTTCGTTCTTGTGAAGCCTATTTGCAGTCGATCGGCGGTGTGTTGTTCGCGCTGTTCTTTACGTTTGCCGGGATGCGACTCGACTTTGGGTTGGTACCCCAAGCGATTGGGCTCGTGGTTCTTTACTTTGTCGCCCGTTTGATCGGGAAGTTCGTGAGTTCCTACTCGGCCATGACTTTGGCCGGAATGTCGAGCAACATCCGCAACTATCTTGGAATTGCCTTGTTGCCTCACGGAGGGGTCGCGGTCGGATTGATTCTTTTGGTTGTCAGCGATAACTCGGGGTTTCCCGATTCGGTGAAGTCATTGGTCAACACCGTGGGACTGGCAGCATTGGCAATCAATCAGTTGCTTGGACCCAGCGCGACTCGTTTCTCCTTGCTTCGAGTCGGCGAGGATCACAAGGACCGGCCAAGGCTGTTGGACTTTTTGGAGGAACATCGAATCACGGTCGGGCTCTCCGGCAATGATCGCGAGGCCACCATTCGACTGCTTGCCAGTCAGCTCTATGCCACCTCCAAAATCAAAATGCCAGAAGAAGAATTTGTGGAAGCAGTTTTGGCACGTGAGAAAATCGACGACTCCTGCCTGGGACAAGGTTTGATGATTCCACATGCCATCCTCGATGAGGGTGACGAGGTGCGGGGCGTGCTGGGAATCAGCAGTGCCGGTTTGGACTTTGATGCCCCGGACGGTCGTTTGGTGCACGCCGTGCTTCTTTTGGCGACTCCGAAATCAAATGCCAAACGGCATTTGCAGGTGATCTCGGCATTTGCGACCGCGATTACCCGCGACGCCAACCTGGCCGAGCAGCTTTACCACGCTCGAAGCGCGGCCCATGCCTACGATGTGCTGCATGCAGATGATCAGGCCGATCTGAATTACTTCCTGGAGGAAGCGGCGGAAATGGCGGGGCTTCGCGAGGAAGAACTTTCTGCCAAGGCCGATCAACGATCCGACAAACCGTCCTAACGTTTGGGTGGCTTCGTCGAATCCGTCTCGTGTTTCGCATCGTCGATCTATTTGGGCGCACAAAAAAGGGCTTGGCGAAATCGCCAAACCCCTGCCCTATGCGAATCTTTGGGGGGAATCAGTTTCGCCGGCGGCGGATTCGCGAAGCAAATCCGACTCCAGCAATGATCAGCAGCAGAGCTGAACTGGGTTCGGGAATCGCACTTGGCTGAAAATTGCTCAGGACTACCGAGTTGCTATCGAACGCACTTCCGACACCGTAGTTGACAACGAAAGTGCCTTCGCCGCCCACCGTGCTCAGAGTCGCGCCATTGGCGACGTTGGCAAAAACTCCGGTGAGTCCGCTCGATTCTGCAATCGTAAACGTGTCAGTATCCGAAGGAAGGAAGCCTGAGAGCAGCGAGATGCTCAAGTCGCCGTCGAGATCGAGCGTGCCCGTGACGGTCAGCAAGTCCGCGCCTGATCCGTCAACTTCTACATCGAACAGGGAAGTACTTCCCATATCAACGTTGGAATCCAGTGTCAGGTGGCCAACCGATGCTCCCGCGGCAATCGTGCCATCGGTCAAAATCAAGTCGGCTTCGATTTCGCCATTACCGCTCAAAGTGCCCGAAGCCGAGTTGGTCAGGTCTCCATCCACATCGATGGTGCTGGCGACATCCGCAAACAGGTTGCCGTTATTGGTGAGATTGTCAACAACCAACAGCAAGCCACCATTGATTGCCTGATACGTCCCATCATTTTGAATGTTGGTACCGACGTTATTCAACTGCAGTGTTTCGCCGTTGACGTTTGCGGAGAACGTCCCGCCAATCAAGTTGTTGATGACGGTTCGGTTTTCGCCGATGCGTCCATTGCCTTCGATCAGGTTGTCAACGTTGTTGATAATTCCTTCAACCCCACCGGTTTCATCGGTAATTCGGCTCAAAACGCCGCCCATACGAATGGTACCACCACCGGTGAAGAAAACATCTCCTTCGACTTGAATGTCTGTTGCGCTTCCCGTGCTGTTCAAAGTGACCAGCCCGCTGTTGTTGAAAGTGCCTTTGAGTTCGAGGTCGGTATTGTTCTCGACATCGAGAAGGCCTGAGAATGAAACATCTTCCAGTTCGGCATTGTCGATCGGGCCAACCACGAATCGACCGGTTCCTACCGATTCCATGGTCCCCCCGACAACGGCGGCAACGTTGGTCAGGCGAACGGTCGATCCATTGAGTGCTTCGATTGTTCCGCCCGCGTTGAAGAACTTTCCGCCACTAAACCCATCGAGGATCAGCTCGCCGCCATTGGAAGCACGAAGAGTCCCGTTGTTGGTGAATTGATCACCCCCGTTTACTGGGTCGAGTGTCAACGAACTGGCGTTGACGTTCGCGTCAATCAGGCCGTTGTTGATGACCTGCGTCCGGTTGAAGCCAATGTTACCTGTTCCTTGAATCGTGTTGTTTGCGTTGGTCAGGATACCGGTAAGCCCACCGACTTCATCGAGGATGCGGCTGTTTCCACCTCCGCCGAGTGTCACGGTGCCGCCGCCGGTCAAAGTAACACTTCCTTCGATTTGCAGATCGGTGGAGCTTGCACCGGAGATGACGTTGATGGCACCCGTGTTGTTGATGGTGCCTTTGAGTTCGAGGTCGGTATTGTTCTCGACGTTCAACATTCCTGAAAAGGCAACATCTTCGAGTTCAGCGTTGTCACCAGGTCCGACAACAAAGAGGCCGCTTCCAGAAGATTGGAGCGTCCCCCCGACAACGGCGGCAACGTTGGTCAGGCGAACGGTCGAACCATTAAGTGCTTCGATTGTTCCGCCCGCGTTGAAGAACTTTCCGCCACTAAACCCATCGAGGATCAGTTCGCCGCCATTGGAAGCACGAAGAGTCCCGTTGTTGGTGAAATGATCACCTATGTTGATTGGATCTAAGGTAAGCGTTCCTGTGCTGTCATTTGCATCAATCAAGCCATCGTTGATAATTTGAGTTCGATTGAAGCCGATGTTTCCTTTCCCGCGAATGGTATTGTCCATGTTGTGGAAAATTCCGTCGACGCCGCCGGTTTCGTCCAGAATTCGACTGGTGTTTCCAGTTCCGCCGAGCGTGATCGTTCCGCCGCCGGACACGGTCACAAGGCCGTCCACACGCCAGTCCGTGTTGCTGCCCGAATTGGTCAAGTTGATTGAGCCTGCGTTAACGACGACACCGCTGCCGGCATTGGCCGTTGGAAGAACGCGAAAGTCAAAGTTGTTGCCGATGTTGAGCGTGTTACCGACAGCCAGGTTCAATCGCTCGATTGAAATGGACAAACCGGATCCCGTATCGACGGTCACTCCCGAGTTGATTTCGGCAAAGAATGCACCATTGGGAACACCGTTGTCCCAGTTGGAACCATTGAACCAGTCGGTGTCTCCTCCACCGCCGTTCCAGACGGTAATGGTTTGGGCGCAAGCGGATTGAACGCTTAGCGAACTCAACATGAGGAACGCCGTTGTTGCAATCAGAATCGCCAACCGATGAAAGCGTTTGGGTTGGGTCAGGAAAGGTCTCATCAAGCTGCTCGACTTTTTGAAAGTTGAAAACCCTTTGCCATGTTCGACGGCAATTTCCGTGGGCTCGGAATGGACAAAAAACAAAATTCAACAGGATCCCAGTTCGGGAATCCAAATCGAACAGGCGAAAAGCAAAGCCATTTCGGTTCATGCTTTTTGGAAATTTTTTGAAAAATTGAACATAAAGTTTTGCCGCGTAAAAAGTTTGAAAAATCAGTTGATTTGCGCTTTTCATCGACGCAGACATCAGTATTTTGAAAAGAGAGACAAGTTGTTTGTGACAATTGGTTGCGAACGTTTTGCACGAGAAATTCCATGTCGATTGCACGAGAAAATTTCAGGGCGAAGATCGCTGTTGGAAGATTCCGGGTTGATGAACGTTTCAGCTTTTGGGCATCCTGAATGATGAAGGATGAAAAGATGGCAACTGCCGAACTCAACGATTTGCTGCCCGTCGTTTACGACGAACTGAGACATGTCGCATCGGTCGAGTTGCGCGGCGAACGACAGGGTCACACGCTTCGAACGACGGCGTTGGTGCATGAGGCCTATTTGAGACTGGCGCGTCTCAATCATGTCCAGCTTCAGAATCGTGATGAGATCTTGAAAGCGGCAATCGGAATCATGCGTCGCGTTCTGATTGATCACGCGCGGATGAAGAAGTCAAAAAAGCGGGACAACAGCCAGATCATGTTGACCGGACCCGGTCAGGGATTTTCCGAGGCGGTCGAGGCTCCCAGTTTTGATTTGTTGGCGTTGAACGACGCGCTTGAGCGTTTGCAACAGTTCGCTCCCGAGAAGGCGGAAGTTGTGGAGCTTCGATACTTCGGTGGACAATCGCTTGATGAAATCGCCAGGCTGCTTGGTGTTTCTTCGGCGACCGTCAAGCGTCATTGGACATTCGCCAAGGCCTGGCTTTTCCGTGAACTCAGTGTTGAAGAGGCACCGTGAAACGATCGTTTGATTGGAACCAGGTAGAGTCATTGTTTGAGCAGGTGATCCGTTTACCTGACGAGCAGCGCTCGACGTTTATGCAGACGGCATGTGGCGCGGATGCCGACTTGCTACGCGAGGTTCAGTCATTGGTTCAATCTCACGAACGGTTGCAAGAAACCGATTCATTGACCCAGGTCGTTTCCGAGGGCGTGCAGGATTGGGCAACCGATTCGCGACGGTTACGCGAGGATTCAAAGTCTGTACGCCACGAGATCAAGGATGCGATGGCGGTTCAGGCGCGGGCGATTCTGGAACAGTTGCAGCCGGATTTCGAAGTCCTTGAGTTGATCAGTCGCGGAGGCACCGGTGTCGTTTACCGGGTGCTTCAGAAAAGCCTCAGTCGAGAGATTGCGGTGAAGGTTCTCCTGACGGCGCAGCTTGATTCGAAATCCCGGGAGCGCTTTCTTCGAGAGTCCAAGGCCGCGGCAAAGGTCAAAAACGATCATGTTGTCGAAATTTTCTCGGTCGAAGACTCTCCAGAGCTGACGTTCCTGGCAATGGAATTGATCCCCGGCCCGAACCTGAAGCAGTTAATTCAAACAAGAACGCGCATTGAACCCGAAACGGCAGCGGTGATCGCCACTCAGGTTGCGATTGGACTGGAAGCTGCTCATCGGCATGACTTGATTCACCGGGACGTCAAACCGGCAAACATTATTTTGGATGCCGACTTGGGCGATTCGCCGCGCGAAGAGATGCGAGCAAAGTTGATCGACTTTGGTATTGTACGAGACTTAAAAAGTGACGGTCAGACGATCGACAATAGTGTCATCGGCACTCCCGCATACATGAGTCCCGAGCAACTTTTTGCCCCAAAAGATACGGACCTGAGAAGCGATGTGTACGGTCTCGGAATGACTCTCTACGAGATGCTGTCGGGCACCCTTCCGTTCCAGGGGGCACCCCACATGGTGATGCGGCAAATCGATTCGCAGGAGCCAGTCTCGCTTCGCAAGTTGGATGACCGGATTCCAAGAGATCTTGAGAGCATTTGTTTTAAAGCGATCAGCAAGGCGCCTGGCAAGCGCTACCAGTCCGCAAAGGAAATGCGTGAGGATCTTGAGCGTTTTATTGCCGGGCAACCGACGGTCGCAAGGCCGATTCCAGTCGCTTCCAAAGTCTATCGCTGGTGCAATCGGAATCGGCCGATTGCGGCATCTTTGTTTCTTGCTTTGACGCTCGTTGTTGCACTGGTTTCAGGTTCGTTGGCTTTCGCGTTTACCGTCGCAGGAAAGAACCGGGAGATTCAACGTCACCGTGTCGCGTCGATGGACACGCGGATCCAGGCGGTCATTGACTCCGATCCGGGCCACTTGAGTGATGCAATTGTCAACTTGGGAACGCTGGAGCCATCCGCCAAGCAGCGGTTTCACGACATCTTGAACGACTCGGAACACGGAATCAATCGCAAGTTGAACGCGGCTGTTGCATTGGCCTCGGCGGGAGACTTTCAATCGGAATTCATCATCAACGCCTTGGATGAACTCTATGTTCACCCGAATGTCTGCAAGAATCTCTTGTTGGCTTTGCGGCAGGATGATTCGGCTGCGGAGCTTTTGCGGCAATCTCTGGCAAACGCTGAGCAGCCGGAAGAAAAAGCAAAGCGGATGATTTTGCTCATGCATCTTGGCGAGCCGAACGAATGGAAAAAGGCGGCAACCAATCAGGAGGATCCGACAGCACGTACCGCACTGATTCAGCTTTTCGGACGATGGCATGGCGACTTGAAAGAGTTTTCCGAGTTCCTGTTTGAGAACCGAAACGAACCCTGGGCCTGGTCGCTTTGCGAAGCACTTTGTGAAGTTGATCGTCGCTCACTGAACCAGCGGACTTTGCAGCATGTCGCGGACAACCTGGCACAGATGAAAGATGTGCCAAGTTACACAGCCTACCATTTTGCCCAATTGGCTTTGCGAAATCTGGCACCAGCGCGGATTCAGAAAATCGATTACGACCATCCTGGCTGCCGAACATTTGAAGGCAACTATCATTTGATTCGCATCGAACCGGCCGAGACGAAGCTGGGACGATTTGACAAGACGCGATTTGATCGCGACCACCCGCCCAGAACCGTCAAGTTGACCAGGGCCTATTACATTTCCGATGCCGAAATTTCCGTCGGACAGTTTGCCGAGTTTGCGGTGGATGAATTGGGTGCCGCAAGTGTCGACGACTGGCTGAAGCAAGGTGGCTACGATCAAAAGATCAGCCCGTCATCCGGACATCCGGTTCAACAGGTTTCCTGGTATGACGCCGTTCGCTTCTGCAATTGGTTGAGTCGAAAGCACGGGCTGCAACCGGCCTACATTCGCAAGGAGAGCGGCCAGGCGGGTAACCAAGCGGGCAACCAAGTGGGCAACCAAGAGAATCGCCAAGGAAACGCGCGTACACGGGATATTCGATGGCGGCTTGATCGCGAGGCCAGTGGGTTCCGCTTGCCGACCGATGCGGAATGGGAGTTCGCCAGTCGTAACCATTCCACGACGCGATACTTCTTTGGCAGCGATGACCGATACTTTGATGATTACGGTATCGGTTCAAGTGGGCGTTCGATCGAATCGGCACCGGTGCGAAATCACCGTCCCAATTCGAATGGAATCTACGGGATGCTCGGAAATGTTTGGGAGTGGGTGCACAATCGCTACGAATTTGAGGAGCCGATGGAAGGGTCTTTGGTTGACCCCTATGGCCCGGACAGCAATTCTGGGGGACCCGTGGACCGAGTTTATCAGGGTGGCGGGATCAACACCCTGCAGGGTGGGATCGACTCGGAAAGCCGCGGGCACGGACCGCCCTCAGCACAATACAACAACCTCGGTTTCCGTATTGCCTTACCTGCGCGCGCAAGCCGCTAAGCTAGTCAGCTTCACAAAAAAGGCATCTTCATCCAAGTTGCGATTCGGCTTGCGAGCAGAAAAGTTCAATTGGCCCAACCAGAAGGACCCGTGAGGCATCCTAACCTCTGGGATTTGCGGGGATGCCGGGCGGTTCGCTTCGAACTTTGGGCTCTCAAGTTGCAAACTTTTCCAATCGTTGGATAATGCTGGTCATTCAAAACGAACCGTATCAGAACTAAAACTCATAATGACTCGGAGACGCAAATGATTGTTGAACAGTTGATTCTGGATGCCCAAAGAGCCTGGGGAGAGGGCATCGTAAAGATCGGCAAGGTTTTTCTCGAAAAAGGCGACTACCGAGCAGCTGCCGTCGATCACATCAATGAGTTTTACAACTACCAGGATGGGACGGTCCTGTTTAAGCCAACGCTGGTTCACGAAAAGCAGTTTCGAACCGATTTCGATGGGGCGCTTTCCTATTTCGTTGGCGGAAACGATGACTACCCGGAAGACCACGGGTTTGCCATCAAGCCATGGTCGGACGTTCGCTGGGAAAACATTGGCGCCAAGATTGTTGACAATATGGCCGTGGCGATGGGGAATTACTACTTCACGACCGTGAACGAAGGTGACGTTGTTAAGGTCGAATATTCATTCGCCTATACCATTGATGATCATGGAAAACTAAAAATCGTCTTGCACGACTCGCACTTGCCATATTCACCGTAGGCGAGAAGAGGATACCAGGCCTTTACATTTTCAGTCATTTCAACCGGGTCGTTGTCGGTTTGCCAACGGCCCGGTTGCTTTTGGCCGTGTTGCTTTTGGCCGTGTTGCTTTTGGCCGTGTTGCGTTTGGCCGTGTTGCCTCGTGGCTACTTCTTGGAGATCAGTCTTAGCAAATCGCCGATCTTGCGGTGGGCTTCAATCGGGTGGCGAAGCGTCAAATTCTTTTTGATCTGGTAGTGGTTATTTCTTCCGACCCGCTCGATCTCGATAAAACCATCCTCTTCCAGGTCGTGAATGATCCGCTGAACCGCGCGTTCCGTAATCCCGACCTCCAAGGCGACTTCTCGTAAGACCTTGTCTGGATCCGCGTGGAGAACGGCAAGCACGTGGGCGTGGTTGGTCAGGAAGGTCCACCCGGTCGCCCTCCCGTTATCCGTGGCCGCTGTATTCGGTTTGTTGATCGTTGCTGATTTTCTGTTCATGGAATCACGCAAAAAACGGGCTTATTAGCCTTATCGGAAACTTCTATATGAATATTAGCACATTTTCTGGAAATGCGAAGATAAAAACACGATAAAATATTGACGACAATTATTTCGTGTATTATTATTCGCATGATTGAGTTGAGATACAAGTGGGAAATGGGTCGATTCGATGTCATTGAAAAAAGAAAATAGCTCCGGCGCCATCACGATTCTCGAGCGATTTACGCAACAGAATCCGGCGATTGAGCGAAATGCCGTGCGCAGGGTATTTTCTGAGGTCAAGCGTGCATGGCCCGGGACGGTCGATCGGCTCTGGTGGAAATGGTTCTCAGAGTCGGCAAACAGCCTGGGAATGCGTACGAAGACGCTCGATTGCAGCGTCGACGAGGCGTATTGGCTTGCTCGCGACCATGTTCAGTTTGTTTGTTTCCGAGCGGATGATCGATCGGATCAGGGAGACTGGTTTTCCGTCATTGGGGCCAGTCGCAGGAAGTTTGAGGTTTGTACGTCAAGCGATGTCGATTCCTTTGAAAGCATCAAGGGAAACGCGCTGAAAAGCATCCTGGAAGGTTACGCCGTCGACGGCCAGGTCCGATGCGTGGTTGTTCTGCCTAGCGAATCGGCGAAGGCTTCCAGTTCCCCAGGCGAGACGCTCAACCCGATCAACCGTGTTTTGCAATTGCTCAAGCCAGAATCATCCGACATCTGGCTCGTTTTGATCTTTGCCTTTGTCGTGGCGACGTTGATGCTGGCGACGCCGATGGCGGTCGAGGCGCTGGTCAACACCGTCGCTTTCGGACGTTTTCTCCAGCCGATCTTCATTCTTGCCCTGCTGCTTTTGACGTTTCTTGGATTTCAGGGAGCGATTCGGGCGCTGCAGACCTATGTGGTGGAGATTATTCAGCGACGCTTATTTGCTCGCGTGGCCGGTGACATTGCTTATCGGTTGCCGCGAACGGAACAAGAAGCCGCGGACGGAAAGTATCTTCCCGAAGTCGTCAATCGCTTCTTTGATGTGATCACGGTTCAAAAAGTTGCCGCGCAACTTTTCCTGGATGGCCTGGGCCTGGTGTTGGGCACATTCATTGGTATGGCCGTTCTCGGCTTTTATCATCCCTGGTTGCTAGGATTCGACTTGTTGCTGCTGGGTTCCATCGCGATCATCATTTTCGTGCTAGGACGGGGAGCCATTCGCAGTGCGGTTCAGGAGTCCAAGCACAAATACTACATGGCAAGTTGGTTGGAAGACATTGCCCGATGCAACACCGCGTTTCGCAATCATGGTGGTTCGGAATTTGCACTCGAGCGAGCCGATCGACTGATTCACAACTACCTTGCGGCCAGGAAGAAACACTTCCGTATCGTTTTGCGACAGGTCATTTTTGCCCTGGGTTTGCAGGCCGTAGCCAGTACTGTCTTGCTGGGATTAGGTGGTTGGCTGGTGGTTGCGGGCGAATTGACGCTCGGCCAACTGGTTGCAGCCGAGCTCATTGTGACGGTGATTGTTGGTTCGTTCGCAAAATTCGGGAAGCACATGGAGAGTTTCTACGACTTGTGTGCTTAGGTTGACAAATTGGGCGTTTTGTTTGATCTGAAAATGGAGCGTCACGATGGGATGCTTGCGATTGACCGCGGCGAACCGGCATCGTTGAGACTGAATGAAGTCAGCTATCAATGGCCCGATCGTCGACCCGTTTTTGAAAACTTGACCCAGGAGATCGCGAGCGGTGAACGAGTCGCAATCGTTGGTGGCTCGGGCAGTGGCAAGAGCACGTTGGCTGAGATCATCCACGGCTTAAGGGTGCCTTCTCACGGGCACGTCACGATTGATGATTTCGATCCAAGAGACCTTCGTCCCGATGTTTTGCGGGATCGTGTTGCCCTGGTGACCGGTGACGAAGTCTTCCAGGGGACCATTGACGAGAACGTTCACATGCAGCGAAGTGGGATCACCGCGACGGATGTCCGCGATACCCTTCATGGGGTTGGGCTGTTGGAGTCCGTGCTTGAGTTGGACGACGGCTGTAACTCGATGCTTTCAGGAAATGGGTCGCCACTTTCCGAGACGCAACGCCGGCTATTGGGTATTGCTCGAGCCGCCATCGGTAGTCCGGGGCTACTCGTTGTTGATGGAACGCTTGACGCGCTCGGCGATATTGAGTTGGAAAAAGTGATCGAATTTTTGACAAGCAAAGACCGCAGTTGGACCTTAATCGTGACGACGGGCAAGTCAGAGATCGCCCGACGCTTTGATCGCTCCATTTACATGGACGATTTTGCCCACAATCGTTGGAACAAGATCGCGTTAAGCTCCGCTTCAGGAGGTGAACAATGATTCAAATGAGAAATCGCATGCTTTCCGAGACGGCATACAGTGAAATTGCTTTGCCTTCGTTGAAGCTGGCTCGTTCATCTCGTCTGGCAAGGAGAGTCGGAAAAGTCCTCTTTGCTCTGCTCTTGTTCGGTTCCGTGGCGGTTGTTTTTGCACCTTGGCAGCAATCGGTGAAAGGGACCGGCAACGTGATTGCTTACGCGCCGCTTGAGCGACAGCAGACGATGGAAGCACCCATCGAAGGTCGAATTGTTCGTTTGGGCGATGGGATTGTTGAAAATGGATTCGTGAAGAAGGATCAGCTGATCGCTGAAATGGCCGACATCGATCCCGATTTTCTCAATCGACTCATTGCTCAGGAATCAGCGACGAAAATTCAGGTGAAAGCGAACGAGACCTTTCTGGCGGCAAGCAAGCGCAACTACGAGACCTCGAAAACAATCGTGACTTCGCTTGATGCCCAGCTTAAGTCCTATGAGCGAGCGAAAACGGAGATTCTGGCTTCGGCAGACGCCGACGTCGCGGCAGCCAAAGACAAAGTCGACGTGGAAAAGCAAGCGCTCGCGGAACTCAACGCGGCCCTACCTCAACTTCGCGACGACTATCATCGCCAGAAACAGCTTTTCAAAGAAGAAATTCATTCCGAGTACAAGTTTCAACAGGCCGAACGAAAGTACAACGAAACACTTGCCAAAATCAAAAAGGCCGACGCTAAAATTAGCCAGGCAACGAACAATCAGAAAAGCAAGGAGCGTGATCGAAAGGCCAAGGAAGAAAAAGCCCAGGTCGACATTGACTACGCAACGGCAGCACTTCGAAAGGCCAAGGGTGACGTCGCCAAAGCCGAAACGGAAGTAGCGAAAGCGGAGTCCGAGCTTACCAAAGCAAAGAAGGATCTGTTGGCGATCGAAACGAAGGTCGCACGGCAAAAGAACCAAAAGGTCTATGCGCCCTTTGATGGATTCGTCACCCGGATTACGCCCAACCAGGGTAGCCAGATTTTGAAGAAGGGTGATCCAATTTGCGTGATCGTTCCCGATACGGCCGACCGGGCTGTGCAAGTTTGGTTGGACGGAAACGATGCACCTTTGGTTGAACCAGGACGCCATGTGCGGCTGCAGTTCGAAGGCTGGCCCGCGATCCAGTTTGCCGGCTGGCCATCGGTCGCCGTTGGAACCTTCGGCGGGGAAATCATCTCGGTTGACGCGACCGACGACGGCAAAGGCAAATTTCGTGTCTTGATCCGACCGGACAACACCGACCAACCTTGGCCTGAGCAACGATTCCTTCGCCAAGGCGTCCGGGCTAATGCTTGGGTATTGTTGGAAAGAGTCCCTCTCTGGTTTGAGATTTGGCGAAGTATGAACGGCTTCCCGCCAACCATTGAGAACAGTGAAAACGAACTCGGAAAAACGCCAAAACTGCCGAAATAGAATCAGGAATTGGGTGAAGGAGAAAACGCGATCCGAAGACGGGCGCGTTAAAGTTTACCCAGATTCTGCAGGTCGCATCTCGCAGGTCTGATTGTTCGAGTTGAATCAATTGCGACGATTATAGTCGAGTAACGACTTCACGGATTTACTCGACGATTGCATGAAGTTTTCGACGCTCGCTTCAACTTCTGTTTGGACCAAATTGGTTGCCATTTCGTTGTTGGCGATCGGTTTGGGCTGCCGCGCCTCGGATCCAGTTCGGCATCGGCCGACGATTGCCGTGCGCACGGTTGAGCCTATTGAAGAATCCTCTGAACCTGACTCCGCTCCTGTTCAAACGGTCGGATTCCAGGAAGAAACAAGAGATCAAAACTCGGTTCAAGAATCTGATCCGAAGACTGAGCAGGAAAAACCGAACGCCACCAAGCCGCAAGACGACGGAAAATCCAAGCAGGAGCGTCCGGAACTTGAAGGCGCCGACAAGCCTTTATTTCCGCGGCTTATTCGCTCGAAGGAAGAAGGCCAGGACGATTCCTCAAAAACGTCCCTGGTATCAGTCGCAACATCGGTTCACAAGACCTATCCCCTGCTCGATCTGGCGTATCAGCAGAATCAAATTGCAGCCGGCAAGCAACTCGCATCGGTGGGTGGATTCGATACCGCCCTGAAGGCTTCGACTGAAAACGTGGCGCTCGGTTTTTATGAAAACTATCGCAACAAGACTGGCTTTTCCCAGCCGCTCTATCACGGCGGAGAAGTTTTCGCGGGGTACCGAAGTGGCCGGGGCGACTTTGAGCCCTGGTATCAGGAACGGGAGACCAATGAAGGCGGCGAATTCCGTTTTGGAACCCGCATCCCTTTGCTCCGTGACCGGGATATTGATTCAAGAAGAGCCAAGCTTTGGCAGGCCGAGTATGATCAGCAACGCGCCGTACCCGAGATCAGAAGCCAACTGATTGTTTTTGTGCGGGACGCGAGCGTGGCGTATTGGAGCTGGGTCGCGGCTGGCCAGAAGTATGAAATTGGAAAAGCCGCATTGGATCTGGCAAAGACCAGAAATGACCAGCTAAAACGTCGAGTGGATCTCGGCGCGGTCGATCCTCCCGTGCTTCAAGACAACTTGCGTTCGATTGCTCGTCGCGAGGCCAAGCTGCTGGAGTTGAAGCGTAAGCTGGCGCAAGCTGCGATCAAGCTGTCCTTGTTCTATCGAACGGAAGACGGGCAGCCGATCGTTCTCAAAGTCGATCAGCTTGTGGGGTTTCCTCAGCCCAAGCCCGTGGATAAGAAAAGTGAAGAGCGAGACATTCGAACGGCATTGTCCAATCGCCCCGAGTTGGAGGTGCTAAATGCGATCCAGGGTCGCGTTCAAGTCGAACTCGAAGCGGCAAGAAACCGGGGTCTTCCCGCCATCGATGCCCGTGTAACCGGCTCGCAGGACGTTGGCGGCGCGACGAGTGCCAAGCGGGATAAATCCCAGTTTGAACTTGAAGCGGGGATCTTTTTTGACTTCAAGTTACAACGACGCGAAGCCATTGGTCGGTCACAAATCGCGAATGCCAAGCTGATCCAGATTTCAGCGAAACGGCAGTTCGCTCAGGACAAGATTTCGGCCGAAGTGTCCGCAGCCTACGCGATTGTCCTGGCAGCTTATGAGCGGGTTGCGAAGGCGCGCGAGGCCCGAAGACTTGC
>CAYSXI010000068.1:0-25354 GCA_964434955.1 uncultured Pirellulaceae bacterium
CGAAGAACACATCGACAAACTTCGCCCCATGAATATCGGCTGGAACAGCGTCAAGCAAGGCAACGACTTTTCCAATATCAAACTCGATATTCGCGACACGGCAAATCGATACGAAGGTGGTTCGCCAAATATGGTCGGTAACTTTGGTCTCGGGGCCAGCCTCGATTTACTGGAATCGTTTGGGCTTGGAAGTCAGACTTCTTCGGTCGGTGAACGCATCCTCGAAAACTCAAAACAGCTTCACGAAATGCTTGCCGCGGCCGGTGCCCAGCTTTTTAGTACGCCGGATCCGGAAACGGGCTCCGGGATTGTCTCGTTTGCATTTCCCGATCAGCCCGCTGATCTCATGCGGCTCGAACTGCTAAAGCATCATGTTGTCACCAGCTACCGAGGCGGGAAACTTCGAGCAAGCATCCATTGCTACAACGATCTTTCCGATTTCGAGCGACTGATTGGCGCGATTCGAGAAATCAAGGTCTAATGACTTCGTGACGCTCCGCTCCATCCAAAGGGATAAACGTCGATGAGCCAGACTTCGACCAACCCGATTCAATGTGCCGTTTACACGGGTTCGTTTGATCCAATCACGCTGGGCCACCTGAATGTCATCCAAAGGGCCAGCAAGATTTGCAATCGCCTGGTCGTCGGCATCGGGATGAACATCGAGAAACGGCCTCTATTCGAACCGAACGAACGGCTGGAATTGGTCAAACGCGTCACGAGCGATTTGACCAACGTCGAAGTTCAAATATTCGATGGCTTGGCGGTCGAGTTTGTTAAAAGTGTCGGTGCGAATGTGATGATTCGAGGCGTGCGTCCTTTGACGGACATCGCCGCCGAGTTCACGATGACGATCGCCAACAAAAAACTCGACCCGAATATCGAAACCGTGTTTTTGATGGCCGATGCGAATTACGCGCATGTTTCCAGCACGCTGATCAAACAGGTGGCTCCACTTGCCAACGATGAGAAACTTGCCGGCTTCGTTCCTTCCGACATCATTCCCGACCTTCGCCGCAAACTTGCCATCGAATCCTAAAGACGGCCATTGAATCCCAGCGGTAAAAAACGGTCGCATTGTCAAACACCAAAAACTTCTTGGACGCTGCTCAAACGAATCAACTTCATATGATTTCGGAATCGTCCGTCAAAACAAAGTCGTTTGTAATTCAGGTGAGGCCTAGGATGGTCGATTCGTTCGCTGCCGAGTTCTGCTACTGATCTCGTTCCGCCAAGAATAGCCAAACCCGATGGCTGTCGATCACACAAGACCGATGGCTGTTGATCATATTGGCGCAGCGGACCCCTTACTTACTTTTCGGCATTTTAAGTCTTGTCGTTTTGTTGCGGCTTCCGTTGGGTTCGTGAATGTACCTGATTGTTTCATTAATATTTATTTGATCCGCAGCCGATTTGTCCAATATAAAAAACGAAAGATGATGAGATTCGCCGTCTTTTTCAGCGACAGTTGACGAGATGTGGATTTTGATTGCTTTGTCCTGAATTGGACTCACAATAACCTTCGGCGGACTCGACGCAGACGAAACGCAAGGCCAAACCAGGACGATCTGATTTTTGAAATTTACTTCGGGTTTCTTGAATTCATTGCCTTTCGCAATTTGCGGTTTTGATTTCTCAAGTCGCTCGATGAATTGTTTTAGTTGTTCTTCTGAGGCAATTCCTAATGGTTTCCATTCATCCGTTGAGTTTACCGGAATCGGTTTAAATGTTCGGCAGCCTCGATCAGCGACCAGTTTTGACGCGAGTTCCAACGACTCTGCTATCAGGCCCTCAATGTCAAATGCCTTTTGTTTCTTTGTTTTTGATTTTTTCTGCGCAGCGGTGTGACTAGGTACTAGCGCCAAGCCTGCGACTAAAACACAAAAAACGAGTATGGCTCTGATGTTCATTTCCAAATCACGCGATTGCAAATGGTGACTCTCAAACTACTTGATCTTAAGGTAGGTAGGTTTCATTCGATTTGAGCAGGTTTTGCCATCAACAACCAATTCGACATCTAAGATGTCTTCCACCGAATGCGACGGGTCCAGCCCAATTTCTGATTGCCCAACCGTGGCTCGAAATCGAATAAATTCTTTGGCGGTCTCATTGTTTTCGACAAGCTGAGCAGCATTCAATCTTACTATTGTGGCATCTCCATTTGTAAACCTGATACACAATGAATTAGCTGTCGGAGCTCTAGAAATCCACTCGATCCATAGAACAGTTTTGAATTTGGGATGACGGTAATATCTTGCGTAGACAAGCTTTGGTTCTTTCAAGGACGAGAATGTTGACGATTTGATCTCGTGCATAATATGGGCATATGAATCGGGATCACTTTCTTCGCGACCGCCATACTTCATACGCTCGATTTCATTGCGTTTTCTCTTTGAAATATCGAAGCGAGAAAGTAACTGTGGCAGCGCGGCAAATCCAATGGATAGAATGGCAATACTCAGGAGAACCGCACGCAACCCAAGCTTGAATTTCGTCATCTTCGTTCCAGCTTGCAAGCCAATCGAGCAGCAAAGAAACAACTACAATCGAATAGCAACCGACGCCATCTTCCCAATTTCGTGAAGAGAAAGCCACTGCGAATCAGGCACAATTGCGGGCACGGCACGTTATTGCTTTCGGATGATTCGGTTATTTCCATGCTTCGGATCCATTTTGCAGCATCATTGTCCTTCGGCGCTTCTCGCGTCGTTGCAAGGAAAAGAAGCTGCCGTGCACGTAGAGCCTTGTTCCTTAACTCTATTGAGAGACCATTTGAATGCACGTTTCCATCTTGTTATTGAGTTCGACTGTATTCCTGGGTTCTTACTATGAGGACCGACCGGTCGATTGGTCAAAACTTCGGTCAGGAATCGCAAGAGAGGAATACTTCTTAAAGGCGGCAGATCAGATTGATACCCCGAAGTTCAAGTATGACAGCGGCGCATTAATCGCAAAACAATGGATCGATTTGAGGCGAGCAACACAACAAAAAGGTGTCGAACAAAAGACGGAAAGGGTGAAAATAAAGTCTCCCGAAGTTCAATTTTTTCTAGGCTATCTCGAAGGTCGATTGGATTGCCAACTGCCGGCTTGGTGGAAAACAGCATTCATTGATTCTACCTATCAATCGGGCTTTTTGATGGGAGGAATGAAAGATGTGCAGCCATTCGAAATTAAATCCAAGGGCTTGCTTATCAACAAAGGATATGAAGTCAAAGAAGCGGGAAAAAAGATCGTATTGTTCTGCAAGTCGCACGAGCTAACTATCGATCAAAACCTTCTTGATTTCGCAAAGAAGTTCTCGGAAGCTGACACACTATACTGTTTTGAAAGTCAAAAACATTTTGCCATTTTGGTCTATTCCCGATCCGAGGGTCCAAGCTGCATGTTGGCAAAAATCCGAAAGTCAGACGGTATTGTTATTTGGAAAACAAACGTTTGGGGTTTGTCAGCTATGTTTAGTGGCAATCGGCACACGGTTACCGTAAGTGAATCCAAGTCCAATTTTATCGTATTCGGTCAGAATATTGGTTCTTTTTACATCGAAGTGTTCCGCAAGTCAGACGGTATGTGCTTGGTCCGTTTTTCAACAACCTACTGAACAAGATGTATCGAGTCGCCAAGGATTGGATCGCAGTTTGTTCGTTGGAAAAACACGCAACAACGCTCAACCGATTGCCGCCCGAAAACGGTTCGAAAAACGCCGAAGAAGGTGACAGCGTTTAGCGATCAAAGTAAATGAGAATAAGCACCGAAAAGGCAATGATCGCCAATCCAAGCGCGATGGTCGAAACCCCGGCGATCTTCGCTTGCATTCTCGTGAGGGTCTTGTTCCGAGAAAACTGAATCTCACCCTTTACAAGCGCCGTCACCCCCATCACGACTGCAACAATGCCGACGAGAATTGCCCAAATCAATTTCAGTACTCCTTATGCATCGTCGCTTAACCGGAAACGTTGATCGAGTGTCCAAGATTTTCGTCAAAGTCCATACGCGCCATCATATTTCGATCGAACGGAATCCACGTACAAGGATAACAGGTAATCCGAGCGACCAAGGATTAGCAACGTCTCAAAATGGTGCATAGTTATCTGTTCACTGCTTCTCAGTTCTTCGCCAACCAATTTGTCGCTTTCCGCTCAATTGGTAATCATTCAACCTGGCGGCAATTTTCCGCAATGCTGTCGAGTTCCGCCAACTCTCCATGTACACAGATTATCGCAGGCCCTCAGAATTCGCTCAAAAATCGCCGACTTGATCGCTGTTCATGTGTGCCAAACAGTCAGTATGGTGCTGGTACAATGGAACCTTCACGTATTCAAGAGATATGGTGTAGCCAAAGACCGTTAAGATGAAAAACAGCCCGAACACCTCGGCTCCCAAGTCACCAAAGAAACTACCAAGCTTGTTGGTTATGGGCATAGGAGTTGGGGCAGGCATCCTACTAATTGGATGCATACTCATTGGCTATTTTTCATTTTTCAAAACTGGCCAAGATCCATCGAGTACGGCCAAACCAGGGAACGACCAAGTCGCTGAAGATAAAAATATCACGCCAGTTGTGGTATTGCGAATGCGACCATTTGATGATGAAGCTGGAGCCCATCGCGAATATATTGCGACAATTGTCACCGATTGGTTAAACGCCGCCGGATTCTCAGAGGTAGTTTTATCGCCAGAAGTCCCAAAGAAAAAAAACAGCGTCACTTTCGACTTTGCCTATCAGGTTCGAACCAAAGTCAGCGACGGCAAAGTGCGCGGGTTTCAATTCGACACCTCATACCATATTTGGGATAACCAAACGGGGGTGCTGCTGGCTTTTGACGCGTTTTCTCAATACGAAAGGTCGTCAGGACTTTTCAGCTACTTCATTCCGCAAGATGTGCAGCCAAGCGAACAAGAATTCGCCAATAACGGCATCGCCGCTTACTTTCCTGACTTCAGAAAAGAACAGTTGGAGAAAACCAAATTTCACTTGCCAAAATTTCGGATTGATGTTTCGACTTCCCCATTCGCTGTATTGCCAGCCGAGAATGACTCCAGATTTGAGTTTGTTCGAGAGCAAAGACCACTGTGCGAGAATATCTGTCGATACGAACCCAACATTAACCACGAATACTACTGGTACAAAAACATTGAAGAGCGAATCCTGGCGGAGATACACGATTCAATGATCGATCTGGTTTCCTTGGATTTCAAAGCGGATCGAACGTTGACCGTTCGATTTGAGTCTCGTTCTTCTGGCAAAAAGTACTTGTATGGTGAAACTGGAATTAATGTCAAAGGAATTTTTGCAGTCAAAGATCAGTCGGAAGAAATCGTGTTCACCGAAGACATTCAAGCGGAAACACCAAGTAGTTTCACCAGGCCACCAGGTCTAATAGCTGCCACTGGCGAAAACTGGGATTCCTATTTTGCTCCCAGGAATGTCCCCACCCGAATTTCGAGTGCTTTGAATGGCGTTAGCGATCCAAAAGAGATGAATGGTACTTTCTCGATTAATGCCAAAGCCCCAAGTTATAAATACCGGGGATATCATGCGTCGTCTTGGTTTTTAGACGACCACCAAGCGGTTGTTGCTGGTCAAGATTTCCAACTTCAATTCGTCGACCTCTTGAGCAAAAAAGTTGTCGACTCCAAGACTTATGCAGTATCAAGAGCAAAGCTACGATTCGCGTCAATGGCTACAAGCAAAGACTCAACAGTCGTCTTGCTTAAAGGCGAGTCAGGTATCGCTTTTGACCGTCTTGGCATTGTTCGCGACAAGCAAGCTCAGCCAGTTATTATTGCAGGCAAGTTTGATGTCGTGAGATCTTATTCGCTTTCGCCCAATGGCAGGTGGTTTGCCGGAACATTTTCGGAATGGAACAAGGAAAATTCAAAGAGGAACGAAAAGGTAATCGCATGGGACCTGGAAACTGGAACGCGTATTTTTGAGGCACCCCACCCGCACAGTCCGCCCAATCAATACGTTAACTCGGCCATTTGCGTAAGTAACCGTGGTCTGCTGTATTGCCATTCAGCACGGAATGAAATCATTTCATGGGACGCTACCAAGGGCAGCAAACAGACCTCGAGATTTGTAACAAAAGTATCTGCCGAACAACTCGCGGTGCATGACGACAAACTACTAGCAATCGGACAAAACAATGGCCAAATTTCATTGTTAAACCTTGAGCGTGCAGGTCTAAAAACCCACGTTCTTTCTGGTCACACAAAGAACATTTCCGCTTTGCGTTTTTCAACTGACGGTACTTTCTTGGCCTCGGGCTCTGAAGACACAACTGCCAGGATCTGGGAAACGAAATCCGGAGACGAAGTTGGCTACTTTGTTGGCCACAAACATCCCGTCAATCAAGTCTCGTTTTCTCCCAATTCGCGAACAGTTTCGTCGAGCGACACCGATGGTATGACCCATTTCTGGGTGCGAGATTGAGACAACAAACGCTTGGTGCTTTTAACATCTCCCGAAAAAGCACCTTTCACTTGATCCGGATCCCGCCTTGATTCCGGCACACAACAGCATTCCCCAGTTTGCTGAACATTGAATCCCTTCGTTGCCCTGCTCAGCTCTATTCGGAACAACTTTTCCATTTCGCAATTGATTGGTAATCATTCAAACAAGCGTCAATCTTTCCCATCACCTTCGAGTTCTCGCAGTCCTCGGGTGCACAGAATCTTTCAGGATCTCAAAGTTCGCTCAAAATCCGGCGACCTCGAGAATTCTCACAATCAAATCGTTTTGAAGTGCATTAATCTTGAAAGTTCAGTTTGGGCCTCTCGATGTACTTTGGGCAAACATTCGTATGATCGCCAACGTCATGACGATCCGAGTTTTCGCATTACGAGTTCTCGCATTGTCGATCTTTCTCGTAAGTGCTTTCATTTCCGCGGCATCTTCGCAACAGGAAAATGCCCACGAACAGATCGTCAAACCATTTCTCAAGCAGCACTGCATTCGCTGTCATGGAAAAGGATTCGCCGAAGCCGATATCGATTTCTCAACGCTCAAGCACGGCGACAAGTTCGCAGACGACATTGAAGCTTGGCAATCGGCGATGGAAATGCTGATCGCCGACGAAATGCCGCCGGTGGACGAAGACCAACCCTCGAAGCACGAAAAAGCCAAAGTCGTTGCCTGGATCAAAGCCCGGATGCAAGCGACTGGAACGTCGGCCGAATGGGAACGGAAGCTGCTTTTCCCTGAGTATGGAAACCTGGTCGACCACGAGAAACTGTTCGATGGTTCGATCAAGGAGGTCGCTTGGTCACCCAGCCGCCTTTGGAAAAGAAACCCTGAAATTTTCAATTCGATGCTCTATCGCGGGATGACTTTGGGGAAAGGGCGATATGGACGACCACCGGGACGCCTGAGCAAAATCAAACAGCCATTCACAATCGAAGACAAAGCGGGAATCAAGGATTACGCCGCGATCATGTTTGCCGATTCCGCGACGCTGGGAACGATGATGCGGAACGCGGAAGCCATCGTCGATCAGCTAACCGCGGGCGCCTTCTATCAGCAACATGTCCAGATTCACGGTGAAACTCCGGTCGATCAGTTGCCGAAAGACAAACGGGGACGTCCGATCAAGCCAAAGCATGCGAAAACCGCCAAAGAGTTTGCCGAAATCATTTTTGAAAAGGAACGCCCGTCTGACTCCCAATTGGATGCCGCGATTTCGCGGATGTTCGGGATCATGATCGAGCGCGAACCGGAGCCGGAGGATTACAAAAAGTATCGAAGCGCTTTTCGAACCTGGTCGCCGGAAGGCGGCAACGATGAAGCACTTCGGATGATGCTGATCGCGATCGCCGTCAGCCCCGAAGCCATCTACCGATCGGAACTTGGTCACGGCCCGGTCGACCAGCACGGCCGCCAAATGCTAAGCCCGATTGATTTGGCTTATGCGATTTCGTATTCACTCACGGATGAGAAACCCGACGCCAAACTGATGGAGGCCGTGAAAAACGGAAAGCTGAAAACGCGCGAGGATGTGGCCCGTGAGGTCGCTCGCATTTGGGATGACGAGTCGATTCCCAAGCCCAGGATCTTACGATTCTTTCATGAGTTTTTTGGCTATCAGAACGCGCCCAAAGTTTTCAAGGACACACCGCGTTTTGGCGGTGACTATCGCAAGGTTCCTGAAAACCTGGTCCAGGATGCCGACGTCCTGGTCTTGCATATCGTCAACCAGGATCGCCAAGTCCTGAAAGAACTCCTGACGACCGAAAAATATTTTGTCGCGCATTCTGGCGACAACGACAAAGAAAAACAATCGCTTGCGGCACTTGCCAAGTTCTACGCGTACTTCAAGAAACTCAAGTGGAAAGAATTTCCCTACAGCACACCCCAGGAACACGCTCAATACGCTCGCTCGATAAACCGAATGTTCGCCCACCCCAACGGGAATGTGATCAAGAACTGGATGAAGTATCTAACGCGCTGTGACGAAAACGGTGTGACACCGATTCCTCGCATGAATCAACGAAACTTCATTCGCGCTTACAACTTGAATGAAAAGACTTTCGACTACCCGGCCGTTCAACCTTTTGCATTGGCACCCGGAAAACGAGCGGGCATCCTGATGCATCCCGCTTGGCTCATTTCCCACTCGTTGAATCTGGACAACGATCCGGTTCGGCGCGGAAAGTGGATTCGGGAACGTTTGCTGGCCGATACGATTCCCGAGCTTCCCATTACCGTCGACGCCAGAATTCCGGAGGCCCCCGAGCAGTCACTTCGGGAGCGCTTTGCCGTAACGCGTGAAGATGAATGCTGGCGTTGTCATCAAAAAATGAATCCGCTAGGAATGCCATTTGAACTTTATGATGATTTTGGCCGCTACCGGGAGCGATTCGAACTGCTGCATGCCAAAGGCAAGAAGAAACCGGTCGACTCAACCGGCCGATTGAGTGACACCGGCAACGAGCAACTCGACGGCCCGGTCGAAGATCCGATTATCATGCTGAATCGCTTGGCACGCTCCGAGCGAGTGCGGCAGTCATTTGTTCGCCACGCATTTCGTTACTGGATGGGACGGAATGAAATGCTTACCGATTCATCCACTTTGATATCGGCCGACAAAGCCTACGTTGAAAACGATGGCAGCTTCCGAGCCCTGGTGATCACTCTGCTGACATCCGATTCTTTTATCTATCGAAAAACGATCGAGAAGTAACATGTCCAATTCACGTCGACAATTCCTCAAAGGCGTTTCCCTGGGTTCGGGCGGAGTTTTACTTAGCCCCATGCTTGGCCGATTCGAAGCCGAGGCAGCCGGCCTGACAACCGACAACCGCCCGAAGCGATTTGTATTCGTCGTGAAATCCAGCGGGATTATCCCCGACCGCTTGGAGCCCGCCTCGTTGAAAGACAAATTGGCGGACAAATCCAAGCTGGTCCGCGAGCCGCTGGCGAAACACAAATTGCCGGCCTCCCTTTCTCCCTTGGAATCGGTCAAAGATCACACGGCAATTTTGCAGGGCCTTTCCGGCAAAATGTGCAAAGGTGGACACTCGAGCTGGTTTGGCGCATTGGGAGTTTACAAAACCGGCGGCGAGCACAATTCGGGAACGATTCTTCGCGCGACGGTCGATTCCGAACTGGCCAGGTTGACGCCCTCCCCTTTCAACCATGTCGGGTTGGCGCTCCGAGGAAAAGTCATGGGCCGCGAAACGGAAGGCACGCTTTACCCTGGAATCACCGCCGTCGGCCAGGGACGCGAACTCCCTTTCCAGGCAAGCCCGGATATTGCCTACGAACAACTGTTTGGCAGCGCAATCGCAAACAGCCCGAAGGCCAAAAAACGCAACGTCTTGAAGGCCAAGTTGCTTGATTTCATGGTCGACGACATCAAGAAACTCCAAAAAGGATTGCCCGGCAATGAACGCGAAAAAATGGAGCACTACCTGAACGCCTTCGAAGAGCTCCAGACCCGCCGATCCCGACTGGCAACGATGTCAGACAAGATTCGAAAGCATGCACCCGAGTTTGGCGATCGTTTCAGTTCCAAAAACCCAACCACGCGTCAAGAAGCCCATTTCGATTTGATCGCGGCGGCGTTGATCTCGGGAATCACCAACGTCGTCACGATGCGACTTGACAATATCAGCACTAATTATGGTGACCTTGGACTCTCCGACAAAAACGTCCACGGCATTGGGCACGGTGAAATCTGCAACGGAAAAACCCCCGAACAGGCGCGGGATATCATCCGCAAACATCATATGGAGTTGCTGGCTGATCTCGCGAAACAGCTTAAGGCCGTTCCCGAAGGAAACGGAACGATGCTCGACAACACGATGATCATTTACTTGAGCGACGCCGGAAACGAACATCACGCGAACAATCAGGAATGGCCCTTCATCGTCATTGGTGGCGGCAGCGGAAAATTCAACTTGGCTGGCAACTACGTTCAGCTACCCGGCTACGGTCAAGCCGGCCACCGAACGATTGGTAACTGGTACACCACGCTGCTCAACGCATTCGGTAACCCGATCGAACACTACGGCAACTTCGATCTCAACTTGCAGAAAAATGGCGTCAAGCAAAAAGGGGCCATCGAGGAACTGTTCGTTTAGAGTCAACGCTTTCCAAAACGATTGCGATTACCTCCGCCGGCGAGCCAACGCGACGTTTCATGTTTTTGTAAACTAAAAGCTTGAGTCAAACATTCCCGCGCGGACCCTTGCCATGTATCGCTTCGAGAAAATGCAGATTGCGTTTCTTCTTTTTGCATCGATTCTTGTATTGCCGTTTGCTGCCGAATCGACCACGGCCCAAGCCAAAAAAATCGTTCTCATCGCGGGACCGATCGATCAAGGACATCCCAAAGGCACACACGAATACCAGAAAACGGTTTTGCGCTTCGAGCGCGATCTTCGGCCAATTGCCGACTCCTTGAATTTCGAAATCGAAACTCATTTCAACGGATGGCCCAAAGATGAAAAGACCCTCGAAAATGCCTCGACGATCGTGCTGGTTTCCAGCGGCTCGGATCGAAAGCAAAGCGACCATCCATTCCTTCTCGAAGGACGAATCAAAACGATCGATCGGCTGGTCGAAAATGGTTGCGGCATCGTCATGATTCATTGGTCGACGTTTTGGCCAATGGAACATCGGGAGTCGATTCTTCGGTGGACGGGAGGATATTTTGACTATCAAACGGGTCCCAAACCGCGGAACTGGAAATCCGCCATTCGCACCTTTCGCGGGAAATGTGAAATCCCGAAGTTGGCTCAGTCCCACCCGATTGCTCGCGGTGTAAAACCCTTCTTTCTCCAGGAAGAGTTTTATTACGACCTCCAGTTTTCCGATGCAGCAAAACCTCTTTTGCAAACGCGACTACCGGGCGATGACCAATCGAAAACCATTGCCTGGACCCAGGAGCGGACCACCAGGAAAGGGAAAACGTCCCGAGGATTCGGGTTTACTGGCGGCCACTTCTACCAAAACTGGGACAATGCGAATTTGCGACGGTGCGTCGAGAACGCAATCCTCTGGAGTGCAAAGATCGAACTGCCACCGCGCGGCGTGGTTTCCAAGTTACTGGCAACTGGCCCCCAAAAAATCGACGTTCTCGATTCGAAAAAAATCAATGTCGCGCTGATCACCGGGGCTCAACACCCGGCACATAAGTGGCGAACGACTTCGGAAGTACTCATCGATGGCCTTCAAGCCGATCCGCGGATTGCGGTCACTCAAAAACCAATCGAGTTTCTTGCCGATCCTTCGCTTCAGGATTTCGACGCGATCGTGTTCAACTACTGTAACTGGAAGAAGCCGGGACTCTCGCAAGCGGCAAAGAACAACTTTGTGACCTTCCTCAAACGGGGTGGAGGGCTGGCGTTAATCCATTTTTCCAACGGTGCCTTTCATTATTCGTTGCCCGACGCCAAGGATTCCGATTGGCCCGAATTCCGAAACATCTGCCGTCGAGCTTGGGATCACTCGAAAGGAAAAAGCGGTCACGATGCGTTCGGCCGTTTCCGAGTCGAGGTATCCAAACCCGATCATCCCGTTTTCGAAGGCATCGAGTCTTTTGACACGGTGGATGAGTTGTACTTTCGCCAACAGGGCGAGTTACCCATCGAAGTTTTGGCCACCGCCAAAAGTAGCGTCACCGGGAATCAGGAGCCGATGGCCTTTGTCTACGATTATGGAAAAGGGCGCGTCTTCCAAACGGTCCTCGGCCACGACGCAAGCTCGCTCCGCGTTCCTTCCGTTGCAAGAATGATTCGACAGGCAGTCGCATGGACCACGAGAAACCCGAACCCCGTCCAGCAAAACAAGGAACAGGTTCTGCTTTCCCTGTCTGAAAAGCAGAAAGCCCTGGATGCCAGCCGTGGATTTCTGCGGGTCGAATCAAGCGAGGCCCTCGACCAAATCCCGCTGGTGATCAGCTGCCGCGCCAAACTGACCGACAACTCCAACTTCAACATTTTGGTAGCGAAGAATCCCAAAACGAATTCGCAAGGAAAACCGAACCCATTGCACTGGGAGTTTTACACCTACGCAAAAACAGGGGAACTGAGCTTCTACATCCCGGGATATCAGCCCGCCGAAATTCGATCGGGTTTCCAGGTCGTCGACTCGAAATGGCACACGCTTCAGTGCGAGTTCAAGTCGAATCAGGTTCGACTTTTTGTCGACGGGAAACTGGTCAAGAAACAAACCATTACAAAAATCGCGGGCCCAAAAACTCTCACGTCTCGTGGCCCGCTCACGATTGGCAACCTGCCAACTCAGCAGTTCGGTTGTAAAGGTCTCTTGGATTGGGTGCGTCTGGGACGCGAACTGGACTCGGAAAACATGAACTCCTTTGACGAATCTCTGGGCAATTGGAACTTCGACCGCGACGCCAGCGCCAGTTCGATACGAGATCATTCCAAGCGGAATCAGAAAACGGAATTTATCGAAACACAAAAGTCGGCAGACTACCTTGCCAAATGGACTCCCAAAAGCAGACAGAATGAACGCTTTCCCTACGAAAACGAGAAAGACGAAGACTGGATCGATAGCCGTTTCTCGAAAATGGACACAGGAACGTTTTTTCATAGTTCCATCAAAGTTCCCGGCAAAGGGATGATCCGGAAAGCGATTGCGGTTCGATCGAACAGCCGCCAAAACGCCTTGATCTTTAACCTGGAAACGTTGGCGGTCGAAGCCGCATGGACGGGTGACTTCCTGGCGCTTCCACCCCAACGGTTTGGTGTTCTCCAAATGCCGTCGGTCGCGGGAAATCTCTACTACCGGCGCGGCAATTCTGAGGTCCCGGTCTTTCACACCGTCGACTCGTCAAAAAAGCGGGTGGAAGCCAAGGCCAGGCTTACCGGCGTGCTTCGGAAACATGCGGATATTCACCAACACCTGAAGTCGGACAATGTTCCAGATCCACCCGTGTTTATCGGGCAGGTATCGAAACGGAGCTTCATGGCAAAACCGACTTTTGGCAAGTCAGACTCGAAACATGCGTTCCGTTTGCAACTGACTTTTCTGGAAAGTGAACAAGAGATTCGCTACACGCTGGTGCCCAAATCAAAACATTCCAATGTGAGCCAAATCGATATCGTCCGGAAATCGATCGTGAAGTCATCGCGGAAAAACGTGTATTTCCAACACGACGGAATCTTTTATCAAGTCAATTTGGCCTACAAGTGCCGCGTCGTTTCATCCGATGTGGGAATCGAACTCGTCGTTCCCAAAGAAGAATCGCGATGCACCATTGCTTTTTGCCCGGTCCAAAAATCGAAGCGGACGGAAGTCTCCAAGGAGAACGCGTTCATCGCGGAAGTCGGACTGCTAAAGAATCGTTCGGCTTCGCTTCCTTCAAAGATCACTCAAGGCGTCCTGGGAAAATCGACGGGACCTTTTGTCGTCGACACCATCACGCTGCCTTACAACAACAAGCATAAGGCCTTGATGTTTGCCAGCGGATTCGATTTCCTGCCCGATGGCCGAGCATTTCTCTGCACGATTCATGGTGACGTCTGGCTAGTCGAGGGAATTGATGATGACCTGGATCGAATTGTTTGGCACCGTTTCGCGACCGGACTTTACCAACCCCTGGGACTCAAAGTTATTGATGGAAAAGCGTTTGTCATTTGTCGCGATGCCATCTGGAAACTTCATGACTTGAATCTCGACAATCGGGCCGACTTGATCGAAGTATTCAACAGCGACCTCGTTGTGACCGGACAATCACATGGCTACGCGATGAGTCTTGAATCGGATCCCGAAGGCAACTTCTACTTCATCAAATCTGGTGGCTCGCCGCCTCACGGTGGAACCATGCTCAAGGTATCTAAGGACGGCAAGAAGTTAAGCGTTTTTGCAACCGGCTACCGTCATGCCAATGGACTGGGGGTAAGCCCCCAGGGCCTGGTGACTTCCGCTGACAACGAAGGCAACTGGATGCCGGCGACACGTATTGATGTGGTTCGACAGGATGGATTCTATGGGCACATGCCTACTCACCGGCGAGCCAGGCCGCCCAAAACCTATGATCCTCCGCTTTGCTGGTTGCCACGCGTCATTGACAATTCAGCGGGCGGGCAGGTTTGGGTCGATTCGAATTCATGGAACCAATTGGACGGGTGCATGATTCACCTTTCTTATGGACGCTGCACAGCCAATGTCGTGATGCCACAAAAAGTTGACGGCCAAAATCAGGCGGCCGCCTACAAACTTGATGTGCCGAATTTTATTTCCGGCTCGATGCGAGGCCGATTTCACCCGAAAGACGGCCACCTTTATCTTTGCGGACTCGACGGATGGCAAACGGCCGCAGTCCGCGACGGTTGCTTCCAACGCGTTCGTCGAACAAAGCAACCGCTCAACCTCCCCAAGAGCTTCCGAGTCGGCAAGGGAAAAATCGAAATTGATTTCACGGACCCGCTCGATGAAATTAGCGTCCAACAAATCGCGAACTGGAAATTGGAAATGTGGAACTATCGCTGGACCCAAAACTACGGTTCGGATCATTTCAAAGTTTCCGACCCCAAAGAGGTGGGGCACGATCGTGTCCAACTTGAATCGGTGACCCTTGCGAGGGACAAAAAAACAGTAACGTTGACCGTTCCCAACCTTCAGCCCGTCATGCAAATGAACATCCGCGCGAATTTGAAAACTGCCAAAGGATCACCGATCAAGTTGAACCTGTTCAACACGATCCATAAAATTCCGGACCAGTAGTCATGGTACCGAACAGGGGGCTGTTGCTTGCTCCCATCCACCTGCCTGCGAAAAGCCAGTTCACTTACCCTTTATCAGAACTTTCGGCTTCCATGGGCGTTACCTGCGTCGCTTTCGAACCACGAAGCCGCACAAACCCAGGACGAATAGCATTCCACTTGTCGGTTCCGGAATCGCATGGAAAACAAAATTATTGGTCGTTGAATTTCCGGCCGATGCAAACGTGCCTTGAAAGGCAAAAGTGTTCGCGTCGTAACGGTGAATCATTCCCGTCACAAAATCGCCGGCGTAAATCGATCCATCGTCACCCAGCTGCAGACCTTGGGGACCGCTCAGTCCGGTTATCGGATCATCAATGTACAATCCGTTTGCATCGAAACGTTTGATCGAACCCGTATTGAAGCTGCTGACAAGCAACTCGCCATTGGGAAGTAGCAGGTTATCCAAGGGCCCGTTCAACCCGCCTGCAAAACTTGCGACGTGATTGCCCAGGAAAGCCCCGGTTGACCCGTCGTATTTCTTGATGGTGCTATCGAAGAAACTGCTTACCAAGATATCTCCATTGGCATCCCAGCTTTGGCCATCTGCCCCAATAATGCCTGTGGCGAAATGGTCGACAAAGTTCCCGTTTAAGTCAAAACGGCTGATTCGTCCGGTTGGCCCCGCGCTAAAGTCACTTACGTAAAGCAAGTTGCCGCGAAAGTTGATTTCAGCCGGCCAAACCATATCGGGAAGAATCGCAAAAACATCGATGAACGCGCCGGTGAAGCCATTGAAGCGCAAGACACTGTTTGTCCCGGCGACACCCGTGTGACTCGATACGTAAAGATGACCGTCGGGGCCAAAGGCGAGTCCCTGGGGATCAGTGAGTCCACCGGCACCCGGTGCGACAAAGTCACCCAGCAAATTGCCCGAGTCGTCAAACCGGATGATCGAATTTCGACTCGCCGCACTGACAAACAGGTCGGCAGACGAGGATGAGATTGAAAGATTGAGAAGACTGAGCGCGACAAGTAACAGTAAGACAATTCGCGCCGAAGCAAAAACATGGTGAATTTTCATGGCAACTCCCTGTTCCGAAATGAGTTCATCAACTCAAGGTAAAAAGGAGTGCCAAATCGAACTATCAAATAGTTGCTTGGCTAAAGCAGGGAGCAAGCATTTGAGAAATCGACGGGAATTGAGGCCAATCAGGCGTTTCGCCATTGCCGGGGTGTCATCCCGAATGTGCGTCGGAATACCGACGTAAAGTGACTGTGGCTGGAATAGCCGAGATCAAATGCGATGGATGTCAAATCACTGCCACCCCGAATCATCTCAAGGGCCGAACGCATTCGAATCCGGGTCACGTATTGATGAATCGAAATCCCGCAAGCCTGGGAAAAAACCCGGCAAAGATGATAGGCGGAAGAATCAATGGCCTCGGCAATTTGCTCCAATGTCACGTTCTCGGCAAAATGACGAGACACAAAATGCTGGGCATCGAAAACGAGATCAAAATGGTGCGACTTCAACGCAATGGACTTTGCGTTGGTGGATTGCCCTAGAAATGCTTCCTCGATCACCTGGTCGACCAACCAAATCGACTTTTCATCCCAGTCGAGCTGGCTGCAATCGAGTTCCGAACGCTCCACGTGATCCACCAATTGACGCTGTCGCAAATAAAGCTTGTCCGAAATCGTTCGACTGGCAAATCGAAATGGACGCTCATAATCGTCCTCAACCTGCGGGCAGAACCGGCGAATCGAATCCAGCAAAAGGGCGTGGTCAATATCAAAGAAATCGCAACGATCTCCACGATCGGATATCTTCCGTCGACGATACTCTTGTTGATCGTTGTAAAACATCAACACATTCGGATTGGCGACAATCGGCATCCCGCCTTCGTGAGTGATTTCGACGGTCTCGCGTGGAAAGACGACCAGGTATCCTCGAGCCGGACCGGTGTTCTCAAAAGAAGGATACGAAGCCGGGCAGCGAAATTTGCCTAGCCTAATTGGACTGTCTTCGTAGTATCGTTTGACCAGTTTCATCGCTTTTGCCCGGTGGGTTGATCATTCAATGATACCCCGAAAATCGGAGGTTGGCGCTAGGAAAGCGTCAAGCCGCAGCAGAGAAAGCCTTAAGGCAAGGGGCTGAATGGCTCGGGCGAGAACCAATGGCACCGAAATGGGCATTCGCGATAAGAAAAATGAAGCCCGGACGGACGTCGGACTTAACTTTCGTCGCCCGAATAATCGGCCCAAGTCTTGGGAGTTTCGTAAACGCGAACCTTGTTCAGACTGGATTGCTCGAAGCGGCCATCGAGAAGTTCCCAAACAACCACCGCGATATTTTCGACGGTTGGATTCAGGGACTGGAACTGCTCCACGTCCAAGTTCAAATACTTGTGATCGAACCGATCGATCACTTGTTCCATTACCGTCGTTTCCAGTTCAGGCATGACGTTCGGCGAGCCGCCTTTGGAATCGACATCGACGGAAACTTCGACAACATAATTGTGCCCATGACCATTGGGATGATTGCATTTTCCGAACAAAGCTTTGTTTTCATCGTCGGAAAGATCTGCACAATGCAGGCGATGCGAGGCGGAAAACTCAAATTGTTGTGATACGGTCACCATATTTGCTTTTTCCCCATCTGCTTTTTGCCTGTGAACGGAGTATCTGGTAAACGGCGTCGTAGCCAAAGTGACTTCATCAAGTTGAATGCCCGCAAGCGCGTCGCTTTCCGCGATGGCTTGGTTCAATTTTTGCCAACTGGAATCGACAAGCATCCGCGGGCAGTCTCGCCCCTCGGCGACTTCTGCGGCAAGGAACTGGACCAACAAGTTTTGAATCATGTCGTCGACGACTTTGATGTCGCAAAGGTATCCGGTTTGCGGATTAGCTTTTCCCAGAAGGGTAACGCGAAGCTGAACAAAAGGTCGCAAACCTTGCATTCGCGGCCAACAGGCCCAAGAATTTTTTCGGCCCGAAGGATCATCTGCTTCCGGCGAATTCAATGCAAATCGGACTTCGCGAGTCAGGTAATTCAAAACGTTTCGATTCCAAGCGATTAATGGTCATTCTGGTTGGAAACCGTAAAAGCTTGCCCTGAATAACGGCCGTCCGAATCCTGCCAAAGTTCCCAGACCTTTTTTGCGACGAGATCCGGCGAAACCGCCTGATCTGCGGGAAATTCGGGAAACAATGAACGCAGCAACGGTGTTTCCACCGCGCCAGGTCGAATGGAATATACCCGGACGCCCGCTTCCTTCCCTTCACTTGCAAGCGCGAGTGTAAACAAATCGATCCAGGCTTTGCTTGATCCGTAAACGCTAAATCCCGGAAACGGATCGATCGCCGCCAAGGAAGAAATATTAATGATGCATCCCGATCCCGATGTCAGCATCTGGCGCCAAGCGACTTGCGTCAAGTAAAACACACTCCGCTGGTTGACGTTCAAGGCAGTCTCAAACTCGCCGGAATCCTGACTGGCAAATTCGGAAAGCGGAGCAACCGCCGCGTTGTTGACCAACAAATCAACTCGGCCAAACTTTTCCATCGCCCGGTCGACGATCTCACCCGCAGAACTGGCGTTGGAATCCAGATCAAATTCAAGGACGAGGCAATGGCCACCCAAGGCCTCAATGGAATCGCGCGAACCGGCGATTCGTTCGGGATCGCGTCCGCAGGTAACGATATCAAAACCCTGCTTTGCAAAAAGCAAGGCCGTCGACAGGCCGACTCCACTGGTTCCACCCGTCACGACACATACTGGACGACTCATCAACTCTCGCGTTTATTTTTCGGCACTAAGAAATGATTCAAGATCTTGTTCGTTGATCGCTGGCTCGCCCTTGGCAAGATTGTCCATCCGGCCTTGATCGATCCATGTTTTCAGTTCGTCAACCAAGTCGAACAAGTGATCGAACGAATCGACAATAAACAGCAGTTCCTGGTAATGATCGATCTCAAAATATTGATTGATCACCCACTCGATTTGAATCGGAAAACGTTGGACCTTGGGAGATTCAATGCAGTATTCGATTTCGCCAATCGAACTCAGCAAACCGCTCCCATAAACTTTCAAGTCGGATCCGGAACGCATCAATCCAAACTCAACGGTGTACCAGAAAAACCTGGCCAAGCCCTTGATGTTACTTTCGACAATTGCAAGTCGCTCTTCTTCGCTGCTGCATTCCAATTGCTGGGCCCGCAGCGCTGCCGACCTTGCCACTTCGCCGAACTGAACCAATACATCTGCGAACCTACGGTCGGCATGCATCGGCACGTGACCGGCAATGTCGTGAAAAATATCCGGTTCCGGCAAGTAATCCAGAACCTGGCCGTCACGAATCGTGATGGTCGTCGGAAACTCGCGGTTCCGAATGCAATCGAAAAAGATGTAGGCGGGAATGTAACCGGATACCGGTTTGGCCACAAACGACGTCAGTGCCTCAAGGTATTTGTTGACCTCGCTCAACACAGGTATCGCGTCGGGACTCAACATCAGGTTTTCGACGCCTTCCATGAATTTGGGAATCGCGTACTTTTCCCAAAGCGGTCGCATGGTCGCGTAGAGCCTTCGCCAAGTGTCCTGGTTGGATTCACTGTAAAGCTCATAAGGCTGATGAATGAATCGCTCACCGTTCTTTTGAGCGTTCTCGATAAACGGAGCTTTTGTCGTCGTTAAACCGAAGTCTACCGTCGCCATAAATGCCTCAGCTTGGTCGGATCAATTTTCTGAAAAATGCGGAGTCTCCCACGCTAGGCCAACCGACAGCGTTCAAGCCTTGAACGTCACGGGGTTATCAAGTTGGCGGGAAAGTCCTACCATTATTCTATCGATTTCGGCTGAATTATCAGCACCCATTCCGTTAGAATCCAGACAGACCCAAGTCGATTCTTGCGGACGATTCCTGTTTTTGCGCTTCGAATTCGAAAGAACAAAATGCCAAACTATCGGTCACTTGGACTGCTACCGCCCAAAAGGCACATTCAGCTTGATAGCGTGAATGGAACGAGCTTCCTCAATGAAGGAATGTACTACGAGCACATCGTGACAACCTGCGGTTTTGATCGCGCTTATTCGATGATGTATCACATGCGGCCTCCGACCCGCAACACCTCGGTCGAATTCATCGGCGCGACGCCACTGGAAAAAGCAGAAAACGTCCCGTTGCAACACGTGCATTTGAAGACGGGCGAATTGGCACGCGGCGGGGAGCCAATTGGTGGCCGCCTCCCCATCATGTTTAACGAGGATTTAGCCGCTTATCGCTGTCGCCCCGAAAAGGAACAGACCGAACTTTATCGAAACGGAGCGGCCGACGAAGTCGTTTTCATTCAACAGGGGTCGGGCCACCTGGAAACGGCTTACGGAAAACTACCCTATCGCCGCGGCGACTATGTCGTCATTCCTCGAACGACCACCTATCGTTTCGTCAGTGATGACATCCAAGCCGAAGACCACCTGATTCTCGAATGCTTCAGCTCGGTTCGAATTCCGGAACGTTATCAGAACCCAGATGGGCAGATGTATTTGGGCACGCCCTATTACGAGCGCGATTTCCACAGCCCACCTGAGTTGTTGACGATTGACGAAGAAGTCGAAACGACGATTTTGATCAAAGACCATGAGCGTTGGACGCGGGTCACGATGCCGCATCACCCTTTCGACATCGTCGGTTGGGATGGATTTATTTATCCCTACACGTTTAATGCCTGGGATTTTGAGCCTTTGACCGGCACCACCCATTTGCCCCCGCCATTCCAGCAGACTTTTGAGTGTCGCGGATTCGTGATTTGTACTTTCGCGCCACGCTACCTGGACCATCATCCTCGAGCCATCAAAGTTCCCTACGTGCATTCCAACGTCGAGGCCGACGAAGTCCTTTTCTATGTCGACGGCGAATTCGGTTCTCGCAAAGGCGTCGATCTTTGCTCGATGACTTTGCATCCCGGAGGCATTCCGCACGGGCCGCATCCAGGCACGATCATGAAGTCGATGGAGATGGACCGCACAGAGGAAATGGCGGTGATGTTCGACACCGATCGAAAACTTCACCTGACCCCGCAAGCCATGCAATTCGACGATCCAACTTATCCATTGAGCTGGATGGAAAAACCACAAACGGTTTAAGTCAACGAAATTAAAAAAGGCCCGGATCTCGCCGGGCCTTTTTTGTGTTTACATCGTTCAATATCGAGCGAATTAGCGAATGCGGCGACTGGAACGAGTCTGGCTTCCAACACGTGTCGGTTGGACCGACCGAGGTCGGAAGGACGTACTTGTTCCGGTCGAAGAATTGCCGGTTGAACTCGACTTTGTCGAATCCTTGCATTTTTGATTGCAAGCTTCGGTTACGGTCAACTTGAGATCGAGCTCTTCGGCGATTCGAATCGGAGTACTGTAGCCATCTCCCTCGACAAAGGCGATGAAGGTTTCGATCTTGAACGAGACCGTATTCTCCTTTTCGAACTCGGTCGACTTCCGTTCGAGCACAAAATGTTTGAGGACGCGTTGATTTTGGCTGTCATCACCCAGAAGGTCTTCAATTTTCAACTTGATCTGCCGGTTGGCATCGAAGTTCTTTCGCTCACCATATATCGAATGAAAAAGTTTGAACGATGAGCCAATGACCTTTCCTTTTGAGTCAAGGGCGCGAGCAACGACGACAAAATCCTTGTAGTCGGTATTTCTTGGCGACAGCTTGTCCAGGCTTAGGACAATTTCTTTGTCGCCGCCCACAACTTGAATACAACCAATCTTGCAGCAATCTTTTGAAACACTGAATCCAACTTCGACGTGGATCTCGTTTTTGGCCGTCCACTTGAACTCTTCGATTCCGAGTCGTTTCTGAATCTCTTTGATCTTTGCAGCTTCCTTCTTCAAAGACTCAGCTAGCGCGGATTTGGTCGCCTCGACGGTGACTGGCACATGAAGATGGCTAGTCACGCCATAAGGTGTCGCTGCGTACACGGCAACATATTTTTTGCCGTCAATACTCACCGTCCTTACGGTATCTGGAATCGTCACTTGGATTACTTGGCGACTAATTAGCATTGCTTCACTTATTTCAACGCCACCCGCAATCACCTTTGTTTCGTGGAGACTAAGATTGTCACCGACCAAAAACAGAGTTGTCGGAGGGACCGGCCCTGTCTTCGCCGCGGTAGCTTCGTCCTCTTTCGAGATGGGCGGCGCCTTAAGATTGATGCCAGGGGCCCCATACCACCCGATCAATTCTGGAGCCAAATCAGTTAGCCCGTTGTTAAACAACTCAAAACCGCCCAGTGTATTTTCATAGGGCACTTGAGCGCGAACCGACTGCAACGGAAGTTCTCGTTCAAGCTGTTCAACTCGCCTCAGCAGCCTGGCGACTTCTCCGTCACGATATGCTACCTCGCATTGCGCACATTGAGCCTTCGAGTTTCGCATGCTTGTTATTGAACGGCTCAGCTTCATCGTTTGTTTCATCGAAACGTCCGAATGCGTCGGCTTGTCCAAGCGAAACCAGTTGGTTCGGATATCGAAATCGCAATAGGGGACAAATGATGGCATCAGGACGATTGCAGTGCATTCGCGCATACCCGGTTCCAAAACCGACTCGCGAGTGCTTGCATCAGCCCGTCGCCCAAGCAATGACTCGCCAAATGCTCGAGCGGTACCTTGAGGAGCTCGCGTCTGAACTCGCGGTGAAAACCGCCAACCAAAAGTATCATTACTGTGTGCAAAGCCGATTTGCGTGCGGTTCAACGCAACCGTCGCAATATCTTCTTGGAATTGTCGTTGAAAACGATTCAAAGAACTCAGTGAAATCTTACCGGATGCGAAAGATAACGCTGCCGCGATCGCAAGCTCTCGTTGCACAACGGATGCATCTGATACATTCTGCTCTTGGTTGACCGGATCGATTGTAAAAACCTGGATAGGCCAACGGCAATTCACGTAGTTGCAGAATTGATTGGCCGCGTCTCGGAAGTCTTGATCATGCTGCCACTGTTCCTGACTGTTTGGCATTGGCAAATAATATTTGTAAGTCATCGTCGGATGGCAACCACAATCTCCTTTTGTGATGGCTGTTTGGTGAACATCGTCGTTTAGCTGCTTGTTGAGTACAGCCATCTCTACGACGATGCACCAACTCAATAATGCGAGTTGATCTGAGGTATGGTAGTACGTGAGGCGATTAACAAACTCATCCCGCACGCGCTTGATTGCAGCAACATTCCCCGTTTGAATTAACTCGGCTAGGTTTCCGGCCCCAATTGGGAAAAGCCCAAAACCATGCTCGATGGCATCTTCCGTGAGCTCTCGAGGCGATTGATTAACCGGAACTTCTTGGTACTTGCCATTTTGGTCACGCACCAAACGCACGCCAACTTTCTGAACAGAACGTAATACGTCAAATGCGGCCTCTAGATTCGACTTGAGAAACTGTCTCGCATCTAGCAAGTGAATTTGATTCTTGTAGTTTTCATCCTCATTCCAAGCAATAAATCGCCCGTTGTAGTTCTTCCTCAGACTGGAAGCGACCGATGACAAGGTGTCTCCACCGAATGTCGGTCTTGCGATAGCTTGAGCGATTGGCAAGCGACTTCGTCGAGCTCGGCTTGACGAATGCGGAGTTGAATAGAAGCCCTCGACTTGCTGTTGAATTTTCAACAATTCCTTGACAATCTCATCAATTTCTTTCAGCACCGGAGTCTCGTCTTGCGATTCTGTCGCATCCGATTTTTGTGTTTCTTCCTTTAGCTTCTTGAAAAATTCGATTGCTTTCTCGTCACGACGAAAGTTTGTTTTGCTCGCGAGAGAGTCAAAAACATCAAGCTTCGAGCCGCCTGATAGGCCTTTCAAATCAATTTCAATATTTCCTGTTCGCCATTTTGAAATTTCCGCACGATAAACAGCGACTTCACTCATTGGAAACTGCTTTTCAACTTCGCCGAATACACTGTCGCTCAAAACCTCGTCGACAAATGATGAAACCCAAACAGATTGCTCCAAATCTGAAAAGTTACGCACATAACTTGCGCGGTCAACATCAATGATCTTTTTAGTGTCGATGTCCTTGGCAAAAGTATTCTTCAAAGTTGACGTAATCGTCGCGACTTTTTTGGCCAACTCTTTCTGTTTCGCATCACCCTTTTTCAGCGCGTTTTCCAGCTCGCTTCCAAACTTCATAAGGAGTGCGAATGAGTTTGAGAAGTCTTCACTCGGAAAAAGACTATCGATTAGCTTCTTCACTTCACAGGTTTTTACTCCGCCTTTCGAATTGCCCTTTTGGGCCTCGTCGGCACTTGCAAATCTTAGGTCAATAAGGGCGCGGCGAAGGCGGGTTACCAAAATAATGTTTTCGCCGATGACGTTTGCCAAGTCGTCCTGCCCCTCTGCCGTACGAAGTACTTGCAGGCTCAGTTGGTCGACCAAATCGTTGATGACCAGGTTTCGGAAGGTATTTGGCAGGAGCGTTTCGCTTCTATATGGATTTGCGGTAATGGTGATCTCGGCGCCGTATCCTCGCCGAGTTGCACGGCCAGGCATGATGGATACCGGAATTCGCACTAAGTTTAACGAGTATCCTGGCGCATCCGAAGTATCATCACCTTCGTTGATCCTCCGAAGTTGCATCAGATGGTTCAAATATCGATTCAGCTGGTCCAATTCGACCGTCGGTTCGATCCCGGTTTCGGCGTTCATGACCTTTTTGGGATCCAACGGCTTCAGCTCTTTAAACCGGATTGTCTGAGACAAGTTAGTCTGGGGGGCAAATTCGGAAGTGGTCGTGCCGTCCTTGGTTACTCGACTCACTTCCTGCATTTCTCGTGTAACGCTTGATCCGAAACTGTCGCCGCCTGAGAAGCTAAAGTTGGCTGGCAAACTGCCATCGGCGACTGCGCCAATTGAGAGAGCCGCTGCCAGGTCAGCGATATCGGATCTACGAATACTTGCATTGTCTCGGAGCTTGAATCCTTCAATTCTTTTCCCGAGTTGCCCTTCCACTTCACGGCGAAACTTCGTTAAACGGGATTCGCCCCAAACGTCGGGGTGTTTGGCGACGACACTCCCATATTCATCAATGTAGTTCTCCAACCAGTCGATCTCATGAGCAAGACGCTCGATTGCGTCGTCCGATCCGGTTTTTGGTTCCGCTTTTTTCAAGCCGATTTT
>CAYSXI010000069.1:0-15245 GCA_964434955.1 uncultured Pirellulaceae bacterium
GTCGAACGTCGAGAAAGAGATGTCGAGCGTCGTGACAACATTCGTCGTGACCGAGAACGCCGCGAAGTCGAACGTCGCGAAGTGGATCGCAGAAAGCGTGACCCGGCAAACGAGGAACGCAAAGATCGGGTGACTTCCGATCCTTTTGATCGCTAGTCAACCTCGGTCGGTTTTCCAGACACGGATTCAGTGTGCTTGGACCCAAGTTTGCGAGGCGAGGGGGCAAGCATAATCTGAGAGCACCATCATCGCCATTTGATGGTGCTTTTTTCGTGCGCGGTATCGCCGACCAGGCGGCTCCGCTTAGAGGTCTGGAATCACCGTCCCGTTATACAGAACTTTGTTGCCACCATTGTCGGGCTTGAACAGAATCGGTTCGACGGCGGCATTGGGAAATCGACCCCCCAATTTCCTTTGTACCCACGCTCGTTGAGTCGCTGCATCGCGGCCGACTCAAATTGGCTCAATGGTCGATTCGGATCAGCGGCCAGATTCCGGATGTCCTGCCAGCTGTTCGGAACGATTTGGTTGGCCGAAATGTAGTCATTGAACAATGTATGAAAATGTTCAAAGTCGGATTTCGTGTCCTTGGGGGTGTCGTCGACACCGATTCCATTTAACCGGTCTTCGCGTTCCGCAACGCGACTTCCATAAGTTCCCAAGTCGCATCCGGAAGACACGCAAACTAAAACCATCAAGAACATTCCAGCCAACGAGTAGCTGACATTTGTAATTTGAAGCATCTGTCGATTCCGACTTTTTTATGAACTCGGTTGAATCAATGCAGCAACGGCGCCAGCTGGATCTTCAATCACACACATGGTGCCGTACGAGCCCATCGAACGAGGCCCATATACTACTTTACCACCCAGTCCCTGACACGTTTCCATTGATTTGTTTAAATCTTCCACATTGATATAGATCAACCATTGAGAGGGAAACTCTCGATTGTCGCCACGCTTGTGGCAAATCCCACCGATTGGGTCTTTTCCTTCGGCCGGCAGCATGCAGAAATCCTCGTACTCGCCGTCATTCATCGGCAAACCCGTTTTTTTCCAACCGACGACCTGCTCATAAAACTGACTAACCTGCTCGGCGTCGTCCACGGTCAAGTCAAACCACCCAACAATTCCATTGGAACTCATTTTCATTTCCCCATTGTTTTTCAGTGTTGATTTTCAAATTCTAAACGAAATGGCTGATGACGTTACGCTCTCAAAGGCTTTGCTGCTTGAGAAAACGGGATTTGGCAAGTTTGCAGGCGAACCCGGGAAAACACAGCGAATCGCAATCTCAATCTCGCTCCACACTCAAGGAAGCGATCGAAGCAGCACAAACGGTCACGGTGGCGACAAAACAACATTCAATGAGTTTCATCTTGCCAAGAAGAATTTGCCGCGCATTTTGAGCTCCGTTTGGTTCAGCAATCCAGCCAACTGAATTAAACTTAACGTCCTAATTCTCGTCGGTAGGTACTTTCAAGCTGGAGCAGCCAGACATGATCGGGTCGATTCTTCGCTTCTTGGTTTTGTGGTTGATGCTGATCACGGCTCCTGGTTTGGCGGTTGTAGCCGAGGCACAAGAGAATGAATTGGGTACGAAAGCAAGCGAAACCACCAAACGGAAACGCCCCAACATCATCTATATCAATACCGATGATTGGGGGATCGGCAAGGTTCCCTGCTACAAGCTTGACGACGCCAGTTCGAAAATGATCAAAACCCCCAACTTGGACAAGCTCGCGAAAAACGGAATGCGCTTTACTCGAGCGTACGCGGGAAACGCCGTTTGCGGGCCATCCCGCTGCAGCCTTTTAACCGGTAAACACGGAGGGCATGCAGCCTGGCGAGCGAACTATCGCGGTAACCCGGTTGCCAAATGGCCGCCCAGCTACCCGATGCTTGGAGAAGTCGCCCGGCAAGCTGGTTACACCACCGCAGGATTCGGCAAGCTCAGCATGGGAGGCGCTCACAAACCGGAGACCATTACCAAAACCGGTTGGGACTATTGGCTTGGTTACCTTGGTCACGTGGATTGCCGCAGTTTCTATGGCACCTACATCTGGGAAAACGGTGTCAAAATCCCGATTCCTGAAAACGCCCGTAACAAAATCGGCGAGCACGTGCCTGTTCTCGGCGACAAGGGAGTTTTCACGGAGGATCTTTACACCGACAAGCTGATTGAATTCATCAACAGGAATAAGGACAAACCCTTTTTCGTTTATTTTGCGAGCACCGTTCCGCACGGCGATGCCAAGACCGTTCCGTTTCAGGGACTATGGACTCCTTCGCTTGAAGGCTACGACAAGCTGAAACTGACCAAGCTCGAGCAGCTCTACGCTTCACTGATGACACGACATGACAGGAATGTCGGACGAATTGTTCAGGCCCTGGATGAGCTTGGGCTTACCAAGCAAACCATCATCATCTGGACGTCTGACAATGGCGATGAAGACAGTTACTATCAACGAACGAAAACCTGGGACGGCAACGGTCCCTACCGTATGTACAAACGATATTTGTACGAAGGCGGGATTCGCGTTCCCATGCTGGCCAGTTGGCCCGGAACGATTCCAGCCGGAACGACTTCGGACCTTTGGACAACTCAGTACGATTTGATGCCGACCATCGCAGAAGCCGGGGGCCTGGCCAAAACCAAAGAAATGGATGGAATCTCGATCCTTCCGACCCTAAGGAATCGGCCGGAACAGCAGGAAAAGCGGGAATACCTTTATTGGGAATTCTACGAGCGTGCCAAGCAGCAAGCCGTTCACTTCGGAAAGTGGAAAGGTTATCGCGTCAACGGACTTCGCGGCAAGGTTGAGCTTTACGACTTGAGCACCGATATCTCGGAAGAAAAAAATGTCGCGGCTGACCATCCTGGGGTCGTGAAACGAATTGAACAGATCATGCTCCGTGAGCACGAAAAACATCCACTCAAACGTTGGCAGTTACCTGGAATCGACAATTGATCCGGCTTGAATTTCAACCTGATGCAATCTCACGACGCGAAACCATGATTCGATTCATCATTATTTGCTTCTTTTTGCTCCTTTCATCTCCTGGTGTGGGTCAGCAACCAGGCAAGGATAAATCAGTTCCGGCCGCCGCGAAAAAAATTGCCGATGTCAAAACGAAAGACATCGATTGGCATGGCTACAAAAAACAGACCTTTACGCTTGATGGCGATCCGGCCTTTGTGGTCGTGCCAAAGGTTCCCGCGCCGGGAAAACCGTGGATCTGGCGAACCTCGTTTCCTGATTTCAACGCCGACGTTGACCGCGAGCTGGTACGTCAAGGCTTCCACATCGGCTTTTTGAATGTTGTCAAACTGCTCGGTTCGGATACGTCGTTGGACAAGATGGATCGATTTTATGATCAAGTTCGTTCCCAATGGAAATTGGCAGAGAAGCCTGCATTGGAACCTTGCAGCCGAGGTGGACTGCATGCCTACCGTTATGCTGCACGTCATCCTGATCGGGTTGCCTGCATTCTTGGCGACGTTCCCGTCATGGATTTAAAAAGTTGGCCGGTAAAATGGCCCGCCGCCAAACAACAAGTCCAGGATGCGATCAATCATTACGGATTCAAATCCAAACAAGAATTGATGGAGTTCAAAGGGAATCCGATTGACATGCTTAAGCCAATCGCCCGGGCCAAAATTCCACTTCGGCATGTCATTTGTCTGACCGATCAAGTGGTTCCGCCAGAAGAAAACTCCCTGGAGGCAAAACGTCGTTTGAACGCGATCGGTCACGACATGGAGCTGGCGATCGTAAAAGATTCGAACAAAGCCCACGGTCACCATTTCCCCTACCCGGATGTGTTCGCCTCCGTTCGTTTCGTGATGCAACATGCGTCGGTTCAGCCAAGAAACCGGGAGTATTTCGAGTTACGAAACGGCTTGGCAAATTGCCAGACAAGCTTCGTTAGAAATGGCAAGGGGCGCGTCGTTTTCCTTGGAGGTTCGATCACCTACAACGGTGGCTGGCGTGATGAGATTATGCGATATCTCAAGCAGCGATTCCCGAAAACGGAGTTCGAATTCATCGCGGCAGGTATCCCGTCCGTTGGGTCCAACGGGCACGCCTTTCGGCTACAACGGGACGCGCTCGCTCGTGGACCGGTGGATCTGATTTTTGTCGAGGCCGCCGTAAACGACGGATCCAATATCCCGGACGATCCCGAGCTTATGCTACGAAGTATGGAAGGTGTCGTACGGCAACTGCGTCTTACCAATTCGATGACGGACATTGTTCAGATGCATTTCGCCATGCCCGGACATTTGAAGGCCTACAAAACAGGTCGAACGCCCACCCCCATCAAGCAGCACGAGAAGGTTGCAAAACATTATGGCTGCCCGTCGTTGAACTTGACGTTCGAAGTCGCGGACCGAATCAAGGCGGGACAATTCACTTGGAAAAGCGGTTTCAACAACAATGTCCATCCACCGCCATACGGACAACGCGTGTATTCCAATAGCATGACGCGGATGCTCGACGCGGCGTTTGAAAACAAGAATTCAGCCGACTCCCATTCCATTCCCAAGAAGCCGCTTGACCAACACAGCTATTGGCAGGGGAGGTTTGGAAAACTTGAAGACGCCCGATTGATCAAAGGATTTTCATATGTATCCAAATGGCGGCCGTCCAAAGGCAGGACAAGGAAGGACTTTGTTGATGTTCCAGCATTGGTCGCTTCGGAACCCGGAGCCGAACTCGAATTCGCATTTGATGGAACCGCGTTCGGACTATTCCTGGCAGCGGGATACGATTCTTGTGTTTTGGAGTATCGTGTCGATGATGGGCCTTGGCGCAAGAAAGACACCTTCACCAAATGGAGTCGTTCACTCCACCTTCCTTGGCCTTTGATTCTGGTTGACGGCCTGGACCAAGGTCCTCACAAAATTACCCTGAGGACCACTGATCAAGCCAAAAATCGAACCGCGCTCCACATCATTCACATTCTGCTAAACGCTCCTTTGAAAGCAAAGTCGAATTGACCCAACCTGGCGATCATGCATTTGGGTTTCGATATTGCGCGCAACCATTCTCCGTGTAGCATCCGGGAATCATTGGAATCGCAGAGAGATCGGACGAAAGTCCAGAAAAGCGCTAGAAATATCATCCTGGCATCGGCAAGCGCGAAAGAAACGCACCTCGATGCCGATTTCGCAAACTAGTCAGAAGATTCTGCTGACTCGACCGTTTCATTCGGTGCATCGACAACTCGCCCCATGTAGAAGCCACACTTTGGGCAAACCACGTGGGTTGGGATCGAAGCACTGCATTTCGGACAAATCGCCAAGGTACGGGTACCAACGCGATCGTGCGAACGCCGTTTTCCAGAACGCGAATTCGAGTGTTTTCTTTTTGGAACAGCCATCGTTGATTCAGCTTACAAACGTTTATTCGTCAAACAAATCGGCTGCCTAGCTTGCAGCCGCCATTCATTTTGTAATCGGGCAATTGTATTACAAAGCTTTTTTTTCCTCAATGGCCTCGTTTTGGATTCTGGCCCGAATATTCAGGCGGAACTTGAGCGAATTCCGCCTCCAAATTGCCGCTTCGCTAGCAAAAATGGTCCGATTTGGCAATTTATTCGGATTCTCCAAAGTTTGACGGCGGGGCTCCCGATAAACCTCATATCCAGTCCTCTGGACGCGCGGTTTTTCTACCGCCATTCAGAAGCCGGAACAACTAGGGGGGTCGTTCGGCGAACGTGTTTTTGCGTTTTGCCGCGCCAGCGCTCTGCATTTGCATCGCTGGTACTTTTACGACGACAGCGTGGAAAACGGAAAAACCATGAGCCACAACTCCCTGAAGTGTATCGGATTTGTCTGCCTACTCGCCATTCTCGCAGCTGGTTGCCAAAAGAATCCGCCTCTTTATTTGCGGGACCATGGCGATCTTTCCTACTACATGGATCAGGCGACGGAAGTCGAATACCCCGACGTCCACCTGGCGCAGCTTGACGAAGTCAAACAGGCGCTTCCCCCGATCACCATTTCGGATCCCAATTTCGAGAATTACTGGGATTTGACTCTGGAAGATTGTGTATCCATCGCGCTTCAAAATAGCAAAGTGCTGCGAGGTTACGGGACACCCGGCATCACCGGCAATCAAATTGCGGCCGGTATCGACAACTTGACGACAAATCCGGCGGGTGTGGGCACCCTTTATAACGTGGCTGTCCGTGAAACCGAGCCAGGGATCATCGGAACGCCCGGTCAGATTGCTGCCCCGGGAACCGTGACCACAAATACCGGATTGGACGCCAATCAAGGTGTTGAGGCGGCGCTTGCCGATTTCGATGCCCAAGTGTCAGCCGGTTTGTATTGGGACAAAACCGACTCGCCTCGAAACACAACCGGTATCTTCAACGCGGCCAATCCTGTTCCTGTTTTCCAGCAGGACCAAGTCACTTTTGAAGGTCAGATCGCAAAACGCACCGCCGTTGGAACCCAATTGTTTGTCCGCAATCGGATGATCTACTCGAACAACAATACACCAGCCATCTTCCAGCCACTCCGAAGTTGGTATCAAGCCAACCTCGAGTTGGAAGTGCGGCAACCGCTGATGCGAGGCCGCGGTGCCTTCATCAATCGAATGCCGGTTGTTATTTCTCGAATCGGAACCGATCAAGAAATCGCGAACCTGCAATCGCAACTGGAAAACGTGGTTACCAATGTTGAGATTCGCTACTGGGATCTTTGGTGTGCCTACAAGCTTTTCGCGGTCGCCCAGAAGAACCTGAACGAAGCGACCGATGGGTGGCGACGAGCGGAACAGCTGCGAAAATCGGGAGCCGAACCCTCCGTTGAGTACGGAGCTCGTGAACAGTACTTTTCTTTCCAGGCGGAAGTCAAAACAGCTTGGACCGAGTTGATTCGAGCCGAAAATGAACTTCGCTGGCTACTTGGCGTTTCGAACACGGATGGAAATGTCATCCGTCCAGTTGACGAACCCACTCGTGCCGAAGTCCGTTTCGACTGGTCAACCAGTCTCGATGAGGCCATCTGCCTGCGAGCGGAGCTTCGCCAACAACGATGGGAAGTCAAGAAGAAACAACTGTCTTTGGCTTACTCCAAAAACGGACTCCTCCCAAGTGTTAACGCAGTCGCCCTTTATCGCTTCCTTGGGCTTGGGGATCGACTTGCCAATTACGATAACGTTTCACCACCATTTCCGGCCGCCAACTCGGCTGCCCTCAATGAACTTTCCGGTGGCAACTTTCAGGAGTTCCGAGTTGGAATCGACTTCGCCATGCCGGTCGGTTATCGCCGAGAACTATTGAATGTTCGAAATGCCCAAATCAAGTTGGCTCGCGAAATGGCACGAACCGAAGACATGGAACTGGACGTTTCCCGAGAGCTAAGCCAGGGCATCCAAGTCCTCGACGCCAACTACCAGCTGGCGGTCGAACAATTGAATCGATTCAAAGCGGCTGCTGCCGAGGTCGACGCCGAACTGAAAGCGTTTAACGCTCGCGGTGACAACTTTACCGAGTTAGTTGACGCCAAACGAAGACGGGCATCGGCAGAAATCGCATTTTTCCGATCGCTCTGTGAATACAACAAAGCCATTTCGCTGATTCATCGTCGAAAAGGCACCATCCTGAAATTCAATGGGGTTTCCTTCGCCGAGGGTCCATGGCCGGGCAAAGCTTATCAGGACGCAGCTGAAAACGCTCGACGACGAAGTGCCAGCCGAGCAGTCAACTACGGATTCACTCGCCCCCAAGTCATCAGCAACGGCCCAACGCCAAACTGTGGCTGCGGCGAAGCAGGTTGCGATGCCTGTGCTGCCGGAGAAGTCTTCGAAGGCGAGTATTACGACGGCGATGTTTACTACGAGAACATGCCGCAAAATCAACAGCCCCGTGAATCCATCAACCAGTCACCAACGCCGGCTCCTTTGCCAAAACCGAATGATCAAGATGACCAGAATCGTCAAGGACGGTTGGAACGGTTCCACTACGGAAACGTCCAACACCAGTTGAGCGACGCAATTACCAGAGCCAGCCAGAAGTACGCGCAACCATCCAAGTTCGACGCTTCGCAGATTCCATCCAATAACCCGGTTCAACCGGTTCAGCACCAAACCCCGGTCGGCGCCGCCACCGCGAAAATCCGATTGGCGACTCCGCCCTCGACTAACACGATTCCAAGGCAAACTCGCTCGGCCAATGCGACGGCGAGTTTGAGTGTACCTCCCATGGATCAAAACACGCTTCGCTCGACTCGAGGCACGGTCGGAAGTGGTTTGCGAAACAACTCTGAGCACAACGGGATTCGTCGAGTCAACTACGAACAGTAGTTATTGGCCGAACACAAATTAAGGGACGAACTCATGAAAACGAATTCATACATTTTGTCGACGCTTGGATTGGCAGTCGCCTTGGCAGCGACGACCGGGTGCTCACTTTGCTGCGGCCCCGACGACTTCAATTATGGCACTTATGGTGGCCTTCATCCGCGGGCCGACATGCAACATGGACGAGTGGGCTCGGTATTTTCGGACCCCTCGGGAACGGCACTCAATCTGGTGCCCTACGGTGAACAACCGGCCGAGGAAGGCGAACAGGGTGGTGCTGGAATACAACCGGAACCGCTGGAAAAGAATGACCTGCCAAAACCAGGTGGCAATGACAAGAAGAATGCCTATTACCAGGGACAACCAGCCGGGCAAGTCGGAAAACCACCTCGTCGACTCCGTACCGGAATCAACAAGACGCGATCTGCGAGGAAAAACAGGTCGTTTCTTGGTGGCTCACGGTTGCGTTAATCGGAAAATTATTTGGGAATGTCTTTGAAGATGTCTTCGAGTACAGACTATTCGAATCGCCTATCGATGACCAAGCTTCGATCTGCAGCGGTGCTGCTTTCGAGCTTGCCTCAGGCGCAGCAAACCGAAATCCTGAAAAGTCTGCCGGTCGAAAGAGTGCAGGAGTTGACCGACTCGATCGCGGAGCTTGGCTCAATTAACAACGATGAAAAACGGAGAGTTTTGAACGAGTTTCGGCACCAGGCCGGCGAACACCATTTTGCCAACGACGACTCCGAATCGCAAAAACTGGTTCGCCAGGACAAGCCGCACCGAAACGTCCAGGAAAACACGCAATCAATCGATGAAAAGAGGGAGGAGACTTCAACCTCTTCTTCGCCTGAAAAACCATTGGCGGAACTGCTGCCTATTTTTGAAGAAGTATTTGAAGAGTCAAACGATCGAGTCGAAGGGGGCTTTGACTTTCTGGCTTCGGTACCTCTAAAAATGGCGGCAAGGGCACTCAAGCTGGAAGATCCACAAACGGTGGCGATCGTCCTCAGCAAATTGACTCCCGAAGTCGCCGCCGATTTGATTACGCGATTCGATATCGATTGGCGAATGGCCATCATTCGAAGGCTCGCAAAGCCAATTCAGTTGAATCGAAAGAACGAAGCTGAAATCCGATATCGGCTGCAACAGCGGTTGGATCTTGCGCCACAATTGGACGGAACAAAGGGGGGCCTTTTTTCCATCGTTCAATTACTAGGCAAAATGGAGTCAACCACGCGACAAACCCTGATCGATTGTCTCACGGTTAACGATTTGAGTTTGGCCAAGAAGCTGTCGCAGCAATGCATCGAGTTTGATGACTTTTCGAAATTGACCGATCGAGAGGTCAAACAATTGCTTCGTGTTGTTGACACGTCTCTGCTCGCGCCAGCCTTCTCAAGGTGCAAACATCTCACTCGGCACAAGCTCTTGAAAAATCTTGCGACCGAAGTTTCGACGCTGGTCAAAAATGAAATAAATGAGTTCCTGCCATCGACAAAAACCGAGGTCGACAACGCCCAGAAAACCATCATGGAAAAGATTTTTCTAATGAAAAACGAGGGCAATCTGATCGAGTTGGAACCGAGCGTTTCAAACTCCGGTGACAAAAAGGCCGCCTGATTGGAAAGGGCTTGATCAGGCGATTTCTCACACGATTGTCCGCGGTATGGCAATATCCGTGGTATGGCAATATCCGTGATATGGAAAACGTCGCGGACTGATGTTTGATTGGCAACCTCCAAAATTGAGTTCAACCCGGGATGGAAGCTTCCACTGATGGCATTTTGCCTGCTATCAGATCCAATCCCACCCCGATTCAACGACTTTGAATAACAGCCCCATATGGGACATGAAGTTCCCTTGCCGCACAATCTCTCGATCGCGGCCGCCGCTTTGATCTCAAAAAACATTCCAAGCCATACAGAAAGCGCCTCGCCGCCAAATTTCTCGGGTTTCAATTCGCGAATTTGATTGGCATTGTCCTGTGATTTCGACTGTCGTATAAGTCGATTACTGATTCATCTCTTCACGTGCTTCTCGACCAACCTGGGAGCAGCCCATGGCTCCGAATCGCGACAACTCAAACGGACTCGTCGGCGGAATAAGAAATATAGTTCGAAGATGGTGGCCACTCGTTGCGATCTCGGCGATCGGTTTCGCGGCCACTCCATGGCTTCTTGGCCCGCGTTGCCCCGATACCATTACGATTGCCACTGGAAGTCCCGATGGCGCGTATTACGCTTTCGCCCAGGAATACAAAAAGGTGCTGGCCGAAAAAGGAATCACCCTCAACATTCAAACCACGTCCGGCTCAATTGAAAACCAGAAACTCCTCTCGGATACCGGCAGCGACGTATCGATTGCGATTGTCCAGGGTGGTACGGGAGGCAACGATGCCGATCTTCAATCCCTCGCCAGTCTTTACCCGGAACCGGTCTGGCTTTTCTTCCGTTCACAAATCCAAGTCCGTAGGCTAACTGATCTAAAAGGCAAGGTCATTGCCATTGGTGATCCCGAAAGCGGTACGCGGGCGATTGCGAGGAAATTGCTCGCGGACAATGGCATAGTGGGAAACAACGAAGGAACCGAAATGGTTGACGGCTCGCCGAGTGCCGCTGCCCGAAACTTGCGTGAAGGCAGAGTCGACGCCGCGTTTTTTGTGATGTCGCCCTCCTCTCCTCTGATTCAAGAGTTGTTGGCAGACCCGCAAATTCAAATCCTTTCCTTTGATCGCAGTTCCGCCTATCGTCAAAAATACGCATACCTATCGGCCGTCACACTCCCCCAGGGCATCGTTGATCTGGATTCAGATATCCCTGCGAAAGACATTGCCCTGGTCGCGCCGACCGCGAACCTGGTCGTCCGCGAGGATTTCCATCACGCGTTGATCCCGTTGATGCTCGAAGCGGTTGAGCGGACCCACAAGAAAAACGGTCTGCTGGTCAAGCAAACGGAATTTCCTTCACCTCGATTCACCGAATATGAATTGAACTCTCATGCGGAGAGGTATTTTCAATCTGGCCCGTCTTTTCTCTATCGTTACCTGCCATTTTGGGTCGCGGCCTGGCTGGATCGAATCAAACTCATTCTGCTGCCTCTTTGCACGTTATTGATTCCACTTTTGAAACTCGCCCCGCCCATTTATCGTTGGCGAATCCGTTCCAAGATCTATCGCTGGTACCGGGTTCTCCATGAAGTGGACCAGCATCTGGCAGAAAACGAATTGGTGTCGCGAACCCAACCGCTGCAAAGCTCGATGCAACAAGAACTGATTGAAAAACTCAGTCGCGTCGAACAGGAATTGATGGCCGTATCCGTCCCGCTTTCGTACATGGAAGAGTTTTATAACCTTCGGTTTCACATTGACTTTGTGAAACAACAGTTGACGGAAAAGGCAGCCATGCCACATTCAGCTCGAATGGCCGCCTAAGCGAACACGTACATCAGGGAATGAACTTTTGTTCGACTGGATTGATTCAAAGTTGGTAATGAGCGGCGTTTCGCTGCTGGTGACGGCTTATTTCTGGTTGATCAAATCGCGCAAAGAACAACCCCATCTCGAGTTTCACCAACTGTCCGATTTTCGGGCAACGCTTCGAAGCCACCCTGCAAAACCTGACTGCAAGCGGCTCATCGTGCAACAGCTTGATACGGGTGGCGTTCTGATCGTGAATCACAGTACACGACAGAATTCGGTCGTTTTGTTTGACTGTGTCGTCAAAACTCCTGGCGGGAAGGTCTTTGGAGACTGGGGATACGGCGGAGAAGACAAACCACCTTGGAATATTGCTCCCGAATCGACGATTGCATTTAGCCCAGCCTGCTTTTTTGATGTCCCTCAAGACTATGAGATTCCGGACGATCTGGAATTCACCGTCATTTTCCACACGGCAAGCGGCCGGCCGTTTCGACAGAAATTCTCATTGCAGGCGCCGAGGCGCAGCGAGATAGCGGCCGAGTCGCGAAAAGCCGCATAAAAAAGACATGTAAAGAAAAGCCGAAACTCGAAGCGAGTGCCCCGGACTACGGATCGAACTTTCGAACCCGATTTGACTTCCGAGATGTCTTGATCGCAAAACTTCCTTTGAGCGGTTGCTTGCCTCGGAAAATGTAATACTCGAACGGCTTGCTTTCCTGGATGTGCTTTTGATTCAGGATGTAAACAACGTTATCAATGGATTCCGTTTTCCATCCATCCATGGCAACCAGAATATCCCCCGCGGTGATGTTGCTTCGATCTGCCGGGCTTCCAATTCGAACTTGAACGACCTTGAGACCGTGCTCAAAGCCAACACTAAGATGACGCATCATCTTGCCATCCACGGGAGCCAGGCGGAGTCCCATCGATTGCCAAATCAAACCTTGCTCACTCAGCTTGGGTGCATTGAGTTTGATTTGCACGTTGCGTGATTGTCCACTGCTCACGGCAACAACTTGCAATTGCTGGCCGGGCCGTCGATCCAGCATCGCTCTCTGGAAATCGACGGACCGGCTGCAATTTCGTCCTGCGATGGATCGGATTTCATCACCGATCCGAATCCCCGAAAGGGCGGCAGGACTTTCTGGGTCGACCGTTTCAACAACAGTCAATGGTTGATTTGACTTGAAAATGGTTTTGGTTTTAAGCCCGGCATAGACATCGTTGGATACGATCTTCGCGAGGAGCCTCGAGGCAATATCCATGACCGAATCGACCGGAATGGCAAATGCGATTCCTTGGGCATTCACGCGTACCGCAACATTAATCCCAATCATTTCGCCATCCAGATTGATCAAGGGACCACCTGAATTTCCGGGATTGATGGATGCATCCGTCTGAATCAAATCGTTGTAGATCTGAGTTTCGCTTACTTGAACCTTGCGATTCACCTGGCTAATCACTCCACGAGTGATCGTGTGTTCATAACCGTAGGCATTCCCGATGGCGACGACCGTTTCCCCCAGCATCAAGTCACGAGAAGTACCAATCTTGATGACCGGCAAACTTCGTTTGGTATTGATTCGAATGATCGCGAGATCCGTATCTTCGTCGAATGCAATCAATTGGGCGACCGAGGTTTCATTCTTGTTGGTCGTGACCTTGATCTGCCGCACATCCTGAACGACATGGTAGTTAGTCAAGATATAACCGCGCGGATCGATAATGACCCCGGTTCCCATCCCGTTAACCTGCTTCATGACTTTGGAAGTCAGGTTGAACTCATCGGCCTGCGCGACGGATTTTCTTCCTCGGATATTGACAACGGCACCCTGACAGGATTCGACCGCCTGAACCAAGGGTGTTTTTCGATTCGAACTTTTCCCCTGCGCTGACGTATGAGTCGGTGCAAGTAAATACAGGCACGCCACGAGGCAAATGGCGATCAGGGCAGCCGCCGGGTCACGTCGCCCAATGGTATAGCAGGTCAATCTTGGCATGTCAGGTCGGTGTAAAACCTATGCGGAAGTTTTCACTCGGCTTCTCTTCAACGACGTTAGCCAAAATCGCTCGCTAGCGGGACGCGCGAACTAACCTCGCGTTCAGAAAATACTGATACAACAGGTGTAATCGGCGCGGACGGAATGCATGCGTTAAACGCCCGATTCAAGGCGGAATATTTTTACCAGCTTCACAGGAGTGACAGCGGAAGCGCGATAGCGTTGGTCAATTATGAAGGTAATCGATGGAATCAATCGACCATTGACTCAAGTTAGTTGTCCGAACCGCCAGCCCGATGCGATGCCGGTGGCAAGCCGAATTTGGGTCAACACCGCGGACAGCTCGTCGCGCTCAATGAAAGTTGCCCGGAGATGGAATCCCCCATCAGCTTCTATTAGAATCCAGAATCCGTTGCCCGCCGGTTCCTCAATATAAAACTCTGGATTCAACAATGTTTGGCCGCCAACCTCTGCTCGTTTTTCCGCTGCTATTTTCGATTCTGTTCATATCGAACAACGGTTTCGCCCAACAACCCAAAAGTGAATCGCTCGACCCGTCCCGATTCTCCAAATACGAAAAATTGATCGAAGGAGAAATCGCCGAGGGCAAAATCGTCGGCTGTGCAGCGGTTCTTATGAAAGATGGGAATCGTCTTTACGAAAAGGAATGGGGCCAGCGCGATCGCGAGAAAGACCTTGCCGTTGAGAAGAATACCATTTGGCGGATTTACTCAATGTCCAAGCCCATCACCAGCGTTGCGGTCATGCAACTGGTGGAGCAGGGAAAGCTGAAACTCGACGAGCCCGTATCGACTTACCTTGAAGAGTTCAAAAATCTCAAAGTGCTCCAGGGCGATGATGAAGTCGCCTGCGAAAAGGAAATGACGGTTCGTGATTTGTTGCGTCATACGTCAGGGCTCACCTATGGCTTTTTCGGCAACTCCGAAGTCGACAAGACATATCGCAAAAAAGGCGTCATGATTTTTGACAACAATTTGAAAGAGACCGTTTCAAAATTGAGCAAAATCCCATTGCTCCACCAACCAGGTTCGCGCTGGCATTACTCGGTTTCAACAGATGTACTGGGACGAGTGGTGGAGGTCGCCTCGGGGAAATCGTTCAAGGAATATCTCGACGAAAATCTATTTGAGCCGCTCGAGATGAAAGATACTTTTTTCTCAGTCCCCAAGCCGAAGCAAAGTCGTTTCGCGCAAATGTACGCTCCGGAAAATGGAAAACTTAAACCGGCCGCAAAGTGGAATTCGATTAGGTTCACACAAGGTACCGAGCTCTATTCGGGCGGTGGCGGACTCTGCAGTACGTGCGACGATTACCTGAATTTTTGCCAAATGCTGGTCAATGAAGGAAAGTTCAAAGACAAACAGATACTCAAGCCCGAAACGCTAAAACAAATGTTCACCAATCAGATTCCCAAAGGCGCAGGGCGCCGAGGTTTTCAATTTGGACTGGGTTTCGCGATTTCACGAGAAGGCAGATATAGCTGGGGTGG
>CAYSXI010000069.1:15255-24811 GCA_964434955.1 uncultured Pirellulaceae bacterium
ATTGACCGACAAGGGCACCTGTCGTGGGGTGGTGCGGCAGGCACCCGTTTCTGGGTGGACCCCAAGAACAAAATCTACGGCGTCTACATGATTCAAATCAATCCATTTCGCAGCCGCGACTATGGAAATGAATTTCAGGCCGCCGCCTACAGGGCTTTGAAAGAAGAAAAGTAAGTCGGGCGGTCGAGACGTCAACCATCCGCCGAATACCAGGCCCCGTCACTTCTTGCCTTGCTTGTTGGCAATCGCCTTGGCCTCCGCCTGTGCATCGAATTTGGGATTCTTGGCTTTTGGCAAGTCGGCGCCAGTCTCCTCGAGCCACTTGAAAAGTCGCATCTTTAATTCCAGGTTAATCTGCAAACTTTGGTTCGACAGGTCGTTCTTCTCCGCCGGATCGTCCCGCAAATTGTATAGCTCTACCTTTTTGTCTTCATAATAGTAGTGCAGTTTCCAGGGACCTTTTCTAATGATCGAGCAAGGACGAGAGCGAAACAAAGGATCCCGCTGCTCGTCGTGTACTCCCTGGTAAGATTGGAGATAGGCGGGAAAGTGCCAATAGAGCAACCGTTCCTCGAGCTTTTTGACGTTTTCAACCTCTCCTTTGAGATAGGGAACAAGACTGATTCCATCCAGGACTTGATCCTTTGGGCGTTTAGCTCCGGTGATCTCGCAAAGAGTCGGATAGAGGTCAACGCCGATCATGGGAATCGTTGCCTTGATCTGTTTGGCATTTGACGCGCTAGAATTTTTTTCCTTCCAAGACTTCATGGCTTCGGGCCAGTGCACAAAAAACGGAACGCGAATTCCTCCCTCGTAGTAGGTTCCCTTGTAGCCTTTCAATGGGGCCATGTCCGTTGCCGGTCCGTAACCCCCGTTGTCGGAATAGAAAATAATGACCGTGTTCTCATAGAGCCCCAGCTCCTTTAGCTTCGCGCAGATTTTCCCGATTCCGTCATCCACCGATTGGATCATGGTCGCCATGGCAACATGGTTGTGGAGCTTTCCCTTTTTCTTGTTCTGATACTTTTCGACAAGTTCCTTCTTGGCATGGAGCGGCGTGTGTACCGCAAAATGCGTCAGGTAAAGAAGCCAAGGCCGCTCCTTGTTGGTTTCGATAAACTTGATGGCTTCATCAGAAAGACGGTCCGTCAGGTATTCGCCCTTGGGGGCCTTCCCAAGCCCGGGAGCCTTTCCGTGCGGGGGATAGTAACCGCGAGGAGGACCACCGGAATGGGTTCCGCCAATGTTGACGTCGAACCCATAGGGAATCGGATCATCGCTCAAGTGCCATTTTCCCATCGTCGCCGTTTTGTAACCGGCCTTTTGAATCTGGTGGGCCCAAGTGCTAATTTTGGGATCAAGTGTCGAAACGCCGGCGACGTGTTCCAAACGGCGAAACTGGGCTTTCCCGCGAGGTCGAGTTCCCACGTTGTAGATTTTGTGCCGGGGCGTGTATTGTCCGGACAGCAGGCACGCACGCGCGGGCGCACAATTCGCCGCACAAGAATAAGCCTCGTCGAATACGATTCCCGCGCTTGCCAACTTGTCCAAATGGGGCGTCTCATAAAAATCCGAGCCCATGTAGGAAGTATCTCGCCAACCAAAATCATCCAGGTAGACCAGAAGAACGTTGGGTTGATCGGCCTGGCAATGAGTCGATACGAAAAGGCAAAGAAAAATGAACGTGGTAATCGTAAGTCGTTTCATGACGTTCCCTGGATAACGAACAGATCGCAGACGCCATCATACCATGGGAAGGCGCTCACGCGGATCTCCGGGAATCAGTCTTCTACCTGGTTATGAATCAACTCAAACTTGCCGAATCGAATTTGCTTCTGTCCAGCGACTCCGTGCTTCGTATCCAGGCTTCGAAGCTTCTCAATCAATTCGGGCGAGTAACTTCCCGAAAACTCAGGGCGATGGTTGATGATGATGAATTCGACTTTCTTCGCTTCTTCAAAAAGATAATCTTCCAAATCGTCGCGCGTTTCAAACATCTCATAGATGATCGACGTCGGGTTCTTTCGTCCAAGCAAAAAATAGACTTCGGGACAATCCGGTCCAGCAAGAATCGGCAGTTGGTCGGATTGTTGGATGTTTTGCCGGATGTACGAGTCCATCTCCAGGTACGATTCGCCAACACCCTTGGGAAGATTCAATCCGGAAACGCGGGAAAGATTCCCCGGACGTCGCACGCTGGAAGCAAACTCAGCGAAAATCCCATCCACGCCCAGCCGCAATAAACAAAACAGTGCGAAACAGCAAACTAGGGCGGCGGCCGCGAAATTCGCCGACGTGTAATCGCTTGGCTGACGTTGCCCCTGACGATTGGCGATGCAGGAACAGGCAAGCGCGAGCAATGCAATATTGCCGGCACCAAAGAAAAAATAAACCGGATGCACGAAAGGAAATTGATTCAGTCCGTTAAATACCGTTGTGACAAGGATGGCGAAGATCATCGCCCGCGTTTTACGACAAGCTTGCTTGAACACGAATACGGACCCAACAATGGTCGCCGCGGCCAGAACAGGAATCCACCTCCAAAGCGCAATGGCGGCTTGAATGGGTGTCGACTCAAAACGTGAAACGGGCTCGGACTGGATCCCCCAAATCAAGAGTGCAAGGGAGATGAAAATCGCGGACCACCGCAACCATTTTTGAGTTTTGAACTGACCTGGCAAACAGCAAAGGATTGCCGGAACAGCGTATAGCACCCCCCAGGATGAAGGTGCCGAAAAAGAAGCGGTGCCTTCCAATCGCAGACGAGGAAGAACAAAAACTCCACGATACAAGTCTTCGATCGCGTTCTGCCGAGCAAAGGGTAAAAGCAGCAACAGGATCGGTACCACGACCCCGATCGCGAACAGTCCGTATCGCAACGCCAACTTTTTCAAATTCAATGGCGTGTCGGACAGGGGTAACATCAAAACCGACAAAATCACCGGCAATACCAGGTAAGCAAAAGCGTCGCCGTTCGCCGTTTTCCGCACCAACAAGATGACACAAACCGCCCCAACGAGCGCCAGCCCTGTTTTCAGTGCTTTTGACGACCAAGGCTCCGCTTCCTCTGGTTCGGCTGATTCCTCCAAGTCCCTGGAAGGAACATAGGTCCAGGCCAAACCAAGGGCAGCGACCAAATAAAGCCCGGTCACCTTGAAACCGATCGCCAGACCTGCGATCAAACCCGAAGCCAAAACGTACTTCCATCCTGGCTTTTCGAGATAGCGAATCACGGTCCAGACAGCGATCAACGTAAACAGCGATAAATAGATCGTCGGTGACGCGGCATGGCTTGCACCAACGGAACAAACCAAGGCGGAAACGGTCACGACCACGGAAAGCCACACCCGCCCAGACAATCGGAAACAAATTTCGTATCCGCACAAAGCAGCCACGGTCGAAACCAGCACCATGGCATAGCGAAGATTCAGCAGGCTGGCGCCCCAGACCCAGAACACGAATGCGTTCCAGTAGCTCAGCAACCCCGTATACATTTCCTGGAAATCGCGATGCGGTAATTCGCCATCCAGGACTCGCAACGCTGTTTGACCATACTGACCTTCGTCGTGTGGCCACATCTGATTCGGCACCATCAGGCCCAGAGAAACAGCCACGGCCAAACCACAAACGACGAGTCCAACCCAATACTCGGCGTTGCCGGTTTGGTAAGTTGATTCGTCCTGTACGTTGGCTGGCATTTCTGTCCAATTCGCGACCGAGCTTCGTGCTATCGATCTTGAATTTATACTGCCAACACGTCGTCAGTGACTACACCAGAATGCTTCGGAACAAGCCGCTCAAAAAATGCCCGGAACAGCTCTTCCTCGCAATCAGAACGCAATCAACCAGGCGGTTTCAACAAACGTGAACAAGCTGGCTGAATTTCGCTTACGAGCCGTACGCTTCTCGCACGTCGAGCATCGTCTCAAGAATCGTATTCCACGTATCCTGCTTAAGCAGCATTTCATTCGGGAACATGCAACCGTCCCAACAGATATGCTCGATCCCTCGCTCCTTGGCACCTTCGAGCCAGTAGCCGGAACATTTGACGATATCCAGTTTTCCATTTGGATCATCGGCAGGGCAATGTTTTCCAGTCTTGTCGTGCGACCCCGCTCCTTTGACCTCCCCATCGTTTTGAGCAACGTGGAAATCAATCGTCCAGGGCCGCAACAAAGAGGTCATCTTTTCGTACGCGGGCCAGAATTCGTCGTCGCTATACCCGTCTTGCAGAAACGCGTGTTCGGGTGCATTGTAGCCCATGAGGTATAAGTAGGTGTGCGCGAGGTCCGCCTGGAATCCAACCGTCCCGGGCATATCGACTGCCTCGAGCAGGTTCAGCATGTCGCGCCAACTGTGCATTCCGGCCCAACAGATTTCGCCTTCCGCAGCGAGCCGTTCGCCATGATCGGCTGCGATCTTCCCAGCCTTACGAAACGTGTCAGCAATTCTTGCGGTATTCGCTTCCGGATCCTGGCGCCAGGCCTCGACACCGTGCTCGGCCGAGTCAATTCGAATCACTCCGTATTCGCGAACGCCGTGCTCGTTAAAAACCTTCGCAATTCGGCATGCTTTTTCAACCGCCAGTAGAAACTTGGCTTGCTGCTCATCGTCACCCATCGCGCTATCGCCAACCGTTCCGCCCCAAACCGGAGCTACCAACGATCCGACTTTCAGGTTGTGGCCGGCGATCAAATCGGCAATTCGCTTGAGTTCGTCATCACTCGCGTCGGGATCCGTGTGGGGCAAAAACAAAAAGTAATCGATGCCATCGAATTTCACTCCATTGACCTCGGCCCCCGCGGTCAACTCAAGCATCTTTTCCAAGCTGATGGTCGGCTCTTGACCTTCGTCATCACCTTTGCCAACCAGACCGGGCCACATTGCATTGTGAAGTTTCGGGTACGTCTTGGTCATCGATTTTCCTGTTGTCTGTTTCTGTTTGTTTCTAACGCAAAATCAAGAAGCGTTCTTATGATCGCCAACGCTCGGCAAGTTTCCGAAAACGTCGGGACCAAAATATCGGAGGCCAACCAATGGTTCGGCACCCGTGTTCACAATCTCGACACCGTTCTGAGCGGCCTGATGGCTAATGAAAACTTCGTCTTCAGTATTTTCGCCAAACCGGATCAACGTTGGGGTTTGAAGATTCAATTCTCCGATGCGTCCTGTGCCGGAAACCGTCACCCAGCCGCTTGCGCCAGGATCGTGAATTTCGCATCGGCACCCGGGATCCACGGTAAGCTCCTTGGCGCTGAACAACTGCTTGCCGTCCACGTGACCGTACACTACCCAGCGATCCACCCATCCGTCACCGGAATCAGCCACGATTGGCTCAAGGTAATTGCTGTCCTTGAATTCCGGATCGACATTTTTGTCCCAGTCCAACTGGCCAACAATAAAATCCAGATCCTGGTGTTTGTCTTCAGGCATGTCCTTGACGAGTAATTCCCAAGGAACATACCGGCCCTCGACGATATTTTGATACATGCCAAAAACGTCGCTGCCCCATTGTGGCTCATAGGTACAAAGCGATCCGGGCGCGTGAAGAACTCCAGGGGGAATTAACCAACCCGTTCCTTTCTTCAGACGATAGGCCTTGGAGTAATCAAGGATTCCGTTGTCACCCTTGTTCCAGTTTTCCAAGCAGCGACGGATATCCGCGGGGCTTGTTCCTGGCTCGAGTCCCATGAATGTATATGGAAAATGGTTGTCGCAATTATTGTATTGAGGCGGGAAGTAATAACTTTCAGGCTTGCCTTCCTGGCCCACAAGTGCTGCATCATCGGACGACTGATGCATGTGGTGCGGAATGGGCCCCATATTGTCAAAAAACTTTGAGTAGACCGGCCAACGCCCGTATTCCTTCCAAATGGCCGGCCCCAGCAACTCAAGGCCGCGTTCGGAAATCGCGTCTCGAAGCAGAAACTGCTCCCCCTCAAAACGGCAGAAACTCAAGCCTTCATGCCACTGGCGACCATCATTGGCAGCCTCCGTCGTACTGGCAAACCAACGCTCATCGATCCCCCCCCGATTGGCCCCCAAGGCATAATAATCGTCGGGATGGAGCCGGATTCGTTTCCCCGGATGCAAGAAACTGCGGGGTACCCAGGTCGGCGTCAAACGCAAAATCCCTTGCCCCGCGTCTAGCGCTCTCTCCAGAATCGCGCCAACATTGTCCGAGGCGTGTTGCGAGTTTTCAGTCATGAAGCTTTCGTACACAATAGTTCAGTTGCAGATAAAAGTTTTATTCCATTTCGAATTCAAAGACAAGCAATTCGAAGATGATGGAATCGAGGATTTGAATGAAAAGGTATATCAATCGTGGCGGATAAGTGGACGTTGATTGGCGATGGAAAGTCCGTTGAATCATTGAACGAAGGCAACCTGCAGTTTGGATTCAACAAATCAACCTTGATGGATGGCAAACGATCAGGCGTTGACGTCGTCCAAGTGCAGTGCGGATCGACCACCGCTTCCATTATTCCGACACGCGGAATGGGAATTCACCAAATAAAAATGGAGGGCATCGACATTGGTTGGAATTCTCCAATTCAAGGTCCCATTCATCCAAACTTTGTGCCGCTGGATGCCGCCGACGGACTCGGCTGGTTGGATGGCTTTGACGAAACCATGGTTCGTTGTGGCCTGCTTTCGAACGGCGCACCCGAGTTTCTTGAAAACGGCCAGTTGAAGTATGGCTTGCATGGCAAAATCGCAAACACACCGGCATCTCAAGTTGAAATCGAATTGGACTCGGGCTCCGAATCCATCCTTTTGCGAGGCAAGGTGGAAGAAGCACGATTTCACTTTCATCGATTTGAACTCGAAACGACCTACGAGTTTTCGGCCAAGGAGTCAAAAATAAGAATCGTTGACCAAATCACGAATTTGGGGGGGCGCACCGGAAACATCCAACTTCTCTATCACTGGAATTTTGGAACACCCATTTTGGAAGCTGGCTCACGCTTTTCAGCGCCGATCAAAATCGTCAGCCCGAGAAATTTGTATTCGGCCCAAAACATGGACGCCTGGACCCGGTATCAGAAACCGCAATCCGGCTACCAAGAAGAAGTGTTCTTTGCCAAGTTGCTCGGAGACAATCACGGAAATACCACCGCCCTCCTAACCAACGCGGATGAATCCGCCGGAATCGCGCTTCACTTCAATGTGCAGGAACTACCCTGCTTTACACTTTGGAAAAACACGGTCGACGAAAAAGACGGATACGTTACCGGATTGGAACCGGGAATCAACTTTCCAAATACGACCTCATTCGAGCGACAACACGATCGGACCGTTACGCTTGAGCCAGGCGCAAGCTATTCGGCCGAATCGACATTGGAGTTTTGCCAAAACGAACGCTTGCTTGAGCTCAAGAATCAAATCGAACGTTTGCAAACCGAGCCACCACGCGTTGAATCCCAACCGGTCAACGATTGGGCGTCGAGTGATTGATCCCACTGCCCATCTCAAAACCACCTACCCATTTTCCTCACTTTTCTTCTTTCCTCGCAACTGCTGTCATGGGTCCAAAAAACGTGAAGAATCTATTGAATTCGCCACGGAATTCCCTGTAAAAACCGCGACCCGCTTTCCGATATTCGATCAGGAAGCTTCCCGAAAGAAGGTCGTATGATGATGCGCTTGTTAACTATTTCCTTTTTTGTTTCGCTTGTCTTTTCTCTGCCAAGCGCCCTGTGTGCCCAAATTCAAAACACACAGAATACAAATCAAACGACCAACGAGCTCGATCGGTACGAAGCCGTCATCAATGCCAACCTTCGGACGCTTTTGGATGAAGAAAAGGCGTATCTCAACCAGGCATTTGAATTGGTCCGGAGAGGCCGGCTTCCAAAACAAGTGATTGACCGAAGCTTCCTATGGGTTCGAAAAAAACGCCCCCACGCAAAGTACAAGTTCATTTATTTTGAACGAGTCATGCGTTATTACGCGGCCCAATATCGAGCACCCGTGCCTCCCTTTGATCTTTCGGTCTACAACAAGAACGGTGCGCAGGTCGTCAATACGAATGTGATTCAAACCCAAGTCATCGCGTCACCCACGGTTGGCAGCACGACTTTTGGCGCCACGACTCAAGGAAGCGTGGTCATTCCCGATGCGACAACTCGCAACTTTATCATTCGCAATCGTTAGGCAACTTCAAAGTGGGCCGCGGCCTTGCGGCAATGGGCCTTGCCACCATTGAGTCTTGCGCCATCAAGCCTGCCGTTCCTGGTTTCTTGCGAAACGGGTGATTTCAAATTCACTGGTGATTTCAAAACCAGGGTCGATTTCAGAAATCAGCCAAGTTCCAATGGGTTCGCGCAAACACGGATGAGTGAACCGCGGTGACTCGGAGCCGGCAAACCGATCAAATCGACTCACGGTAGACCCATCGATGGCTCTTGGCTATTTGCCCAATGTCCAAAGCTACCGGGCCCAAGTCCAATCTATCGGGCAAATTCGATTTCCGTACCGATCGCTTCCGACTCAACCCATTCCTTTTCCTCACCCTGATACCGATAGACACACTTACCGCGAACCCAAGTTTGAACGGGCCACCCAGTCAGTGTTTCACCATGCCATGGCGTCCATTGGGATTTCGTCAATTGATTTGAGTCAAGAATCGTTCTTTTCAAGTCAAGATCAACAAGAACCAGGTCCGCATCATTTCCGACTTCGATCGCACCTTTGTTTTTGAGCGACCAAATACGTGAAGGCGCGGCGCACATCCAATCAACGACTTGTTCCAAGCTGCAAAGTCCTTTGGCAACCTGATTGAGCATCAAGGCCAAGTAGTTTTCGACCGCCGGTAGGCCGGAGGGGCATTCCGGATAGTCTTTCGCTTTTTCTTCAAGCGTATGGGGAGCGTGATCGGTGGCAACGACGTCGATTTTTCCATCACACAGGGCCTTCCAAAGGCCGATGTTGTCTTCTCGATTTTTTATCGACGGGTTCATCTTGATTCGAGATCCCAAACGCGGGTAGTCATCGACGTTGAAAAACAAATGGTGCGGACAGACTTCTGATGTCACGTAGGGTTTGGCAGCCTGGACGACGTCGACCTCGGCTGCTGTCGACAGGTGAAGCACATGAAATGCATGCTTGTGACGAACTGCCAACTCCGTCGCGCGAACGGTTGCTACCATGGCGGCACGATGATCACGAACTTGTGAATGCCGAGCAATATTGGAAGATGGGGGAATCCAGGCTTCGTTTTCTCGAATCGTCGATTCATCTTCGCAATGAGCGCAAATCGGTAGATCCGTCTCCGCAAATATGGTCTCCAACGCTTTTTGATCGTCGACAAGCAGGTTGCCCGTACTGGACCCGATAAAGATCTTAATGCCGGGCGTTCGTTTTGCCTTTTGCAGTTCCGCGACGTTGTCCGGCGTCGCACCGATATAGAACCCGTAGTTGACTGTGCAGCGTGACGACGCCATTTCCAGCTTGGCTTCGAGTGCCTCGACACTGGTCGTCGTCGGGTTGGTGTTGGGCATTTCCAAAAATGATGTAGGAACGAAGTAAGTGATGATGCTGCGATTCTAGGGCC
>CAYSXI010000070.1:0-24277 GCA_964434955.1 uncultured Pirellulaceae bacterium
GTACACAATTTTATTGGCGCGATGTGTAGCTCAATCTCATTGGCTGTCGCGGCCTCGGCGAGTTGATTTCGAAAAACGCGATTTGCTGCAACGCCGCCCCCCAAACACAAGCGCTTCAATCGCGTCTTCTGGCAAGCCTGAATGGCTTTGGCAACCAGGCAATCAACCACCGCCTGCTCAAAGCTCGCGGCGACATCCGCTTTTGTTCGCTCGTCAATCTGCAACTGCGAGAAATCCAATTTGCCCTGGCCAGCAATCGTATATCGAACCGCTGTTTTCAATCCGCTAAAACTGAAATCCAACCGCTCTTCGTGAATAAAACTGCGCGGGAACGAATACTTTTTCGCATCACCCGAGAGCGCCAACTTTGAAATCGAAGGGCCACCAGGGTAGGGCAATGAAAGCATGCTGGCGACTTTGTCAAAAGCCTCGCCCGCGGCGTCATCGATGGTCCCACCCAGGTATTCGAACTCAAATGCCGAGTGGCAATGATAGAGATGGGAATGGCCGCCGCTCACCACGAATCCCACGCAGGGAAAGACATCGACTCCCGAGGCAATTCGACAAGCGTATATATGAGCCTGCAGATGATTGATCGAAATCAAGGGAATCTCGAGAGCCATCGCCATTGATTTGGCAGCCGTCAATCCGACAAGCAGCGAACCGGCAAGCCCCGGGGTTGTCGCGACTGCCACCGCCGACAAATCATCGGCTTTGATTTGGGCCTTCTCCAACGCTTCGTGGATTACAGGCAGGATTCGATCGACATGCGCCCTCGCCGCGATTTCAGGGACGACGCCTTGAAATCGTTGATGCAACGCCTCCTGGGATGCGACCACCGAGCTCTTCACTGTCAAATCCGTCCCGATGACCGCCGCAGCCGTTTCGTCACAAGTCGTTTCAAGCGTAAGAATCAGGTGATTTTGCTGGTTCATATGCGGCGCTCGACTTTTACCCTTTTTCCCCGTTCCCGGATCGACGTTGACCTAATTTTTTATTTCCGTTAGCTTGCCTCTCAAAGCCCAAAAGATCAATGCTGTCCTTATTCTTTTGCCTTTTTTGTCGCCACATTTTCTTTCAAAACGCATGACGCTTTTTGAACCATGGATCAATCGAAACCGCTAACGGTTATCATTCCCTGCCGAAACGAACGCAAAAACATTCGGGGCTGCATTGAAAGCTTTGTCTCATTTGCCGATGAGATTCTAATTGCGGATTCTCTCTCCACGGACGATACACTTGCGATTGCACGGGAATACCCCAAGGTTCGAGTGATCGAACGAGAGTACATTTTTTCTGGCGATTTCAAGAATTGGGCCATTCCCCAAGCTCAGAATGAGTGGGTCCTGCTGCTTGACGCCGATGAACGGGTTACCAAAGAACTCGCCATTGAAATCCAAACAATCCTGCTTGGGGAGCCCGAATTCGACGGATACTGGATTCGTCGCACCAACCACTTTATGGGCCACCGCTTGCACCACGGCGACGCAAAGACCGATCGCGTCATTCGTTTGTTCAAACGTGACGTCAGTCGCTACGAAGGACCAAGCGATCACGGGGAGATTCATGTCTCAACCGGAAAAGTCGGCGTTCTGAAGAACCCCATGATCCACTACACGGTCTGGGACTACGATCAATATTTCAAGAAATTCGACCGCTACACGACGCTTCAAGCCCAGCAGTGGCACGAAACAGGCCGTGATACAAATTACTTTTCCTTGCTTGTGCGACCCGTTTGGCGATTCTTCCGCGAGTACATCATTCACCTTGGAATCCTCGATGGAAAAGCCGGACTCCAACTGAGCTGGCTGGCTGCCTTCTATTCCTTCTCGAAACAAGCACGCCTGTGGCAACTCAATCACGGCATTCCGCAATCGGAAATGGAACCGGAAGAGCCGGAGCGAGAAATCGAAGCGACCGAAAAAGCAGCTTAGTGCGACTTATCGTCGCCGCCACGGATATCAAACCCTGAGCACCACGAGCAAACAGTCCCAAAGGCTAGTTGCCAGCTTGATAACCTTTGGGGTGCCTTTGATGCCATTTCCATGCCGTGGAGACGATATTCTTCAGGTCGGTATACTCTGGCTTCCAACCCAAAAGCTCATTGGCCTTCGCTGCATTGGCAACCAACCGGGGTGGATCTCCCGGGCGCCTTTGCCCCATTTGTTCAGGAATCTCGCATCCGGTCACCTCGCGACAAACTTCAATGACCTCGCGAACGCTGTGACCAATTCCTGTGCCCAAATTCAGCTTGAAACATTTGCCTTCGCCCAGTTTTTCCAAAGCCAACAGGTGGGCCGCACCCAGGTCGTCAACATGGATGTAGTCGCGAATGCACGTCCCGTCGGGCGTTTCGTAATCGTCGCCAAAGATGGTGATGTGGTCTCGCTGCCCAAGGGCAACCTGCAAGACAATCGGAATCAAATGCGATTCTGGATCATGATCCTCTCCGATGTTGCCTTCCGGGGCGGCGCCGGCAGCATTGAAGTACCTTAGCGCCGCGAATGAAAATCCGTATGCATGCGCATAGTCGTCCAGAGCACGCTCAAATACGAGCTTGGTAAAACCATAGGGATTGACTGGCTCCTGAGATTCCAACTCCGATATCGGCACCGTCTCTGGCTCGCCGTAGGTCGCACAAGTGCTCGAAAAAACGATTTTCGACACGCCAACTCGCCTCATCGACTGCAACAGTTTGCACGCGGCAACGACGTTGTTCTGATAGTATTTTTCCGGGTCCTGGACCGACTCTCCGACCAAGGCACATGCCGCAAAATGCATCACCGCATCAATCTGGTTTGACTTTAAAGTCGCCTCCAACTTTTCCTGGTCGTGTAAATCGCCCTCGACGAATTGCCCGACCGTGACCGCTTCACGAAACCCAGTTGAAAGATTGTCATAGACGACGACGCCATGTCCGGATTTCTCAAGAAGCCTGATCATGTGCGAGCCGATGTAACCCGCCCCACCGACTACAAGTACATTCATTCTTCAAATCCAATCCTGTTGCCATACTGGTCAAGCAGCTTGTTTTCCAACCAACTCCAAGCTGAATAGCTGATCGAGCGTTCTTGCCGGAGCGTGACGCTCATTCCAAATTTCGGCGTGCTCGTTGGCAGTTCTCTTGTAATGATTCAAATTTCTTACAATCTCGCGGGTTGCTGCTGCCAATTCTTCGGAAGAATCAACCGTCACACCGACCGCCGACAAAGGAATGGTGCCCGATCCGCACAACCTTCGAATCTCCAAACGAGTCGATTCGGGAGCCAGGATTTTGAAACCCATGCGAAAATCACAATTTCGAATCGCAACCCAACCCGTCCGGTTGCGTTTGGGCTGGACGAGATATTTCCAAACCGGCTTGCCGTCCACATACATTCGCAAACAATCTTGCGCGTAGGGCAACAAAGTCTCTAGTCCGACGGTTGCCCGAACCAGCCACATGTCGTCCTGATTCGAATTTTCGTTTTGCCATAACTCGACGCACTTGAGATCGCCAAGGGCCCGTTCGGCAAACTCCACGTTTTCCGCCTCCGGAAAGACGCGATGGTAGTAATTGCGTCGCGGTAAATTTAGCTGATCGCCCAACCAGCAGCGAGAAGGAACGATTACCGGGATTCCACAGGAAAGAAACTCTCCCATGATTCCCGCGCGACGATTCTTGTAGACGATTCGATCGTAATTCAACAAACCAATATCGGAGCTGCGAATCAGGTCAGCGTATTTCTCCGCTGGCAACGGATGCGGAACTGGCTCAAGCACGGTGGCTCGCTGCTTGCCCGAAAGATGATGTTTTTTCTTGGCACCCTGGACAAAGACTTTGAGAATTTGACTCATTTGAGGGTCCAAATCCATGGCCTGAATGTAGCCGGCCAAAAATGACTTGGTACCCTTTTCCCGTCGTATTCCACCAGCCAGGGTCAGCCGAATCGGCGGCTTGTGCTCCTTGTTTGTTCGCGGGTTCGCCTTGGGTGAATCGGCGAAGTTTTGATTGACCGGATAAGCCAACTCGCAAAATTCCATTCGGCCAAGTCGATTAAACTGATCGCTAAGCGATTCCGTGGTCGTATAGTATCTCGCGTCGCAGCCGGAAAGCAGTGCCTGTGAAAACTTGAAAGAATCCGATGCCGAGGGTGTCGGAACAAATTCGTCTTTTGCCGGATCAACCAGATCAAAGTGCATTTGAAAATGCCAAGTCGCACCGCGATCGACTTGAGATTTTTCGATAAAACGCGCGATCGCGTGCAGCTCAATTTCGGATACGGTGACAAAAAGCAAATGGTCACCAGCCCCGACTTGGGTTTGACCAAAAAACGAATTTAGATCGCCCAATAGTTCGTTTTCGAAAGCTGTCAGTTTTTCATCACGCTTGGCCAACACCCGATTTTGATACCATCGTTTGATTGCCGCAAAATTCCCCCGCGGTGGATTCGCCAGGCCACGATAAGGCGACCGAGTCATTTTTTGCATGCCGTACAACATACTCAGGGGGCTGTAAGTCGTGTTTGAAAACGTGGATCTGACAGTGACATCGGGCTCCCAAGCGCCGGCCGGTGAGAATTCCCGATTCGCACCGACAACAACCGGAATCGCTCGTCGCTTCGCATCTTTGACCAAACAATTTACGTAGTCAAAATGGTGCCCGCTTTGATCTTTCAACGATTGATCAATCAGAAACAGTCGCTTGGCTGAGGTATTCAAAGTACATCCGTGTATTGAATTGAGAGACCGATAATTTAGTCGAAGTTTTGTTTTTTGTAGCGGCCAACCCACGGATCATTGCTAGCACAAAAAAGCCCTCGCTCCCTGAAGAACGAGGGCAATTATAAGATGCAGTATCCTTCCTGGCACATTCCAATTGTGCGGGTTGGCAACACTGCGAAATATTTGGCAGGATGAGCGGGCGACCCCATGACGGCGGATCAAAAGATGAGAACAAGGGTTTTGTTGCCCGCTCACAACAGGACTAAACGCAAGCCGCGTACCAATCCGAAAACTTTTTTTGAAATGGAGAAAAACAGCGGTTTTTGCCGCGTGTTTCTTCTCGGAAAGCACTCTCGCGAATCAAAGAATCAAAATAAGAGAATTTCGTCCCGTTTTGAGACAGATTTTGTGCAGGAACCGGTCGCGATTTTCTGGCGCCTGCAACGCTCAGATGTTTCCAGTGCTCAACTGTCTGAACTCGTCCATGTCTGAACGACACAAACAACCACTGCATTCGAATTTGCCACAGGGACTCAAGCGGACAAAAGGCAAAGTACCTATCCAAAGCAGTTTGCAGGATTCGCGCAGCAAAAAGGCCGCTGAATCGCGGCCTTGGTCGATTGGACGTCCGGGGATCGAGCTATTAGCAGATTTGGCTTTCAGCCGATTCGGTTAGTCCCGCTCAATGGTATTTCCACGCGTTTGACCGGCGAAAACCAGCTTGAATTTGCCCACTTGGCCAGCCCCTTTGTTGGCTCGAGCTCGGTTGTAGAACATGCTGTAGCCAGCCACTTTTCCCGTTGAAGCATCGCCTACATAAATAACACAAAGAGCCGGCTCTTGATTTCCGCGCTGACCGCGAATCTTGATACGCCCTGTCGTCATAACAAACTCAGCACCGCTGTCCTTCGAAACATTCAGATCTGAAAAAACATTCGTGCGGTAATTGGCTTGAGCAGCACCGGTGGTTGGGTTGATCACCGTTCCAACGAGTTCGCCATTCTGGTGATCCAAAACGAACAAGCCCTCGACATCCTCGGAAACAAGCCCCGTGGCCATCGACATATTCTTGTTACTGGCAGCCGAATCCGGTGTAAAAACAACGGGTGTGGTTGCGACCATGGTTGGGCCTTCAGATGCAAAACTGCTGGACCAAATAACGCCAACGCAGATTCCCAGGCAAAAAATTCCAAATACGAATCCGCCCAGCCCGAGCCGTGCCGTATTTGAATTGAAATTGATTTGATCAGATGCTTTTTCTTTTTCAGTCATGGATTCCAATTCTCCATTCCATTTCGCGTGTTTGCCCAAAATGTGGAACAATCGCCCGGCCCTGTAACTTCCGTTATTTTAGCCTCGGACTGCATTCGTGCTACATCTATTTTACGATCTATTCGCTTGATCGGTCGGGAAAGTACGTGGATTCCCGGCATTTTCAGCAGTGTTTTTGAGCCATTCCAACCTCGACATTGCTCAAAGTCCAACGAATTGGGCCAGGACCGACTTGGCCTTGGCCACCTCATCGGTTCCCGTAACAATTGCCCGCCCATCTTGAAAAATTGAGATCTCAAAATTTTCGACGAAGAGTTTGAGCATGAAGGGATTCAGTCGAACTTCCCCCGCCGATTTTAACTTCTCAGCCATTTTTTCCAGGTCGATTTGGGTTGAGCTGGAAGGACGAATCTGAACCGAGTTCCTTCCGCAGAGAACGGCCGTTTGACTGCCTGCCCGACCGTCGAGCCATTGATAATTTTGATGCTTGCAGACAGGGCAATCCGCGCTTTCCTTGAGAGACGCAAGATCCATTTGCCTCGTGTGCTTTTCCCACAAGTCGATCACCGTCAACTGATTGACCAACTTTTCCGTGTCGCCGACCAGAACTTTGAGCGCGTCCGCGGATTCGATGGAAGCAATCGCCCCAATGATCGGCGCGATAATACCGGCGGTGTCGCAAGTCGGCGATGAACCACTTGGTGGCGGCCCCTCGGGCATCAAACAATGCAAGCAAGCCGTCTTGCCTGGCAGGATCGTCATGGACTGCCCCGAGGCACCCAGGCATCCACCATAAATCCAGGGAATCCCCAGTTTAGCGGAGACATCGTTTATCAAGAATCGAATCTCAAAGTTGTCGGTCCCGTCGATAATCAAATCCACTTTTTGGCAAAAGGATTCGATATTGGTGTGATCGACATCTTTCACGTAGGGCAAGACATGGACTTGCGAGTTGATTTTCCTGAGTTTCCGGGCAGCAGCGATCGCTTTCGGTAAGCCTTCCTCGACATCATCTTCGTCAAACAAGACTTGCCTTTGAAGGTTGCTTAGTTCCAAGAAATCGCGATCGACGATCGTCAAGTTTCCGACGCCACTGCGAACCAAAAGATTGGCAATGAAGGACCCCAGAGCGCCGCATCCAATCAAGAGCACCCGGCTTTGCAATAGCCGTTCTTGCCCCTCAGTTCCGACCTCGAAAAACCGAGTTTGGCGGGAATATCGATCAAGATCAGCGTTCATTCAACAACCCAATGGACTAACTTTTTTCACCACGAAAACTTTGAATGTACTTTTTCAAATGGCGCCCCGTCATTGAAGTCGGGTGCTTCATCATTTGGTCGGGTGTCCCCTCGGCGACGATTTGCCCGCCCAGTTCGGCAGGGCCCGGACCAAGATCGATAATCCAGTCCGAGTTGGCAATCACCTGCAAGTTGTGCTCGACAATGATGATTGAGTGGCCGACTGAAATCAAACTGTCAAAACAGTCCAGGAGTTTCAGGCAGTCTTTCATGTGAAGGCCCGTCGAAGGCTCTTCCAAAACGAATAACGTTCGCCGGTTTTTAGCAACGCCAATATAAGATGCCATTTTGAGTCGTTGGCATTCCCCGGTCGAAAGCGAACTGGCTCTTTGCCCGATTTGAAGGTACCCCAAACCGGCTTCCATCAATGGATTGAGCTTCGCCTGAATTTTTGGTTGCCCGCGAAAGAATCGAAACGCCTCCAAAACCGTCAGTTGGAGAACCTCAATGATATTGAGGCCGCGGTATTTTACGTCGAGCACTTCCTGGCGGAATCGCATGCCATTGCACATTTCGCAAACAATCTGCACGTCGGGCATGAATTGCATATCGATGGTCAGAATTCCGTCGCCTTTACAATGGGAGCAGCGCCCCCCTTCGACATTAAAGCTGAAACTGCCCGCCGTCAGATTTCGAGTCTTCGCATCCATGGTCGATGCGAATAATTTCCGAATCTCGTCGAAGGCCTTCACGTAGGTGACCGGATTGCTTCTGGATGACTTTCCGATCGCCGATTCGTCGACCAGGATGACCTCGTCCACGTGCTCGGTACCGTCCAATGAATCAAACGCCAATGGTTCCAGACCGAAATCGCGATCAATCGCGTTCGCCAAAGCCGGAAAAAGCGTTTCAACGACCAGCGAGCTTTTCCCAGCGCCACTCACGCCGGTTACCGAACAAAGTACGCCTAACGGAAAATCGACATCCAGCTTTTGCAGGTTATTGCCATTCGCCCCCGACAGCCGAATCTGTCGCGCCGCCTTGCGGAAATCCTCAGCAACAAATCCGCGCCGCCCGGCCAAAAACCCGCCGGTGGTCGACTCTTCATCGTCAAGTATCTGTTTGGCGGGACCGCTAAACGTGATGGTCCCTCCATTATTCCCGGCCTCCGGTCCAAGTTCGATCAGGTTTTCGGACGCCATGATGACATCAGGATGATGATCCACCACGAGAACGGTGTTTCCACGCGCACAAAGCGAGTCGAGCGACTCATTCAAGGGCAGAATATTTTCGGCATGAAGTCCGCGCGATGGTTCGTCGACAACGTAAAGCATGTTTACAAGATCGGAAGCCAAGACCGAAGTCAGCCGCGTCCTTTGATACTCACCCCGACTGAGACTGTTAACCGTTCGATTCAAACTCAAGTAATCGAGTCCAACCTGTTGCAGACAATGAAGTCGTCGAATGACCTGCTGACCTGCGGAAACGGATTCTGCCGCAAGACTCGAATTCTCCAACGCCAAGCTCAAAGCCGATTCCAGGTCGTCGAGCCGTTTGTCCGTCAAACTCTTGAAGTCATCGTTTTGCCATCGAAATGCCCGAGCGGCTTCTGACAACCCGCTTCCCATACACTCGGTGCAGGCACGGATTGTCGCGGGATCCGAATACCGCGGGCGGCAAGCCGGACATTCCCCGGCGGAACTCATCGAATGAAACAAGTTGGGAAACGGATCAGGAAAAGTTTGCCCACAAGTTTCGCAACCAAACTGACCCGAGAAATGCAAACGAATAAAGTTCGCCCCATTGATCTGAACGGACCCGCGCTCGGCGGCGGGAACCTCACGCCAAATTTCGCACCGCGATTGCCCCTCGTCCATCGCTGCTTCCAACGAATCCACCAAACGCGAACGGTTCGACTCGTCAACTTTTAGTCGATCGAGAATCACCGAGATCGACGATTCCTTGCCCGCGGACATTGGCGGAGACTTTGTCCCGCTCAATTCGATCAGCTGCCCCCCAACGATGACGCGAGCAAAACCAAGCTCCTTGAGATCGGAACAGGCCTCGCCTGCCGTTAACTCACCAAGTTCGTATTGAAACCCGACGAGAAACTTGCCGCCCGGCTCCCAATCCAAAATTCGGTCAGCAACCGAATCGGGGTGATGCCGCTCACAGCTTCGTTGACACCTGCTACAGAATGGAGCAGCGTTTCGAGCAAATAGCTCGCGAAGAAATTCGTCAATTTCCGTTGAAGAACCAACCGTGGTGTGCTCCGCCAATTGTCCGTGATCGGCGCGAATTGCCACTGTGGGAGGCAGCCCCTCAATCGACTCCAGGTCCGGACGTGGAATCTGATCCAGGTACCGCCGCGCCGAAATGGAAAAGGTGGATAGAAACCGCCGCTGCCCCTCGGCAAAGATCGTATCAAATACGAGACTCGTTTTTCCGCTTCCACTCACTCCACAAACGGCAGTTCGCCGGCGCTTGGGAATGGCGACATCGACGTTCTTCAAGTTGTGGACGCGAACCTGACGAAGTCGAATTTCGGGCCCGTGTTTCACGACGACTTTCTTTCCATCTAATCCTGATCCCGAAGATCCAAGACAACTCGTCCCGCGACTTTTCCACCCAGGATGTTTTGCACTTCCGATTCAATTGAATCCAAGCGAACCGTCTTGGTCAATTGGCCGATTCCATCCAGTTTCCATTCATTGGCCAACTTGCTCCAAAGCAATTTTCGTTGCTCAAGCGGCGTATTTGCCGAATCGATACCGCAAAGGGAAACGCCACGCAGGATAAAAGGGTAAACCGTAATCGGCAACTCCGGGCCGGCAACGACACCGCAGGCAGAAACCGCGCCGCCGATCTGGGTCGACCTGAGAAAGGTCGCCAGGGTCGTTCCACCCACCGTGTCCACACCTCCGGCCCACGCGCCTTTGAGTAACGGCCTATCCGACTCGTCGACCATGTCTTCTCGTGAAACAATTTCGCTGGCCCCCAGTGATTTGAGCCACGATTCTTTCTCACGTTTGCCGGTCGACGCGGCAACTTCAAATCCCAGTTTGGCGAGCAACATCACGGAGAAGATACCGACACCACCAGTGGAACCGGTAACGAGTACTTTTCCATTCCCAGGCCCGACTCCGTTTCGCAATAGTGCTTCCACGCATCCGGCAGCGGTAAATCCGGCCGTTCCGAGTGCAATCGCGTCTTCGGCACTCAAACCCTCAGGAAGCGGCAACACCCAATCCGCAGGAACATTCACCCATTCTGACCAACCGCCCGGAGCCGTCGTTCCAAAACTCGCATTCCCGACAATGACCGTGTCGCCGGGCGCGAACCTTTCACTTTTCGAATCAACAATTTCACCAACGCAATCAATTCCCGGAACCTGCGGAAGTTCCCTAACAACTCCTGGATGCCCTTCGCAGGCCAATGCGTCTTTATAATTCAGCGAAGAAAAATGGGTTCGAATCGTCAATTCATTTTCAAACGATTGCCCGCCCTCGACCCATTCGACGCCTCTCTCAATTTGGTCTTCGTTGTTTTTATTGACCAAGAATCTTTGAAATCGTTCAGCAACCAACGTTTTCACTCTCCTTTTTGGCGTCGCGCGAATTCCGTCTTGCGCCAACACGGCATCGCGCAGGTTCAAAAGCTTGCATTGAGGCAACCGCCGGCCTCTTTGATATCCAATCATTTTTTCGGAACCATCAATTGGAGCCTTTCGGCAGCAAGATGGGAGGGGGCGTAGCGAATCAACCCAAGAAAAAACGTTCAAGCTTGCGCAGACCGCCAAACAAATAAGTGGCTCAGTTAACGGATGGCAAAAAAAAAAACCGCACGAGACAGGGGCAGCTGAAACGTGCGGCAATATCGCTCCGAAGAGCGTTATTTACTGGATCAAGCGAAAAGTATCGAAGTCGACCAACAAATAGTGAAGGTGAGAAATGTAAAACAGGAAGGATCAGTTAAGGAAGGATGTACGATTTATATCCATAATTGTTCCCGAATTCAATCCAGAATCTTGTCAATTCCGGTCACATATTCACGACGACGCCAGCGAGCTGGATGAGAATATTTTTCTGTTGGAGAATTTCGCTCGGATTTGTTAGAATTCTTTTCGGCGGGTTGTCTGGTTTGGTGTTCCATCGAATCGGGGCAGAGCAATCCGCCGTTTTTTTTTGCCCCGACTGCTCACTTTGGCAAGCCAAACCTTTGCAAAACGACTTGTTCAAGGTTTCCCCCTTCCTTCCGGTTTGCTTCCATTCTGACTTCCTGATTTTCGCAAGCGACACCCGAGATCAAATCCGGTCTCAGCTCAAGTCTCTGAATCCCGATTCGCAAAACGATTCGGAGCCTGTCACCCCAATCCAAGGGCCCCGATTCAAAGCCCCCGATCCCTGGGCCAGGTCGTCACCGGACCAACATCACGAGCCAACCTCCGTGCTCCCCTAAATTGGGGAGCCCAGAAGCTTACTATCCCCGGAAACTTGCGACTCGCGCACAAAAAAAGCGGTGTCCAAATTGAACACCGCCTTTTGATCATCTCAATTTCGTTTCGGCTTTTAGCAACCGCATCCGCATCGACGGAAAAGTCGGAAGCCGCGGAAAAGACGACAACGGCGACCACAGCGGCTACCACAAGGGTTACAGCATGAAGTGCCGCATCCGCCACAGCTGGTAGCACAACCGGTGTTGCAACCAGTATTGCATCCGCTGCAGTTCGAAACGCAAACAGGAACTTGAACCGTTTTGGCAACACGGACACAAACCTGTACAGGAACTTCAACTTGTTCCGTGTAAGGTACGCTTACCATGTAGTCGACGGTTTTGGTTTCTGGAACGCACTTGTAAGTCGTGCAAGTGTAAGTCTCGGATTTTTCCTGAGGAATGCATTCCGTGTACTCAACTTCACGAGTGCGAGTTTCCATCTTGGTCTTGCAAACGTTTACCATTCGTTTTCTGGTTTCCGTTTTGCATTTTTGAACCATGACTTCGCAAGTTCGTTCTTCGGTTTTGTACTTGGTCACGTTGCATTTGCGAACGCGAGTTTCCATTTTGGTCTTGCAAACGTTTACCATTCGTTTTCTGGTTTCCGTTTTGCACTTGTGAACCGTAACCATGCATTTCTTGGTTTCCGTTTTGCATTTGCGAACGTTAACCATGCGGGTTTTGGTTTCTTCTTTCATGACCGTCACAGGATACTCGTAGTCTTGCTTGACTTGACGAGTTTTGGTGACCATGCATGGCACTTCTTCGGTAACCATGTTTGGAACCCAAACGCGTTTTGCAACGGTTTGTGAGCAACCACCACAGCAATTGCTGCTGGCAATACCACAACCGCTATTGCAACCAGTGTTGCAACCGCCACAAGAAGTTTGGCATCCGCCACAAGCGGTACCGCAACGACGGAACAAACGAACGCGTGCTCCACAACCCGTGTTGCAACCTGAATTGCAAGAGTTGACGGTCACGTATTGCGTTTGCCAGCTACCAGCGTCGCGACAAACTTTTCGCATGACTTTTTCCTGGTACGTTTCGCAAACAACGCGTGTGCCTTTTCGCATTTCGGTTGTAGGAACGCAGCAAGTGTACTTTTCTTCAACTTGTTCCGTGTAAGGAACCTGGACTTGGTACTCTTTTTCAACTTGTTCCGTGTAAGGAACTTGGACCTGGTACTCTTCTTCGACCTGTTCCGTGTAAGGAACACATACCTGGTAAGGAGTCTCAACGACTTCGGTGTAAGGAACGCAGACTTTGTAAGTTCGAGTTTCTTTCTCCGTGTAAGGAACTTGAACCGTGTACGTTTCTTCTTTTTGTTCCGTATATGGAACGCAGACCTGGTACTCGACTTGGCGAGTCTTCTTGGTCGGAACCATGACCGTGTATTTGCGTGTTTTTTCTTCCGTGACGGGAACCCGCTTCATAACGGTGATTTCGCGAGATCGCTTTTCCATTTTGCACTTCGTACGAGTAACGGTTCGCATTTCCGTTACCATTTGATTCACATAAATCGTACGAGATTGCATTTGGATGGTTGAACCACAACAACCACTTTGAACGCTTCCGCAACCGCAAGGATCGCCACACGATGACGCACATGGATCACCGCAAGGACTGGCAACCTGACCGCAGCCGCAAGAAACGTCAGCACTTGCTACCGAAGCAGTCAAAATAAAGCAGACTGCTGCAGCAAACCCCAACAAACGATGCGACATGAAATGTCCTCCAACAATTGAAAAGTTTGACCCAGGGTCGACGAACGCTGTCCTGAATCGATGAAAAAATAAAGCAGCCTTACGGATCGCTGCACTAAGCGCAAAAGAGCGAGTACTGTCCAACAAGTGTCATGGCTCAATAAGTAAACAGATCATTGAGCGGCAAGAATCACGGCGAGTAAGACGAGTTATCTCAGGCCCTGTGTTACGTAATGGAAGGATGCAATGCATACCTGGCTCATGGCGAAACCCCCACCATTGAACCAAAGGACCCAGTTTAACAATTCCGAAAATCCATTGTCAATTAACTAAACCCAAAATTGTCCGTTAATCTTCCATTAAAAAAAGCCCCGGAAATCCGGGGCTTTTCTGAAATTTCCAACTTAATCAAAGCTCTATTTGTCAGAGTCTTTGTCGTCGCCTTCCTGGCCTTCCTCCTCGGAAAGTCCCATCAACGCCTTTTGGAATTCGATGTACGCTTCGGATTGCTCCGCCGCAATTCCCGACCCGACAGACTGGGGATCTTCGAGAATTTCAAGCGTTTCCGTGTATTCCTTGTCGTCGACGATCAACTTGACCAAGTAGGTGCCCGCTGCCGAAGATCCGCCGAATCCACCACGGAATCCACCGCGACCGCGACCGGCACCACCGCGTGACGAGCGCCGCAAGTCCCAATTAAAGACGTGAAGTCCTTCTTCGGTTTCCGCGGTTTCTTCACGAATCACTCGACCGCGAACATCCAGAATCTGGATCTTCGCCGATTCGGCTTCCGTATTGAGGTGATAGAAAATACCTGCGGTTGATGGTCGGTTTTGACCAACAAATTGACGCGTTCCACTGCTGCCCCGTTCCTGGCCTCGTCGGAATCGAATGACCGAGTTTGGCTTGAACAAGTGAGCATCACGATTCAACGCTGCCGCGGTGATTTGCTGAAGCACGGTAACATCGGCGACCCACAATGATCGACCGTGTGTTCCCATGACGATTTCGCCGGCCGTTGGGTGAACGGCGATCTCGTGAACCGCGACGGTTGGGAATCCGCCAGAAAGTTTCGTCCACGACTGTCCGCGGTCAACCGAAACCCAAGCCGAAAACTCGCAACCGAGGTAAAGCAGGTTCTGATTCTTAACATCTTCACGAACACAGCGAACGCTACCTGCCGAAGTCGGCAAGTTACCGCGAATGCTCTTCCAAGTCCGACCGTAGTTTTCCGTTACGAAAACATAAGGCTCGTCGTCGTTGCTGCGATGTCCGTCAAAGGAGATGTAACATCGACCTTTTCGATACTTCGAAGCTTCGATGGAACTTACCCAACGTGGACCTGGCAAAAGCGACCCCAAAGAACCAGGAGCCGCTTTCTTGGCGACCTTGGTTTCACTTGAGTCACTGCTCGACGATTGCTCCGGCTTGTCTTGAGCCGCAGCATCCGAGGCCTTGGCATCCGAGGCCTTGGCATCCGATTGCTTTTCTGTTTTCGCCGTGTCCGGTTTGGCAACGGCGGCGTCTTTCGTTTCTTTCTTGTCGTCGGTTTGCGTGGTTTTCGTATTGCCAGTTCGAGTCGCCTCGAATTCAACAACGATCATGCCACCGTTGACATCGATCTCACCAGAAATCTTGCCCTTCTTCAAAGTGCCTTTGAATTCGAGTGAGACTTCATCATTTTCACCGACCAAAGTGATCTTGCCGGTCTTCTCATCAAAGGAACCTTCGACGATGTCGCCTGTTCCCTGTGCCGAAGAATAGGTGCCGGTGATTTCACCCGTCTTGGCAGCCAACTTCAAAGTCATCTTGAAGCTCGCTCGCCCTTCGGGAATGAATTCCGCGATGAAAGTACCATCCCAGTCACCTGAGATCTTGTCTTCCAGGGCCTTCTCCAGCATCGACATCATTTCCCATTCCATTTCTGAAATGGCTCGAACCGGAATGTCCGAAGACTTGCCACCTCGTTCGGCTTCAAATTCGCGAGTGAATTGGCCTTCGTTGAAGTCCATTTCGCCACTCATTGAATCGCCATCGAGGTCAACATTGAATTCGATCGTAAACCTGCCCGTATCGGCCATGAGATACAGTTCTTTTTTGTTGACGTCGTAGGTTCCTTTTGAGATCTCGGTTTCGCCTTGACGCGATTCCCAAGTCCCGCTGATCTTGCCGGCCTTGTCGACTTTCAAGTTCAACGTGAATTCACCACGGCCAAACGAACCCGTCCATTTGCCCGCAACCGCTTTCTTGATGGCGGCTGCCGTGGTCGCATCGACTGGCTTAGCTTTCGTTTCAACCTTGGTTTCCGTTACTTTCTTTTCCTCAACCGGTGCTGTTTGCGCGACATCGCCAGCCTTGGTCGAGAAAAGAGGAACCCACTTTTGTCCGCCGTCTCGGGTCATCCAGACAGCACCGTCGGTGGTACCCACGTAGATAATGCCCGCTTCAACTTTCGATTCCGAAATCGCACTCCCCGCTCCGCGGTCGGTGTTTGTGATGTCGGGAGAAATTCGTTTCGCGTTGTTTCCTCGATCGAATGAACGGAACACATAATTTCCGGCACTGTAGTGCATCTTCGAGTTATGAGGCGAAAGAATGAACGGCGTCTTCCAGTTAAATCGATAGCGAACACCACGGTCAGCGGAAGGCCGGATGAATCCACGACGCCCCGTGCGAAGATTGATACTCCCCATGGCGCCGTTTTGACTTTCGAAGTAAATCTGGTCTTTGTCGTTCGGGTCAACGAGGCAGATAAATCCGTCACCACCACCCACTCGGAACCAGTCCGTATTCAGCGTGCCGCCCTGTCGGCTGTGAACCGGGCCGCCCCAACTTCCGTTGTCTTGGAGACCGCCGTAGACGTAGTAGTCGCGTCCGGGTCCAACACCAACGTGATAAAACTGACCAAGCGCCGCGTGATTGTGATGATCCCAGTTATCCATGCGGTCATGCGTGATGTAGATACCGCCGTCGTTGCCGAGAATCATGTGTTTGCCGTCCGTCGGGTCAATCCACATGGCGTGATTATCCGGGTGGATGCCTCGGCCACCATCACTGGTGAAGGTCTTACCACCGTCTTTCGAGCGGTAGAGGGATGTTCCCAAGACATACATGTAGTTGTTGTCACTTGGGTCCACGCGGAATTGGCTGTAGTACATCGGTCGCGGATTCAATGTATTGATACGCTTCCAGGACTTACCACCGTCTTTCGATTCGTAGACTCCACCGTATTCCTCTTCGGGAACGCCTTCATCATGCCATTGTTTGCCCTGATGGTTGGCCGATTGGCCACCGAGCGTTCCAACAAACGTGCGAACTGACGAGCTTGTCCGCCCAGTTCGGCGACTACGTCGCTGAGGATACTTGGCAAGGGTAACCTCGACTTTTTTCTCTTCTCGCTCGCGGGAAATGACCATTTCGACCTTGTCACCGGCCTTATAGTTTTTAATCACGAGATCGTCGATGTCACGAGTAGATTTAACGGGTTTCCCGCCAATGGATAGCAGGATATCGCCACGCTTCAACTCAGCTTTTGCAGCCGGACTGTTTCGAGAAACTGTCGTCAATCGCAAACCGACTTCTGCTTCTTCTGACCGGATCCCCAAGTAAGGATAGTTGGCTGGAGCGCGTGCAATTTTTTCTGATTCGATAATCGCGTAAACGATTTTCGGATTCTTTCGGTAGTACTGAATGCCGACACGGCCGAGCTTGCATGAAGGCAAACCTTTGGTCATTTTCTCAAATGACTTACCGCCGTCGGTCGTGCGATAAATGGCTGATCCTTCGCCGTATTTCTTGCCAGGATCATTTCCATCAAATCCATCTCGTTGACGTTCGTAGGTAGCCACCATCAACGTCTCTGGATTTTTGGGATTCATTTGGACATCGATGACGCCTGTCTTGTCATCGACAAACAGAACTCGTTTCCAGTTCTTGCCACCATCAGTTGTCTTGTAGAGCCCTCGCTCTTCACTGGGTCCCCAAAGTCGCCCGAGCACGCCAACGTAAACGATGTCCGGGTTGGTCGGATGAATGGCGATTCGACCGGTTTGAAAACCTTTCTGGAGTCCCATGTTCGTCCAGGTCTTCCCGCCGTCGGTCGATTTATAGACACCGTCACCCCAGGAAACACTGTTTCGTGGGTTCGCTTCGCCGGTTCCTACCCAAACGATATTGGGATCGGACTGACTCACTTGAACGTCGCCGATGGAAACCGTCGACTGATCGTCAAACTGATGCTCAAACGTGTTACCGTTGTTCGTGGTCTTGATCAAACCGCCCGAAGCCGATGCGGCCCACCAGGTGCTTGGATCTTTTTCGTAAACGGCAATCGAAGTAATACGTCCCATCATGTTGGCGGGACCGATGGATCGAAACTTGACTTTCTCGACCCAGTTATCAGGCAACGTCAATTTGTCGTTGCTCGACGACCGAGACTGGGCGATTGCGCTGGCACCCATCAGGATGCTTAACGCAACGGCGATTGAAAGTGACAATACACGAGACATAAGTTACTCCTCAGTTGGCATCGACTCGTTGTGAGAATGAATGCTTGCGATTGATGAAGGGCGAGCGATAAAAGAATCAAGATGTTTGATTTCTGAATTGCGCGAGACCAAGCATTTGCATTTGCAAAGTGACTTTAAGCTGCTTTCTGCTCCGATCCCGCCGCGAAGTTCTATATTAGCCCAGCGTTGTGACGATTACAATCTTCGGATACCGTCCGAATCCAAGGGACGTTCGCCGTATCGAATCCCACCTTGGTGTGGTGCTGATTCTGGCAAAAAATCGCATTAAACAACTCAAACATTAGAAAGTTTCGGAATGGCTTTTTCGATTAACCGCTGGTCCCGGAAGCTGCACCGATGGGGTGCCATCGCGACCGCGATTCCACTTCTCCTGGTCATCGTTTCCGGGCTCCTACTCCAAGTCAAAAAGCAGGTGACCTGGGTCCAGCCGGCGACCGCCAAAGGAAGCCAGCCGAACGAACTTCCCGAAATCGACTTCGATCGAATCGTTCAAATTGCCGCGGAGGATGAATATGCCGATGCGAAAATCCAAACCTGGAAAGACATCGACCGTTTGGATGTTCGACCGAGTAAAGGAATCGTCAAAGTCAGAAGTAAAACCAACTGGGAGTTGCAAATTGACTTGAAGGATGGATCGGTTTTGCAATACGAATACCGGCGGTCCGATTTCATCGAAAGCTTGCACGATGGATCTTTTTTTGGCGACATGTCCAAACTGACCGTCTTTCTGACGAACGGACTCGTGCTTTTAGGGTTGTGGTTTTCCGGACTCTATCTTTGGTATTTGCCTTGGGGTGCGAAAAGAAAAAAACAAAAGAAAAAGTCCGCAACGGCGAACTAACAAATCAAGCTTCACCTCCATTCACCGCGTTGAGATAAACATGCCTCAAGTCAATTGCCCGAACTGTCAAAAGTCCTATACGCTCTCTGATCAGCTTGCTGGGAAAAGCGTTCGCTGCAAAGCTTGCAGCGGCGTGTTTACCGTTCCCTACACGGAGTCGCCCGGTGTCGAGGTCGTTGAGCCAATGAACCACTCGGCTTACCCAGCCTATGGAAAAGTCGCCGACGAGATTGACTATCAAATCTTTGGCACAGAAATGCAGTACGTCGTGATCACACTCGATCCGGGCGAACAAGTCATTGCGGAAGCCGGCGGCATGTTCTACATGAACCAGTCGATCAAGATGGATTCGGTGTTCGGCGATCCATCGAAAAAGGAACAAGGTTTCTGGGGCAAAGTCGCTTCGGCGGCCAAACGAGTTGCGACGGGCGAGTCATTATTCATGACCACCTTCACGAACGAAGGCGGGATGCGAGAAGATGTTGCATTCGCCGCGCCTTACCCTGGCAAAATTATCCCGATGCACCTTGACCAGCTCGGTGGCGAAATCATCTGCCAACGCGATGCGTTTCTTTGCGGCGCCCGCGGGATCCAGATGGAGATTGCCTTCAACAAGAAAATCGGTGTCGGCCTGTTTGGCGGCGAAGGTTTTATCATGCAGCGTCTGGTCGGTGACGGGATCGCATGTTGCCACGCCGGGGGCACGATTTTTGAAAAAGAACTCGCAGCCGGTGAAATGTTAAGGATCGATACGGGTTGTATCGTAGCGTTAGCTCCTTCGGTCGATTACGACATCGAATTCGTTGGTGGCATCAAAAATGCGATTTTCGGGGGCGAGGGTTTGTTCATGGCGACCTTGCGAGGGCCAGGACGTATTTGGCTTCAGTCGCTTCCTTTCTCGCGAATGGCCGGTCGAGTGCTGGCGGCATCGAGCGGGTACTTTGGCAAGACCGGTGAACGAAACGTTGGCGATATTGCCGGAGGCATGTTTGGCATGGACTTGGGCAAACTATTCGGCGGACACTAAAGACCTTGGAAGGTGAACCATTGGATCCAACAAGTTCAAGCAAAGAAAAGGTCCTGATAACCGGTGCCTCGGGATTCATCGGCACACGATTGATCGAGTTATTCGACCGCCCTTTGGTGACAAGTCGAAATCGTGAACGAACTTTGGCCAAACTTGGCGATCAAGTTGAAGACGTCATAGAGTGGGATCCAAATGCCGGTCCCATTCAATTGGCTCCGGAAACCAGGATCGATTCGGTGATCAACCTGATGGGGGAGTCCGTTGGCGAGGGCCGATGGACAGCTGCAAAAAAACAAAGAATCCGCACCAGTCGTGTGGCGGGAACGCGAAACTTGGTCACGGGAATCGCGGAGCTCAACACTCCGCCAAAACATTTGGTCTCGACTTCGGCTGTCGGGCTTTACGGCGAGTGCGGCGATGATGAAATCACCGAAGACCATTCACCGGGGGATGGGTTCCTTGCCGACCTGGCGGTTGAATGGGAACAGGAAGCCATTGAGGCAAAAAAACACGGAATGAGTGTTGCCCTGATTCGCGTTGGACTGGTTTTGGGCCGAAGCGGAGGTGTTCTGGCAAAACTTTTGCCGATCTTTAAGTTTGGCCTTGGCGGTAAACTGGCGTCCGGCCAACAGTGGATGCCCTGGATTCACGTTGAAGATGTCGCAAACATCTTTTATCAAGCGACCTGCGAACGCTGGGAAGGCGCTTTCAATGCGACGTCCCCGGAACCGGTTAGGAATGTCGAGTTCACTTTGAGATTTGCCAACCAATTGGGTCGTTGGGCGCTGATTCCGGTCCCGCGATTTGGACTCTCAATGGCACTGGGAGAATTTTCCCGTTATGTTTTGGAATCACAGCGAGTGATTCCTCGAAACGTTCTGTCCAAAGAATTTGAATTTCGCTTTGCAGACTTGGAATCGGCGCTGGAAGATCTTCTTTCTGAACGTAAGTGAATGCGGGCGGCGGTTCTTGTTACCGGCGTCGCAAGCCTTTCATGAGCCCTCCAAGCCAGATTCCGATTTGCCAGGAACCCAACGCCGAAACGGTGGTTGGACTGGATATTGGTGGAGCCAATATCAAGATCGCCGACTCGACTGGCAATACCACCCATATCCCCTTTGCGATGTGGTCGGAGCATCAAACTCTGCCAACCATTTTGGAAGAAAACCTCAATCGCTTTGAGCCTTTCCAGCTGGTTGCCACCACCATGACGGGTGAATTGGCCGACTGTTTCGAGTCCAAGTCCGAAGGCGTCAGTTACATCCTACAATCCCTTGTCAAAGCGTTGGGAACCAAACGCAGACCAATCATCTATTCCACGAAAGGATTTCTGGACGTCGAATCGGCGAATCGGGATCCTTTCTCGGTAGCCGCCGCAAACTGGCATGCGTCTGCCACATTTTTGGCCTCCCATTACGAATTGGAATTCGGACTGATCATCGACTGTGGCTCCACCACGGTGGACGTCATCCCCATTCAGGACGGAAGACCTATCGCCCAGGGATATCGGGATGTCGATCGACTCACCAACAAAACACTGGTTTATACCGGAGTCAAACGAACGCCCCTGATGTCGCTTGGCAATTCGATCCAAGTCGCCGGCAAATCAATCGGAACGGCGAACGAAATGTTTGCGACGACCGCAGACATCTATCGAATCCTTGGCCAACTTGATTCGAATGATGAAAAGGACTCGGCCGACGGTCGGAGCAACCGACTTGATGATTGCCATCGCCGGATTGCCAAAATGATTTGCTCGGACACAAGCGAATGCGACTTTGACCAGGCGATAGAAATCGCAAAACAATACCGGCAACGTCAGATTGAGTTGATCGGCGACGCCGTCGATCATCAATTGCTTGGCCTGATCTCGTCGGGCAATACCTCCCCGATTCCGATCTTGGTTTTTGGCGAGGGTGAGTTTCTCGTCCGCGAGGCACTTGCGCAATCGAATTACCAGAAGCAATGCCACATCAAGAGTTTGTCCGGAGAGTTTAACGAGAAGGTCTCGCGCAGCCTTCCGGCCTTCGCCGTCGCATGCCTGGCAGTAACACATTCCGCCAATTTACGCGAGTTGGGGGCGTCTCAATGATCGGTGTCATCAAAGTCGGCGGGAGCCTGTTGGACTTTGAAGCCTTGCCGGCACGATTGCGAGGCCTGATTGCTTCACTGCCATGCACAAAAGTTTACGTGCTGTTTGGCGGAGGATTGTTTGCCGATGGAGTGCGTCGATACGACCAGGTCCATCAGCTTGGTCAAAAAACGAGTCATTGGCTGGCGATCAAAGCGATGGGAATCTCCGCGGCACTCGGACAGACACTTTTTCCAGATTGGCCGCGAGTGGACGATATCGAAGGTGCTGAAAATCCGGACCGACGCGTCTGCATTTTTGAATGTGAAAACTGGATCCGTCGCTTCTCGAGTTCACTGCCAGACTCGATCGATTTTCAGTCCTGGGAATTTACCTCGGATTCGATTGCCGCTCTCCTGGCGATGGACTTGAAAGCCCAATACCTTTGCTTGCTAAAATCGCATGCGTTTGCGGGAAACCAACAGGAATACAATTGGACCGCTGGCCTCGACAACGGGCGCTGGGTCGACCCTTGCTTTGGCCCTATCCTGAAACATTGGGAAACGACAATTCCCCAGGAATATAGGCAGTTGCAGACCAAAATCATTAATCTCCGTGGAACGAATCCTATGGATAGCCATTCCCCCCTCGAAATCGAATAACCGGTTGCACCTTCACTCGCCTCCCTGGTTTTGAAAAGAATTCGCCAAATTACTGTGTCTCGAATCTCGAAAGAAATGTACTATGAACATTGAGCAGCCGCAAAAAGTCATTGAAGGCGAAAATTCACACGTAAAGGTTCGGGAAATGCTAAAACCTGCTGATCGGCCATCTTTGACGATCCAACAACATATCTTGACGGAACAGCAGCGTTTTCCGGACGCGAGCGGCGAATTCTCGTTTCTGTTATCCGGGATTACCCTGGCAACCAAGCTAATTCAGGCAAAAGTACGACGGGCCGGCCTGAGTGACATTCTGGGCGAAGCTGGCGAAGAGAATGTCCAGGGCGAGCTTCAACAAAAGCTGGACGTCTATGCCAACGACGTCATGATCGAAAAGCTCAGTTGCCGTCGAAGTGTTGGCATCCTGGCGTCCGAAGAAAACGAATGCGCTGTGACCGTCCCACACGATACATCCGAAGCCAAATACGCGGTAATTTTTGATCCCCTGGATGGTTCCAGCAACATTGACGTGAACGTAAGCGTCGGGACGACTTTTTCCATTGTTCAACGTCCCGAAGGCGAAGAATACGACGATCCAGTCAGCTGGATTTTGCAACCAGGCTCCAGGCAAATCGCAGCCGGTTACGTGGTCTATGGGTCGTCCACGATCATGGTTTATACCGTCGGGAATGGCGTTCATGGTTTTACGCTCGATCCCGCTGTCGGGGCTTTCGTTCTGAGCCACGAAGACATTCGCATGCCCGAGGAGGGAAAATACTACAGCGTTAACGAAGCCCATCGAGATAGTTTCCCGACCGAGTACCGCCAATTTCTCGAAGGGTTACGGCAGGGGAAAACCGGGACTCGCTATGGTTCACGGTACATCGGCTCGATGGTCGCGGACTTTCACCGGACGCTGTTGCGCGGCGGCGTGTTTTTGTATCCACCGACTGGCGACTATTCCACCGGGAAACTTCGTTTGTTGTACGAGGCCAATCCGATTGCCTTGATTGCGGAAGTCGCCGGTGGTCGGGCCACCAATGGAGAGTCTCGAATCCTGGATATCAAACCGACGGCCATCCACCAACGAACCCCCTTGGTCGTTGGCAGCAAGAAAGAGATGGAATACTTCGATTCGCTCAAAGGGGCTTAGAAAACTCAAGCTCTGTTGGTGAACGGCCTTCGCGTCGTTAATCGCCTTCGATCGTTTCGCGAAGAATGTTATCAACCTCTTCATTCGACAGATTCAGTTCAAGGGCCGGGTCCACAAACACGCGCACCCGTTTCACGACGTCATCGAATTGTCGCCGGGCAAGCGTTTCGGTCATCGGTGACACTTCTGCCATCGAGCGATAAACGTTTTGCTTTTCGAAGCAAACCTCGACTTCGAATTGCACTTCCAAGCCGACCGGCGGAGCATCGACAAGGACTTGCATCGGGTGAATTTGTTTGCGGGTCTTGCTGGCAAGTAACCCGGCAATTTTGCTCCCGCATTCCACGAGCCATGGAAATGGCTTCCTTGCGACTCGACGATAGAGCTCGGGGGTTTCGAACTCACTCAGTTGAGCCAAACGTTTGTAAAGAATTCGTTTGGGACCAAAAAGCTTTTCCACTAACGATTCAACTTCCCGACCCGTGGCTATTTGCATCAGCCTGGATTTCCATTGAAACTCGTCGAGGTTCAACATTTCATTCCAGTTGGCGTGATTTGACAATTCAAAAACACTTCGCTG
>CAYSXI010000071.1:0-24234 GCA_964434955.1 uncultured Pirellulaceae bacterium
GATCGGGGTCGAGTGGGAAGCGGTCGATGTGACCCAGTCCTTTCTTGAGTTGGGGGCCGAGCCCTACTTGAAGGTTCGCAGCGGAAGTCGTCTGCTAAATTTCCTCTCACAGATGAAAAGCAAAGATTCACGAGAGTTGATGCTTGCGATCAAAGCGTTTCGAGAAAAGGGACGTCGGGACCTTGAGTCAGATTCACTCGACGAGGTTTCTTTGGGCCAATATCTCGAATCGAGTTCGAGACGTCCTGAATTTGTGAAAAAGTTTTTGTATCCCGCACTTTCTTCAACCGTTTGTACTTGCGATTACGATGCATTGGATGAGTTTCCTACGCAAATCATCTTGAGGGCTTTGGACAACATCGTCGAAGCTCCGTTGATGAAAACAAAGTTCGGGACCTCCGATGTGGTCGACCGGTTGTGCCGAGTCGGATGTGAGATTCACTTGGGAACCACTGTCAACCGAATCGAAACCAACGATTCCAATGTGGCTGTGTTTGTGGAAAAGGAAGGCCAAGCTTCGGAACTGGTATTGGATCAACTCGTGATTGCAACCCAAGCCAATCACGTCGAATCATTGATTCCCGAAATGGATCCGGAAATCTTGAATTGCCTCAATTCGATTGGCTACCAAGATGTGGAAGTTGCGGTGCACACCGATCCGAACTTGATGCCGGAAAATGTGGCCGATTGGTCGACCTTTAACATGATTTCTGAGCGGGGTTTTGGGCGGGCAATGTGCTCTGTCTGGCTCAACCGTTTTCACCGGGAATGGGAGATCGATTTCCCTGTGTTTCAAACGATCAATCCGTTCGTGCAAGTCGATCCGGGGCAGCTGATTTCGCTGGCCCGGCTGCAGCGTCCCGTGGTAAGTCAAGAATCGCATCACGTTTGGAAAACCATCGAGCAGTTTCATCGAAATGTGCGGACACGTCTTTGGTTTTGCGGGTCCTATGCAATGCCGGGAATTCCTTTGTTAGAAACTGCGGTACAATCTGCGATGCAAGTGGTTGAATGTATGACCGGCCAATCAAAAAACGATGTCCTGGCTGGTTTGCAACCTCAGATGCAAACGGATTGGAACTCAATTGAATTCGAATGAAACAAAGTCAGATAGACGGCTTGAGAATTGGTTGATGGAGGCCGTCGATCGTAACGCTTCCGACCTTCATGTTGTGGTTGGATACCCTCCGACGGCGCGAATCCACGGAAATCTTTTCGAATTGGAGCCCACGCCAATTTCCGCAGATGAGATCGAGGATCTGCTGATGACGGTTTGTCCAGGAAATCGCCGGGAGCAATTTTTCAAGGACAACAATTTGGATTTCGCGCCAATGTTGGAACGCGAAACTTCCGGGGGTGACTCGGGGGCTCAACGTTTTCGCGCCAACTATTTCATTAACGGGCAAAACATGGGTGGATGTTTTCGAATCATCCCCGCCCAGATTCCTGATTTTCAATGGGCCGGTTTTCCCTATGATCTGGCCGACCAATTGGCACATTTGCGAAATGGTCTGGTTCTGGTCACCGGCGTTGCCGGGAGTGGCAAGTCGACGACGCTGGCAATGATCGTCAACATGCTTGTGCAGGAGGGCGGCTATCGGGTGATCACGATTGAGGACCCGATCGAATACGTTTTTCAACATGTCAAAGAATCGGTCGTCACACAACGGGAAGTTGGTCAAGATGTCGGTTCTTTTGCCGACGGGCTCAAGTTCGGTTTGCGGCAGGATCCGGATGTTATTCTTGTCGGCGAAATTCGTGATCGGGAGACGGCACAGATGGCTTTGAGTGCAGCCGAGACAGGGCATCTGGTTTTCTCGACGCTTCACACCCGAGACGCAAAGGGGGTGATTTCCAGGTTCGCCGATCTTTTTCCGCACACCGTCCAGAACGAAGTTCGCTCGCAATTGGCATTGAGCCTTCGCGCCGTTGTCAGCCAGCATTTGTTGCCCAGTAAGATCCCGGAAGCGAAACGCGAATTGGCTTTGGAGATCATGTTCAATACCGCACCCGTTGGAGCGGCGATTCGGATGAACAAACTTGAGAGCATTGATAACTACTTATTGACGGGGAAATCGGATGGCATGCAGACGCTTGACGAGTCCATCCGGCAGATGTATCGAGCTGGGAGAATTTCTATAGAAACCGCGCAGCGATTCGTTTCGGATCCGCGGTACCTGAATCGGTAGGGCAGGGGAGTCGAAGTGGAGCAGGGAAGCGAGGCGAGCGGCTCCGGCCGTTTTTTTCAGCGCTCAATTTGGCGGGGATGGGAAGCCGCGAAACTTAATCGAATTCCGGCAATGGGTCTCTGGATATTCGGAATCCTGCTAATCGTCGGTTACTTTTTTGTTCCGGCGATCCAAGATATTCTTGTACAGGTAGGCGACTTTAAGACTCGCTGGGGATTGGCTTTCAGTGCCGTTTCCACGGCAATTTTCGGCGGAGCTTTGCCAGTCTTTGTTTCCTGGCTGGTTGGAAAACGTGAATCCGACTCTGGTTTCTCAAAATCCGGCTTCGCCACGTCCTATCTGGTTTCGAATGTTCTTTTCTGGGCGGTGAAAGGAGTCGAAGTCGATTTGCTCTATCGCTTTCAGGCGATGATTTTCGGCGACGATCCAAACCTCAAGACCATTGCGATGAAGCTAGTCGTTGATCAATTGGTCTACCTGCCGATTTTGGGGCTACTCAATGTGATCCTCTTTTACCATTGGCGTGATTGCAACTTTTCTGTCAAGCTGGCCCGCGAAACGATCGGACCGAATTGGTATGTTCAACGCGTCCTCCCGGTGATGGTGGCGAATTGGATTGTTTGGATACCGGCCGTTGTTTTGATTTACTGTTTGCCTCTTCCATTGCAGCTGCCGGTTCAAAACTTGATTCTTTGTTTTTGGGTGTTGGTCCTGGGTGTCTTTGCAAATAATCAAAACGCTGCCAACTAGCGTCGATCCTACCGCTCCGGGTAGGGATAGGATAATTTCAATTCGCGCAGAATATCGGTCAGTCTCGCGATATCAAATACAGCGACGGAATTCGATGACGTGCCGACGGCCAAAAATTGTCCGTCGCGGCTAAATCCAATTCCCGGGCACTGTTCATAGAGATCGGCACCGAAACGCGTCGTGTCATAGGCAAGTTCGTAGACTTTGGTCATCGTTGTCGTGTCGTAAAAATGAACCCGGTCGTAGTCTGCAATTGCCAGAAGTTGGTCATCGGGTGAGAAAGTCACGCTACCCAGTTTTGTATGAGTCTTGGGTATCGTGAATATCTCCGCCCAGGAATCCACATCATAAATCGAAACGCCCGATGAACTGGCAAGCACTAGTTGCGTTCCCTGATGATTGAAGCATGGAAACGTTGAGTTGGATCTCGTATCCAGGATTTCAACCGTGTTCCCGCTCAGGATGTCAAACACCATCACTTGTTTTGATTCCGTATTCGTCGTCACGACCAGGGGTTGCGAAGGATGGCTGGCCAAACGTCCGCATTTCAGGGGCGTTGTAAATCGGTTCAGGCCCGATTCCAAACTGAACACGTTGAGCTGTTCCTTTTGTTCCGAAATGACGACGCGCCCATCATTGGCTACCGTGAAAAACGAATGGAATTCATTGCCGTCATGAATCGACAAAAGACCGTCGGCAGAATGTTGAGGCCCGTCGAAATATTCTGCGACGTTTACTTGAAATCGGCAGGCCTTCCCACTGCCCGAGGCGATCACGGCGTGAGGCTGCTCGTTGGAATCGGGTTGTGAGAGGAATTGCACGTTGTTGTTGTACGAATACTCGTTGTGAATTCGTGCCGACGAACCGGCCGAAAAGTCCCAGAGAGAAACTCCTCGAGCCAAAGATGTCCATATCAAGTAACGTTGATCTGCCGAAAAGTCGACGTCTGTGACAAAGTCGTCACGTCGATGGCCGTGGGTGAATCGCGTTTTCAAGTTCTCAAGCGACCAGATTCCATACTCGCCAAAGTAGTAGAAGCCGACCAAATTTCCATTTCCGGAAAACCGCGAGCCTCCAGAGCCGGCTTCCAGTAGCAGCTGACCTGAGTCGCTGTCCCAAAATCGCGTTGTTGCATCCATGCTGGAAGACATTAGCATGTGACCTTGCGGGTGGTACTCGATTTTCGAAATCGGCGCTGAATGTCCCGCCAAAACTTTCTCGGGCGCGTTCGTGTTGATCGTATCCCAGATGTAAACATTGCCGCTGTTGCCGGCGGCGGCAAACCTCGCCCCTCGAGGGTCCCAGGTGACCGATTCGATCACCTCAAACTGGATCATCCGGTCGCTCAAATTGCCATTGAGTACATTGATTAACGCGGCATGAGGGTTTTGATCAATGACTATCTGATTTCCGAAACGATCCAATGCAATCCAACTTACTTTCTTTTCCTGAGGATCCGTTTTCAGTTGAATTCGTTTTGCATTGATGTCAAAGACAATAATGCGATTTTTCTCGTCAACGTACCCGAGTTTTTTGCCATTTCCAGACAACGATATGTGTTGACGTTGTTCGGTACCTTGCGCGGCTCCCTCGTGGATGATTTGTCCCGTTTCAATTTCAATCAATCGAACGACGTACTCGTTTTTCGGAAGCAACAAAACGCGAGTTGCCAGGAATTGGCGATCGGGCGATATGCAGATGGAAAGGCAGTGGTAAGGCGCGCCTTTGATTCGCTGGATTTCCTTTCCATCGCGAATGCTCGAGACGATGATGTCGCCCTTGTTGTCGTTCCAGTAAATGAGTTCTCGATCCATGTCGAACTCGACGGCGGGAGAATCGAGTCGAAGTTTCTTCACGCACTCTTGTTTGCAATCAAACAACAGAGCGAGATCGACGGCAATTTGGCGTCGTCGGGCTTCATCGTCAGGCGGCATGTTCAATTGAGCGCGGAGGTCGGTCGCCATGCGCAGGAAGTCGAGCCCCAATTTGCGCCGGCCAGATTTTGTATTGAACTTTGAAGATTCTGCCTGGTTCAGATAGTTCTCGTACAACGCTTGGTTTGACTTCTGCCTTTCCGATTTTTCTCGATCAAGGCCAGCAAGGATGTCCGCATTGTTCTTGTTCAACTGAATTGCTGTCCAGGTTGAGGCAACGGCAATACCAATCAGGAGCAGGGTGATCAGGCTGATGAGTCCGGCCGGTACCGGGTTCCTTCTTGACCACAGGGTCAGCCTCGCAACCCAATTTGATTTTTGTGCCAAAACTGGCCGGTTGTCCAAATATCTTTGCAAGTCATCCGCAAGGTCTTGAGCAGTCTGGTATCGAGCGAGCGGATCGCGGGCCAACGATTTTTCAATAATGGTTTCAAGATTGCGTGGTATTTTCTCGTTGATCGATCTTGGATGTGGTGGATCCTCATTCATCAACTTGGACATCAATGCGGCACGATCATCTGCTTGAAATGCTGGGCGCAGCGTTGCCAACTCATAAAGCGTGGTGCCAAGTCCGAAAACGTCGCCGCGTTCATCGTCGATACCACTCAGACGTTCTGGGGCCATATAACGCAATGTCCCAACGAGTTCCCCGGTTCGCGTCAGATTGACGTCTCCTGCTTTGGCCAGACCAAAGTCAGTGATCCAGACGTTTTGTTTTTCATCAAGCATCAAGTTGGCCGGTTTGATATCCCGGTGCAGAATGCCCCTGCGGTGCGCATAAGCAATGGCTTCAGCCGCTTGCAAACCGATCCTTGCAACATGTCTCGCGTAGTGGTCCCCGGATCCGGACGACGAATCGCCGATTCGTCCGGTTGATTTCATCGCGATTTTTTCGGTCGGAAGAGTTGCACTCCTGGTTTTCGGAAGTTGACCTGTTGAGGGCTTTGGGTCAGCGGCCGTCGGAGCCACGACGGTTCGATTCGAATCTTCAGCGGAATCGCGGGGGGAATTGGGTGCTGTCGAATCTTCGCTGTCCGCAACAGGTTCCAAGTACAAGCTTTGCGCAATCGTCGATGATAAATGCAAGGTTTGATCCAGTTGCGTGGCGGCCTCCGTCCTGGGCGAGGCCTCCCGATTCGGAAACAACGCCAGCTGTTTAATTACCGCGTCGAGACTGGAGCCCTCGATGTATTGCATCGCGTAGTAGTAGACTTCGTCGTATTGTCCGACAGCAAACACCGGGACAATATTGGTGTGGTGAAGTTTCCCTGCCGACTTTGCCTCTTGGCGAAACCTTTCGATTCGATCTTGTTCAAAAAAGTTGACTTGCGGCAACACTTTGAGCGCGACGCGCCTGCCAAGCGATTCTTGGAAGGCTTCGTAAACAATTCCCATTCCGCCTCGGCCAATTTCGCGAACAATTCGGTACTCGCCGAGTCGCTCGGGCATGGCTGTTTCGGCAGGCGCGGGCTGAAGTTTCGCATCCGAAGATGGTTGGTCTGCCTGACCGAGCTTTTCCATCATCAAGAGCGTCGGAAGGACCTCGCGAATCAACTGTTCCATTTCTGGATAGCGATCCGCATACTCCTCGATCGTTGGCTTCTCGCCTTTTTGAGCCCGCAGCATAAAGTCATCAAGAATCGGGCCAAGTTTCGCGTCGTTGGAGTCACTTGATTTCATTTTAACGCGTTTCAATCCCGAGCTTTGCCAATTGCTTACTGTGAATATCTTAACGCAAATTGATAGGCGTAGCCCTCGACGAAGAAAGAGGATATTCGGAATTATTCGTTTTGATGATAGAACATAGATCGAACATTCGACCGTCATGGATTGAATTTGCAACATGGATCACAGGCCCAACAAGTATCAAATTCGCTGGCTCGTTTTGCTTTTCGTATTGCCAGTTTTCGTCGCCTGCGGACAGCCAGCCAAAGACATCCAAGTGGATGACTCAAAGTCCTTGGAAAAGCGTTTCGGCACGATGCTTGACGTTCCCAATGCCCCGGGAAAAATCGGGGCAGACGTTGATTCGATTCCGCTGGGTTTGGCCAAGTTGCCTGAAAGCCTGTTGGCAAAGGTAACGGTAGAACGCGTGGAATTGGGAAAGAAACTTTTTTTTGATCCGGGGCTCTCTCGCGACGGAACGATCGCCTGCGCAACTTGTCATCGGCCTGAGAACGGCTTCGCCTCTTTGCAGAAACTGGCTGTTGGAATCGATGGCAAGATGGGAACCAGGAATTCACCGAGCCTGTTCAACCGTGCCTACGGAAAAAGTTTTTTTTGGGACGGACGTGCGGCAACTTTGGAAGAACAATCGCTTCAGCCAATCGAGAGTGAAACCGAATTGGGGAACACACTTTCAGCTGTCATGGCCTACCTGAAATCCGATTCAGACTATCAAAGACGTTTTGAGGCGGCATTTGGCAGCAAAGATTCAATACAAAAAGAAAACTTGGCGATCGCCCTGGCCTGTTTCCAACTGACACTGCTAAAGGGGGATTCGAGAGTCGATCGTTTTCAGGCCGGACAAGGCGCTGACCAGTTAACGGATGTCGAAAAACATGGCTTGTGGCTGTTTGAAGGAAAAGGGGGCTGCTGGAAATGCCATAGCGGAGCCAACTACTCGGACGAAAAGTTTCACGACACGGGAATCAAAGCCGATGCGAGTCACGTCGACTACGGTCGCTTTGATGCAACCAGGAACGAGGCGGATCGATTCCGATTCAAAACGCCAACGCTTCGGGGGGTGGCGAAGACCGGTCCCTTCATGCACAACGGAAGTATCAACACACTTCGTGAGGTGGTCGAATTCTATGATCGAGGCGGCGATCGCAGGCACGAAGGAATTTCAGAGAAAATTCGCCCGTTGAACCTTTCGAAAGAAGAAATCGATGCGCTCGTCGCATTTTTGAAGGCGCTATCAGAATGAGCGAATTCAAATCAAATAAATTCTTTAAGGCGCGAGGCGTTCAATTTGCCATTGGTCATCGGATTTTAAGAACCGGAATCGATCGTGCAGACGATCCCGTCGGCCCTGCCAAAACTCAAATTCAGTTGCAATCAAGTGGTACCCACCCCAATCGTCCGGAAGCGGGATTTCTCGATCGGCATATTCTTCGTCTGCAGTAGAAGACAACTTCTCAAGATGTTCGCGCGATTCAACAATTTCCGATTGCCTCGACACAAACGCGCTTATTTGTGAGCCTCGTGGCCGAGAATGGAAATAGTGGGCGGAGTCTTCCCGAGAGGTGAACTCCACCGTACCGCAAACGCGAAGCTGCCTGCCCAGATAGGGCCAATGGAAGACAACCGAGGCGCTAGGATTCTCGCGAAGTTCCATACCCTTCCGCGAATCGTAATTCGTGTAAAACTTGATGCCCACGTCGGTCGTGTCTTTCAACAAGACAACTCGGCAGGAAACGGCACCCTTTGAGTTGACGGTTGCCAATGTCATGGCATTGGCTTCAAACCAGGCGCCGGGACTTTGGTCGATCGCAACCTGAACCCATTGTTTCAACAGGGCAAGCGGGTCACGGTTCAACTGCTCACGTGAAAGTCCCGCCTGTTCGTATTCTTTTCGAATCGATGCAAAGTCCATTAAGCTGGCCTGTTCAAAGGTTAAATCACAACCGGTTTTTCCGTTTGCCGTCGCACAACGACCCACTGGCCTGCGTGCATGAGCCAATGAGATCCGAGCATGTTGAAAACCGATCCAACCGTTGGCGCGTAAGCTTGCATTGCCTCGGGACTAGGTTTGTCCAGGTCGTCCGCGCTCAACTCGCCAAGCAACGACTTGACCGCCGCTCGTTGCTGCTGATAAACAGCCATCAATTCTTCCTTATTGCAAAACGCCGATGCGTCCGAGTTGCCAGCGCTCTCGCGAGAGTACTTTTCCGCAAATCCATCCGGCAACGAAGGAAGCTTGTCCGGAAGGCAGCCACTGATCATTTCATGATCGGCTGCAATCAGGTGGCCGACTTGCCAATTAAGATGGTTGCAGCCGGCATGTGGCCGGCGCATCAAATCTTCGTCGCTCAAGTCGCCAAGGTAAGCCATACAGACCATTTCGCCGGTGTCCAAAGCAATTGTCAAAGCATCGTGTGCGTTCATTGTGATTCCCAAGTTTGGTTCGCGATTCGTTATCCGTACGTTACCGATCTGTTTGGCGGTTTGACAATAGGGGCGTTCGATTTCTCCAGGAGGCAAGCGGTTCCCGTGCGTTGGGGCACAAAAAAAGCCCGGTAACCCGGGCCGATTCAATCTTGTTCCGATTAAGCTATTTGTTCTTCTCAAGTTGCTCAACTCGTTTGTCCAGCTTTTGCAAAAAGTTTCCAATTTCTTTTAAAAGCCGTTGGTTTTCCTGCATCGAACGCAAAAGCTCCTGGTCACCGGTTTGTCTCAGGTCGGTTCGTGCCGAGAGCTTGGCCGCCTGAAACCGTTTTTCCAATTCACGGACCGCTCGATCCATTCCACCTGTTTTCTTGAGATGATTGATCATCTCCAGCATCGTCTCAAGGCGAACCCGGCGTTCGCCGGTGATGCTTGGTGGAATTGCCATCGGATCTTGCTGACCGCCTCGAACGACGAGTCGGCGTTTGTAGGCGAGCAGTTCTTCCTTTCTCGCGTTCAACGCAAGTAATTCGGAAGTGAGTAACTTCAGGCGGTCACCATTGGTTTCTGTCTTGAGCGAGGCCATGATCAATTCCGACTTTCGGTCGACCTCGTTCAATGCAGCGTTGATGGCGTCCAATTCGGTTCGGGATACCTGGCTTCCTCGGCTCGGAGGGGCAACGAGAAGTTTCAGCCTGTCGACAACACGACGGGCGGCTTGCTCTTTCTGCAACAACGATTTCATTTGGGCTTCACTCATGGCCATCTTCTGAACAATCGTCTGGAGTTCCGCCATCGCTTCGGCTTTCACTCGTCGGTCCGTGATGTTCGGGAATGACGCGTTTAAGACATCCTGCTTTTTCTTCAAACTCGCGACCTCTCTTTGAGCCGCCGCGATTTGATCTCGCAACTTGGCGAGTTCGGCCTGTGACTTTGCCAGACGATAGCGGGCTTGCTCGTTGGCGCCTTCCCGCAAGCGATCGAACTGAGAGTAGACTTTTGAAGGCTGGATGACGGCGATCGAGGCAATGGCAACAACCAGGCCAAGGCAGAATCGCGTCACATTGGACAGCCATGCATTCGGAAATTTCGGGGCGTTCAAACGCATCGTGATAACTCCGGCAAGTTTGCAGAACGAATACGGTTCCGGTAGGAATTTGGATGAATCAAATCGGCAACGGGTTCCATGGCAAATGCAGATATTCGTTTGATTTTCCAAATGGATGCATCACGTCACTCTTGCGAATGAAATGGTCGCATGTACCGATATTCTTTCTAGCAAATTGCATTATTTCTCGGAATTCATTGAGAGTTCGATCTGATAGGCCGCGACGGCGGCATCCTTTGATTCTTGCTGGACGAACGTTGCAGAAATGTCCTGATGGCCTTTTGGAATGATGATTGAGCCAAAAGTGACTTGCGAAGCAGGATTGGCAGCGAGCGTTTTCTTGATCGCCTTGCTGCCAACTTGCAAAATGACGACACCGTTCTGAACGGGTTTGCGGAAAGTTACTTTTGCCTGAAACGATTTCCCGGAAACAGAATCTAGCCTCCATTTGCCAACGTTGTTGCCTTTTTTCTCGACGCGCCAATCCTGACGAGTCAGGGTTGTTTGCCGTTCATGCGGTGAACCGACGATGATCCGTGGTGGTAAGTAATTGTTCTCTCGAGTTGCGGAAACGTCGTCAAACCATTGGTCGTATTCCCGGATCAGGCGTTTCGCGATTTCCGGTTCCTCGTCAATCAAGTTTTTTGACTCGCCAGGATCGTTTTGCAAATCGTAGAGTTCGAACTTGGGTTTTCCCTGGAAGGATTCCCTTGAGAAGCCGCTAGGATGAAGAAGCTTGTATCGCGAGTCCCGAATCATAAAGTGGTGATAACGAAACGGCCGATTCCCACGATGAGTTTGGATCACAATATTTCTTTCCGGCCACTCGACGCTTTCCTGTTTCAACAGCCCGAGCAGACTTCGTCCGTCCAGCTTGACGTCGTTTGTCAGTTTTGACCTGCATGCTTCAAGCACCGTCGGCATGATATCGATATGCGCTGCAACTTTGTTAACCGTGGTGCCTGCTTTCAACGTTTTCGGCCAATGAAACCAAATCGGCGAACGAATCCCGCCTTCGTGGACCAGAGTTTTCTTTCCGCGAAGGTTCCCGACGTAGCGCCATGAATTCGGTCCATTGTCGACGAGGAATATGACCAAGGTATTTTCGAGCAGCGATTCCGACTCAAGAAATTCAAAGAGTTTTCCAACATTGTCATCAATGTTGGTGATCATGGCGGAAATTCTTGCAAGTTGATCGAGCGAACGATCCATGTTTTGCGGGTTGTCCTTGATGATCTTTTTGAGCGCTTCCGGTTTTGATTTGTAATCCTTGTAAAGCCCTTCGGGGACGTCATGAAATGGTCCATGAGGAGCGTTTGTGGCAATGTAGGTAAAAAATGGTTTGCCAGAAGATTTGGAATTCTTGATGAAACCGATTGCTTCGTCGAAATAGACGTCGGTGCAATAGCCTTTCGTGGGCGTCCGCTTACCATTTTTATAAAGCACCGCATTGGTGTAGTGCCCCTGGTGGTCAACCGGATCGGAAGATTGGCCTATGCCTCCCCCGCGATGAACGAGGGATACATCAAACCCCTGGTCCATGGGGCGCATCGGGTAGCAATCGCCAAGATGCCACTTTCCGAAAATCCCGGTTCGATAGCCATTGGATTTAAGTGCCTCCGCCAAAGTGTATTCGGCCGGCTCCATCATGCTTCGTCCAATGTATGTGTCGATGCAACGAGTTCGATAGTTGTAGCGGCCGGTCATCAAGGACGCTCGGGTCGGCGAGCAAACGGGGCTTACATAAAACTGGCTGACGGTGGCGCTGTTCTTTGCCATCGCATCGAGATTGGGAGTCTTGATAACTTGGTTTCCATTAACGCCGAAATCTCCAATCCCCTGATCGTCCGTCATGATCAAGATCACATTCGGCCGCGAGGGCCGATTCTGGCCAAACGCCCTCGGGGCGGACAGCAAGGCGAAAAACGTCAGGCATCCCATCAGGATAGAAAGCGAAGCCAGTAATCGAGCAGGGATGATTGGGTCAAATGAACGCATGGATGGCCGGCAATGTAGGAGGATGAATTCTTGGGACAATATTTTGGTGCCAGGTGCATCCCATCGAACCCATCAGTCGGTCCAATGGAGAATCTGGTCAAGTGACTTGAGAATATCGACAGAGCGATCCGATGGCCACCGCTTGTTGGCAGAATTCAACCTGCAAAAGGGTCACCGGCGGGACGTTTGCAATCTCCCGACGAGCAAAAACTCAAAGGAAATGCGGGTTGGGGAGATAGCTGAGATGCGCAGTTTGGCTTATGAAACCAAGCCAAGAATTGTCAGGCAATGATCGTCCGACGCCGACTCGTAACGACCGAGCGCAGGGGCATATACCGGCAACCAGTTGGATTGGGGACCGGCTTTTTCGAATTATTTTGATCCGCAGAAAAACTGAAAAAATCGTCAGAATCCGAAGTATCTTTGGCCTCGATCCTGTGTTTATTACGGTGCCCTTTCAGCCTTGCATTCAAAAAATTGAATGGCGAAAAGTATCTGGAGAGAAAAATGAAAGCAGGAATTGGTAAAGGCGTTTCGAGCTGGCGGATAGCCTCGACGAACCACGGAAGAAGCTGGCAGCGCGGCTTCTCATTTGCCATTGCCGTCGCAATTGCGATGGGGTGGTCAACCATGGTTGATGCTCAAAAGACAATCGATCGAAATCAAACTTCGGGCAAGACAGCGCTCCCCTGGGACCTGCCAGGTCAATTGAATGAAGGTCAATTGAAAGAAGGTCAAGCCGTTGAAGGTCAGGCAACGGGGGTTCAGCTTGGAGAGCTTATGCTTTCCAAATTGAGACTTAATCCGCCGGTCATGCAGAATCGTCTTTCGCTAGAATTTCAAGACGATCGACGGCCGAGATCGAGGCAGCAAGAAGGCAGCCGGGGTTCGAATCAAGATCGATTTGAACAAGAAGTTCGCGATGCGATTGCGCGGCAGATGCAAAATCGACCTCAGTCAAACTTTGGCATGCCCTATTCGCGACCGGGTGACCGCGGCTCGCGGCAGGGACATGGCCGAAGAGGCGATCAACGTGGTCCAAGTTCAATGGATGAACGACAACGCGTTCAGCAAATGCTGATGCAACGAATCCAGCAAATGCAAGGTCAACGTGGAGGCGATCAATCAAATCGAGACGAAATGCGACAAGCATTTATGCGAGCCATCCAACGTGCCCAGCAGGGTTCTCCACAAGGCTCCAATGTCCGAGGTCGTGGCGGCTCTCCGTCTTCTCGATCACAACGTGGTCGTTCGTCGGACAATCGACCCTCCCGTGGCGCCGGCCAACGCCCAGATTCGCGTTCACGTTCGGGTTCGGGTTCGCGTTCAAATCCTCGCTCGCGATCCGATTCTCGATTTGGCGATCGACGGCCAGCGCCGCCGCGCGGTCCGCAGGCCAACCAGGGATTCATGATGCAACGCCGCAGCCCAGGCCAATTCCGAACGCCATCGCGGGGGCATTCCGCTGGCGATGCTCGACGGTCGCCCTCTTCCTCGCATTCAAAGAGTGCGCGGGGACATTCGCGAAATTCCAAATCAAACCGATCCGGATTCAATCGCTCGTCCGCCAATGGACGTTCATTCCGCAGTCGGCCTTTCCGACACCAATCCAGTTTTTACGGTCGACGCGGTGGCCCCGGTCGTGCTCATTCCTGGCACGGCAGTTCCGCGCGTGGCAAATCACGGGGCGGTCAACGCGGTTCAATGCGAAGGGGGCATCGTCACCGCGCTCCTGGGCAGTTCCGGCGGCCATCGTATCATCGAGGTGGCGGGCAATTCCGATCGCACCGCGGCCATTCCATGAATCATCATCGCTCCCGCGGCGGACATTTCTCGCGCGGAGGTTCCGGATCTCGAAGTCGCGGAAATCAAGGGCGACGTTCTTCGTTTCGGAGAAGCCCCTTCAAACATCGTTCGCATTTCGGACGTTCTCGTGGAATGAACCGTAGCCGTGGAATGAATCGAGGTCGAGGTTTGAATCATCGGCCGGGTTCAAGGCAACGCGGAAGACAGTTCGGCGGAATGCACCATGGACGAAGTCGACATGATCACCGTCGCAGCCATCGCGGATTCGGTTCGCATGGCCATTCACGCGGAAATCAAAGTCGCTCGCGATCCGGCCGACGCGGTGGACCGAAACCTCAAACCCGAGACGGTCGACGTGGTCGTCCCGGTTCAAGCCGGATGCAGCGTCCGCCTCAACGTCCCAATCGCTCACAGTTCGAGCGAGCGCCATCGTCTCCAAGGGGTTTCAATCCTGGAAACTCACGGGGAGGCCCCCAGGGTCGGCCGGCGCCGCCTTCACGCGGTAACGATCGAGCACGCGGTAACAGCCCGCGCGGCGACGAACGTTCGCGAGGAATTCAGCGCGATCCGCGTCAATCTCGAGAGCGAAGTTCGCGCAGCAGTGGCCGCCGCGGTGGCGAGTCTCACAGTCGTGCCGGCGGTCAGTCGCCAGGCAATTCTCGGGGCAATCCTCGGGGTAATTCTCGGCAGGGTTCAATGGATCCTCGGAAACGACCGGCTCCGCAAGGTTCTGGCGGAAGAAGAGGCGGAGACCGGAGTCCCCTAACGGTTTGATCCGTCCCGCGGTCGATCACCGCCGTTGGTTTCACGTGGTATCAGCTATTTATTTTGCCGGCGTCATTCAGATGCCGGCTTTTTTTGTGATTCTTGTGACAAGGGGCGGAATCCCCATTTGGTCGAATTCGATTTCGTCTCAAGCCATTCGTTGATCTTGGTGGACTCCGTGCCTCTGCCGGATACCGACTTAAGTTTTGGCGGTGCCAAAAAATCGGAGACTCTTTTCGTTTCATCCTGCTCAAACTGGCAACGACCGTAGAAATTACCATCGGTACGTTTCCAGTACGCTTTCCACCTTCTCGCATTGGCGATCACGGTCGTCGGTGGGCGACTTCCCTGGGAGAAGGAAACAAATTGTCTGACTTCCGAATAGATCGAATCACGGATCCGCCAATCGAAAAGTAGGCGAATGTAGGCTCCGTTGTCGGCAGAAGAAGCGCCCGTTCTTGCGGAGGTATCGAGTCGTCTGGCGGTTAGGTATTTTTGCCCGTGAAAAATATTGTTCGAACCGTCGATCTGCCAAAAAGGGTCGGGAAGCTTTCGAATCGGTTGGCCGGGAGGCCGTGGTTCAATAAACATGAAATGGGCCGTTTCACCGTAGAAAGTGCACTGATCAATTTGGACCCGGTGTGGTTTTCCTGACTGGCGGTATTCATCCATCCAGTGGATAAGTGAGCGTCGTGTCCTCAAGAGAGTATTGGTGATCACTGTTGAGCCGTTGTCGCGGAATCTCTGAAGAATGCCACTTCCTTGCAGCGATTCCAAGACACAATCTTGAACATTCAACTGGCCTTCCAAAACGGCAATGCACGTATTGCGAGATCCGCTTCGAATGTGGCATTGGCGGACGTCCAGGTTTCCCTGTTCCATCTTGATGACGCTGAATTGCGTAAACGGCTGGTAGCTGGAAAACGAGGCCTGGTCCCGGGGGCTGGTTTCGTGGATGAGCACCAATCCTTCAAGCCGCAAATCGGCTTTCGAAGTCAACAAGGGCGTGCCTCTCGCATCTTCTTTGCTTGCGGTGCTCGAAATGGTCGGCTTGAATCCGGCCGCCGATTTGATCGACAAGGGAACGTCGATAACCTGGGGTTCCAGGTAAACGGTTCCGTTCGTACGAATCGTGATGGTTTCGTTGGCCTTGGCCGAATCGATGGCAGATTCGAGCGAACTGTACGGTTGATTGCCGATTCGAAAAACTTCGTTGACCTTGTTTGCTTTTTCCGAATGGGCAATCGGATCCAATGTTGAATTGAGCAAATTGGGAATGGAAAAAAACGTGAGGATGATGACCAAAGCGGTTGCCAGAATCGCCCCACCGATGATCACTGGTTGAAGCCAATTTGACTTTGGGGAACTGACTTGTGAGTTGCCGTTTTGGATACGCTGGATTGCGGAAAGCAATTCGTCAGCGGATTGGAATCTTTGGGATGGGTTCTTTTGATGCAGCCGTTCGAGCAGCTTTTGAAACTCGTGATGGGTGGTTTCGTTGGATTTGGCAAGTTCGGGCGTCGGCAAGTCGCAAACGTTTTTGATGACACCATAAATTGATTCAGACTTGAAAGGGGATTGACCGCAGAGGCAGGCGTAAAGGACGGTGCCTAATGAAAATAGATCGCTCCGGGCATCGACTTCACCAAGCTGCGCCTGTTCCGGGGACATGTATTGAGGGGTTGCGGCAAGGACCCCCGACTTCGTAAGTGAAGAGTCCGATTGAAGCTGAGCCAATCCAAAATCCGAAATCTTGATAGTTCCCGTCGCTTGCTCGATCAAAAGATTCGAAGGTTTGATGTCACGGTGCACCAGTCCCGAAGCATGCGCGGCCTTCAATCCACTCGCCGTTTGCCGAATCCACTCCAATACTTGCCTCGAGGAGATCGGGGTTTTCTCATCAAGTACTTGTTGAAGCGATTTGCCTTCGACAAATTGTTGAACCAGAAAAGGAACACGCTCCAGCTGGTCGACCGAATAAATGGTCACAATATTTTCATGGTGCACGGCCGCAGCCGCCCGAGACTCGCGGGTAAACCGTTCGAGGATCTGTGGGTCACCGGTCAATGTCTGTGGGACAAACTTGATGGCCACGATGCGATTGAGATCGGTATCACGTGCTCGGTAGACAACGCCACTTCCGCCCTCGCCGATCTTTTCGAGGATTTCGAATTTCCCCAATCGGCCAATAACGGTTTCGTCATGTTCATTTTGCGTGCCGGATTCTGTTCTCTCGAAAAGCTGTCCGGCATCAAACAAAGTGCGATCCGCTTTTCCCCCGTGGTCGGTCGACAGGGAAATTCCAACGTCCGTCGGGATTGACTTCAGTGAATCAATGACCTCAGCCAGTGCTTTGCTTTGATCCTGGAATTCAAGTTGGCTCCAATTGATGGTTTCTGCACCCTTGGCCGGTTGGTTGAACGCTTCGAGATTCTGTTGGCAAGCTGTGCAATGATCGAGGTGCTCTTTGACGCTCTGCTCTCGCTCGGGCGACAACTTGTCTTCAAGGAGGTCGGTAATGGTCGTATCGGAAAGGCAATCCTGCCCGTCTGGTTTGTCAGACATTGGCGTTCTCCTCGACAGCCTGGATCCTCGTGCGAATGCGATCGATCACGCGACTCTTGGCGATATAGACAGCGCCGACGCTCATCGCAAGATCTTCAGCGACTTGAGAAACCGGTTTTTGCTCAACGGCAAACTGAAAAAATGCCTTCCAGGTGTGCGGCTTGATTTCCCGACGGACTTGTTCGGCTGCCCAGCGAAACAAATGCTGCTGATACTGGTTTTCCCACCTCGCCTGTTCGTCATCGGGGTCTGGTTGTTCGGCCAAGACCTGCTGCATTACGGTGTCACCGCTTCCGCGAACCGATTTTTTTTCTTTGTTTTTAGCCTGGCGAATGGAATTGATGGCGACCGTAAACAGCCATCCGCGAAAACTTCCTCGGCCGGGATCGTATTCAAACCGCGGCATCTGTTTGGCAACGATCGAGATGACGTCTTGAACAACATCGGCCGAGTCCGCGTCTTGCAGGCCTTTGGAACACGCGAAACCATAGATGAGCGGGCCGTAAATCTCGACAAACTCATTCCACGCAATCTGATCCTTCCCGTCCCGCAGGCGGATAAGTAAGCTTGCTCGAGTTGGAGGTGATTGACGCATCGCGGGAATCAATCTCGAATGAAAACTTCTCCAATTTGAACGGATTGACTTCAAGTGTCAAACCACTTGCGGGTCTTGAATGTGCGTCTAAAGATTCGTGTCAATGATCGGCGGCGAGAACAAGCCATTTCGGAGTGTGTGATGGGGCGGGAAAATCAAAGTCAGATCGACCGAGACGTTCATGCCATTGCAAAATGGTTGGGCGACCATTCGTTGAAGATTGCGTTAGCAGAAAGTTGTACTGCCGGATTGATCGCGGCCAGCTTCGGGCGGCTGCCTGGCGTCAGTGAGGTGTTTTGCGGGAGCATGGTGACCTATCGAGAATCGGAGAAGGTCGCTTGGCTGTCGGTATCCGAGCGAATTCTGGAATCCCACACGGCTGTTTCGCAGCCGACCTCGGATGCGATGTGTCAGCAGTTGCTTGTTGCCACACCCGAGGCAGGGGTTGCCTTGGCGATCACAGGTCACTTGGGGCCAATCGTGGAACCGAAAGGTGACGATTTGGATAATGACGGCATTTGTTTTGTAAGTTTTGCCTTGCGTACGGAACTTGGAACCGACCGTGGTCAAAATTCTTTTGAAGGACTTCAAAGAAAGAAAATCACGCTGCATTCCGAGTCCCGAACCGAGCGTCAGTTTGAAGCGGTAGCGCTTGCGCTTCGATTTGTCGTCGAGTGCATCAGCAAGCCGTTGTCCTGAATTCGGCAAGCGAATTTGAGCCGCCCACCACGAATCTCATGACTGCCAGCGTGAGTTGGATCGCAATTCCACGTAAAATTTGACATGCGTCTCCAGATGAGAAGAATAAACGTGGGGCATAGAGAGAGGCGATTCGATGAATTTCTTGACGTGGAAATCCTGCCAACGACTTTATTCTTTGGCAACGCTGGGGTTGCTTTTTGTCGCTGCCAGTTTCGGTTTGCAATTTTGCTTTCCAAGCCTTTGCGTGCAATGCCGCGCACAAACACGAGATAGCGGATCCGGCGAAGAAGTTCAATTTGAAGAAAGCCCGCTTGTGGGGACGACCATTCAATTGCCGACGCTGGGTGTCTCAATTGATGCCAATGGTTTGCTGGAAGCCAAGATGTTCGCCGATCCCCGCGGCGAACTCATTCGCAAACGAATTCTGGCAGCGAAGGCAAACCTAAAGGGCAATCTTCGGCACAAAGTCAAATTGCGCAAAATCTCTTTAAAGAGGTTGGAGCTGGAATTGAAACGCAGGCGTGAGGCGGGCAAACAACCAAGCGAAGCGATGGAATGTCTGGCGGGCTTAACCCGTGTCGAATATGTTTTTGTCGATCCTGACAACAAAGATATCATTCTCGCGGGACCTGCTGAGCCCTGGATCGAGAATCAAAGTGGACGGAGGGTTGGAGTTGTCACGGGAAAGCCAATGCTGCTGCTGGATGATTTGATTGCGGCACTGCGGACGTTTTCACCAAATAAAAGATTGAATCAATGGGTCGCATGTTCGATTGACCCGACACCGCAAGGCATTGCCAAACTCAAGGAATTCCAAAAAACGATTCCAAGAAATATCCCCCAGTCAGCGCGGGCCGAAGCCGCAGTTCGGCTTGGTAACGGTTTAAGAGAGAGCCTGGGCAACGCGGAAATCAAAGTTTATGGAGTTCCACGCGAGACTCACATGGCCCAGGTGATGGTCGAGGCCGATTATCGAATGAAATTGATGGCCGTCGGGTTGGAGCAGCCGCCAATCAAAATGACGACCTTTATCGCGGCTTTGCGCGGCGCGCCCAAAGATATGCAGCGTTGGTGGTTCATGCCAAACTACAAATGCGTAAAAGTCGGTGAAGACAAAAACAGCATGCAGTTGGTGGGCGATGGCGTCGTTCTTTCGACGCAGAAAATTGACTTTGATCAGAAGGCGCGAATCGTTGCGACCGGCGCCAAGTCGAGTGCTCCGGCAAAAAAATTCGCTTCGTCATTTACCAAGAAATATGGTCAGATTTCAAAAGTCCGACCGATCTATGCTCAACTCCGTAACATCATCGATCTCCTGGTCGCGGCAGCCTGGATCAAGAAAAGTGATGCGTTTACGAGGTCGGGTTGGGAACCAACGACCTTTTTGGATGAACGCGTTTACTCGATTCAAAATCAACCCAATCCAAAACGATGTCCATGTGTGGCCAATGCCGTTTGGAAGGGTCATGTTTTGATTTTGCCTGCCGGCGGTGGGGTCTCAATCGCAGCAGCCGAAGCTTTGAGCGAAAAGAATTTGATCAAAGACACGAAAGGCGACATCACCAAAACAAGAAAGTCCATCAACTTGATCGGGGCCGGCAACAACTGGTGGTGGGACTAGATAAGCTGAGTGCGTGGCGGCTACTGATGAATTGAGAGGGACAATCGTTTTCCCAGGGGCCACGCCAGCGTTCCCAATACCAGGATCCCGAGGAGGTTGCAGGCCAAGTCCAACAGGTCGAATGTTCGGTTGACAAAGGCGAGCTGCGAAAACTCTTCGGCAGTTGCGGCGATGCCCACGACGAGCGTGCCAAGTTGAATCGCTCGCCAGCAACGATTTCGAAGCGAAAGATTCAGAAAGAATGCCAACATTCCAACCAGGACAAAGTGCAATACCTTGTCGCTGACTCGCTCCTTGACGTATCCAAACGCGTCGGGAAACCAGTTCATCGTGGCTGACACAATGACGAATCCAACTGCAACCATGTAAGTTGCCGTCACAATTCGAAGGGTCGTAACTAGCGCGAATCGGGGATTCGAATCCAAAATCATTTCCCGAGGTAAAGTCGTTGATGTCAACTCAGCATCATGGCATTGGTTATCGCAACTAGCAATGCACAGGCGAGGCCTACGAGCATCGCCAACGCCCAATGAATCACGGAAGACAATCGCCAAGTCACTGCCAGGAAGCACGCATAGAAAGCGATGAAGATGGCTCGTTCGCCCAAACTGTAGGTAATGGCGAAGTTGGCGGAGATCGCCGTCATCCAGATGAGCGTCTCGAAAATGGTAATTCGATTGGATCGCATTTGCCAATTCTCGATACCTGCGGACTTTCTCGGACGATAATTCATGGAACCTCTTTGCTTTTCCGATTCATACTCCGCCATTTCACAAAAAAACTCGACAATTCTTGGCGTTTTGCGATTTTTCTTTTTTTGGGGGGATGCCAAGGACCTTTTGTGCTTCGATAGCAGGAGCGTTTCCCAGCAGTGCTTGAGTTTTGATTGTTGATCCAGGAATGAGCAGGGGCCAAAAAAGTCGGTTGCGATTCGGGTGCTAACGGTTTCGCGCGTTCGCCATGAGTTTCAATTTTTGGCGAATCGGGACAATGCCGGTTTTTGAAAGCTTCCGCGCAAGCTCGAACAGGGTTTGTCCATTCTTGTTCGTTTGCTCAAGCAAGAATGGATACTCGATAAGACAAGAGAATGTTGACATTTGGCCTCCGCGGATCGCTGCGAACAAAACGTTTTCGTGACGAGAGTTTGTCGCTTCGAGGTCGGCGCCTTGTTTTATCAGCAATTGAAGAACGTCCAATCGACCGTAAAACGCCGCATCGAAAATGGGTGTGCAACCTGTTTCATCCCGGGCATCAAGCGGCGCGCCGTTTTCAATAAGCCAACGAGCGATCTCGACGAATCCAGCTTGGGCTGCGCGATGCAATGCCGTTTTGCCTTTGTAGTCACGAACTTGAATATCCGCACCTTGTTCCAGAATCGGAAGCACTCGACCGATGTCATCCGCGGCGTTATGGTTCCCTCGGCAAGCATCGACCAGAGCGGGCCATTTTTCATTTTCGAAATCAGAATCTCGGATCCGAAACCCGTGTTTTGCTGCCAACTTTTTCAACGAAGGATCTAGCCATTCGCGTTGTGACTTGAAATTTGGTTGGCAACCTGCTGAGAGCAGATCATCCACCACGCCTTCTTGGCTGGTTGCAACCGCGTCGAATATTACAGCTGGATCAATTCGCTCGTGTCGATCAATGAATTTGAGGAGAAGCGAAAGGACTTCCGGTTGGCGACCCGCAATCGCGTATTGAAGTGGCCAAGCCTGGTACGGGTTCCAGCGATGTCTTCGGATGACGGGCTGGTTGGCCAGCTGTTGGTTCTTTTTTAGCCGCCGGGCAAGGTAATCTCGTTCGCCGAAGAAACAGGCCGCCATGAAATCAAGTCCAGCGCGTCGGCGGCGCAAATATTCGCAAACGTGTTCGTGATGAAAAAGCCTGGCCGTTGCCCAGGGCGACAGTTCGACTCGAGATTCACGATAGTAGCAACCGATTGCCCGCGTGTTTGCCGAATACTCCTTATCCAGGTATTCAATAACCTCGAGTCTGCCTCCGCGAGCCGCTTCCCAAAGCATCGTACGACCATGGGGACCAATCCACTGCGGGAAATCTCGTGGATCCTTGCAGAGAGTTTTGACGTCTTCCAATCGTCCTGCTCGGCAAGCAGGCAATGCAATCTTGAGGAAATCGTTATCGTCGCCAGTCAGTCGCTTGTTCGAAGACGGCCTTCTCTTCGCCATTGTTACCGGCTTTTCGATTTTTTTCGGGCACTCGATTTGGTCGACTTGGCTGCCTTTTTGGTTTTCTTTTTTGCACCGGACGTGGTCGCGGGTTTCTTGCCGTTCGCTGCTGACGCCGCAGCCTTCTTTTGGGTAACGAGCTTTCTTTTCACTGCTTGTTTGATCGTGGGGCTTTCAACCTCTGGTAACTTGGCGATCGAGCGTTTGGGGGCGATCAGCTGATAACTCTCCAAAATCAAGTCCCGGATAAGCGACCAATCGGTTACGACGGTCGGGTCCATCGAAACCCAGCCTTTGTGGCCAACATAGGGGGCCTTGCTGAATCCCGGGCGTTTGATGATCGAAGCCGCATGATCCATTTCCAACTTGAAGCCGACAACAAATCGTTCGTCTTCCTCACCGCAGCCAGCAAAGATTTTCCCGTTGACGCAAAAATGAGGTTTACCCCATTTCTCGGATTCGGCGGTGTCGGGGAGCGCGAGGCAGATTTGTTTTACTTTACTGATCGCGTGCCGGTTTGCCATTTTGATTCCCGAAATAATTTGCAATCGGATCTCAAACGTTCGGCAAACAGCTACGACGAATGCTCGGAACTTGATCGAATCGATTGACTTGGTGTTCGAAACAACCAATGTAATCAAGCCTCGGCCTGTGGTCAAAAGACGCGGGTTTTTCTGCTGGAAATCCAGCGAATTGCCCGACTGATCCATTGATTGGCGACCGCGAATTGACAAGCGGTTTTAACGTTGCCAACCCAGTTGAAACCCGAAACCGGTTAGGTCGATGTCACGAAATCCAGCAAGTGTTTCGTCGTTGCCATTGTCAAAACCTGACGCAAGATTTTGGAAATTCATCAGTTCAAATCCGGCGCGAAGGAACAGGTTGGATCCGTCGTTGGTTCTGCGGTCAAATTGAAATCCCGTCGAGACTTCATAGGTGTGGGAATTGAAGCTGTTCAGCAGATCGTTTTGAAACCCGGAGGAGAATCGTTGATAGTCGCCCCGGCCATAGGTAATGTGACCTTGGAAATACAAGGAGAATCCTGGTCGAAGGCGTTTGTTTAATTGGCCGCCGAAGCTGATTCCAACTTGTTTTGTCCACCACTGCCTTAGTTGCGCGACATCGTTGTTGTCGAACAAGTCTTCGCGGAACTCCATCCAGCGCCCACCAGCTTCAACTTCAAGTGTCGTGCCTCTTCCCAGACAAAACTTTCGGCCGAAGTAGCCGTCCAGAGAAAACGTCTCGACGTCGACAAAGGAGTTGGGGTTGATGTTGGTCGCTTGTTGTTTGTCGAAGAAGAAGTACCTCGCTTTGACGTGATACTTGTTGTCGATGGCGTGACGTAACGTTACTCGTGGCGCAAACTGCATATCGAAGGTCGCTCGGTCATCTCCTGGATTGACATCGATGCCAACGGCGACACCCCCCTGTTTCCGGTACTTCAGAAACATGCCATCGACACTCACCATGTTTCGATATTGAAGGCATCCGTCCCCGACTGTCGCGATTGAAAGATCAAAATCATTCCGCGGCGCCGAGGGCAAATCCTGATGGAGCAGGGGACCGAGGTTTTGCTCAACCGTCGTTGCGTTACTAATCGTGGTTGGATTTCTCGGTTGGGTATTGGGTGAAGGTGGCAGTTCACGTTGCGCCGGCAACCTTTCAAACGCTGGATGCGGCAACTCGATTTCAGACTCTTGAACGACGTGTGTCGGGAAAGGTTCAAATGGTCGGCTTACGGCCGAGGTAGCCGAATCATTTAGGGAATGTGACTTCGCTTGATGGAACCGTTCAGGCATGGCCGGGGTTGGAGAACCCGATTGCACGTTGTTGGCTGAACCATTTCTAGTCCGACGCCGAAGAATCACACCAGTCTGGTTTAAGTCTTGGAACGCCGTAGCCGCG
>CAYSXI010000072.1:0-23572 GCA_964434955.1 uncultured Pirellulaceae bacterium
TTGCCTGCTTTTTGCTTTTGTTGTTCTGGCAGGCTGCTCGCTTAACGCTCAGCAAAAAGATTTGGAGCTCAAGGCCAGCGACAACATCGTTTATATCGGTAACACGCTTGCGGACCGGATGCAGCACTTTGGTTGGTTGGAGACTTACGTCCAATCGGCTTTTCCCAAGCACAATTTGACGTTCCGGAATCTGGGCTTCGCGGGAGACGAAGTCAAGAATCGTCCGCGCTCCATGAATTTTGGTAGCCCCGATGAATGGATGAAAAAATGTGAAGCGGACCTTGTGTTCTGCTTCTTTGGCTACAACGAAGCACTTCGGGGCGAAAAAGATCTGAAGCAATTCGAGCTGGATCTCGCCAAGATGATCGATGACATGGCCAAGCAGGAATACAACGGCAAGTCCGCTCCCCAGATTGTCGTGTTCTCACCGATTGCACACGAAAATCTGAAAAGTCCGCATCTTCCCGATGGTCGAGAGAACAATGCCAAGTTGGCGATGTACACCGCGACGATGAAGGAAGTTTGCGAGTCGAAAGGCGTTCGCTTTGTCGATCTCTTTAGTGAAACCTTGAAAGCTTACGCGGTCGGCGGTGGGCCTTGGACTCTTAATGGAATTCACTTGAATGACGACGGCAATCAACTGGTTGCTCAGATTGCGATGCGGCAACTTTTCCCCAGCAAGAAGCTGGCGGAGATGGATTCGATCAAGAAGCTGAATGCAGTGGTTCGTGATAAGAACTACCACTGGTTCAATCGATATCGGACGGTCGACGGATACAACGTTTACGGCGGACGCTCAACGCTCAAATGGTTTGGGCAATCCAACGCTGATGTGATGGCAATCGAAATGAAGTCTTTCGAAGTCATGGCGCAGAATCGCGACAAGAAGATTTGGGCGATTGCCAATGGCGGCGATTTGGAAGTGAAGGATGACAACTTGCCGAAGCAACTGGTTGTGAAAACCAATAAGCCGGGCAAGCTTGCCGGTGGTGCCTATCCTTATTTGGGTGGCAAAGAAGCGATCGAGAAAATGTCGCTTCACGAAGGCTTTGAAATCAACTTGTTTGCTTCGGAAGAAATGTTCCCCGAATTGGCAAACCCCGTGCAAATGGCATTTGATCCAGATGGACGTTTGTTCGTTTCGGTTTGGCCTTCCTATCCACACTGGAATCCAGCCGAGCCGCAAACGGACCGGATTTTGATTTTGCCGGACGAGGACGGAGATGGAGTGGCCGACAAGTGCACGGTCTTCGCTGACAAGCTGAACAGTATTACCGGATTCGAATTCTGGGGCGGCGGAATGTTGGTTTGCGCACCACCAGAAATCTGGTTCCTTAAAGACACCGATGGTGATGACAAAGCGGACGTAAAGATTCGAATGCTTCAGGGCGTTTCCAGTGCGGATACTCACCACACCGCCAACGCGTTTGTGATTGGAACTGATGGCGGGCTCTATTGGTCGCGAGGTGTGTTCCACGTTACCAACATGGAAACTCCGACCAAGACATTCCGTTCGACGACTTCGGGTGTTTACCGATTCGATCCGCGAACGTTCGAAATCGATTTCCACTTTCCCATTGGCCCCAACCCGCATGGTCACGTGATCGATCAATGGGGTTACCAGTTTGTTAACGACGGTACAGGTGGAACCGGCTCCTACGTCAACATTGGAAAAGGAATTGGCAACAAGAAATGGTTCAAGAAGCGCTGGCGGCCAGTGCCGGCAACCGGTTTGCTATCGAGTAGCCACTTCCCGGAAAAGTACGACGGTAACTTTTTGATCCTGAATGTGATCGGTTTCCTCGGGATCTCGATGTTTGAAGTCAAATACAACGGGGCGGATATCACAGCCGAAGAGGTCAAGCCGTTGATTTCTTCCAGCGACCCAAACTTCCGTCCATCGGATGTGGAGATTGGTGGTGATGGAGCTCTTTACATTACGGATTGGCACAATGCTCTGATTGGCCATATGCAACACAATATGCGGGATCCCAACCGTGACCACACGCACGGTCGGGTCTACCGGATTACGCACAAGGGACGACCATTGGTGAAGCCGGTCAAACTTCGCGGCAAGCCGATCGAAGAAGTCCTGAATGCGTTCTATGCGAAAGAGAACGCGACGCGTTACCGGGCTCGCCTTGAGCTTTCGGGCCGTAAGCCAAATGACATTTCTGAAAAGGTCGGCAAATGGGCAAGCAAGTTGGATCCGGCGATTCCGGAACAGGCCCAAGCCATGCTCGAATGCCTTTGGGTCTTTGAAGAACAACGAATTCCGAACATGAGTCTGCTCAAGCGTGTTTTCCAGGCGAAAGATGCCCGCGTTCGTGCGGCTGCGATTCGGACGCTTGGACACTGGGGCGACAAAATCAAGGATTGGGAACCGATCCTTACGGCGGCCGCCAATGACTCGGAAGCGCTGGTTCGTGCCGAGGCCGTCAAAGCGGCTGTTTCGTTCGAGGGTGTTAAAGCCGCTGAGATCGTATTCAAAGTCGCAACCAAGCCGACCGACCCCGAGCTTGATGCGGTATTGCGATATGCCCAAAGCAACATGAAGGTCGACACCATTGTTCGAGAAATGGTCGAATCGGGTGCTCCGTTGAGCCCCGCCGCCCAGCGATACGTATTGAAAAATGCGAGTGTCAAAGACCTTTTGAAACTGGAGAAAACCGAAGCCGTTTATGAGGCGATTCTCGAACGGAAGCGCGTTCCTAGTCGTCAGCTCTACGGAGCACTTGTCGGTCTCGCCAAGATGCGAAAAGTTGGCGAATTGAACTTGTTGATGGAGTTGATCAAGTCGCGAAGCCAGCAGGTTGGCGAAACCAACTTGGATGACCTGGCGGCGTTTCTGGCAAACCAACCAGCTGACAAGCTAAGTGGTGTTGCGGCGGATATCGAGAACCTTGCCCTGAAAGGCTCGTCGCCAGCCGTTCGACAAGCGGGCTACGCGGCCTGGATTGTTGCCGAACAGTCTGGTGAGAAAGCATTCAAGGCTGCGACTGCCGATAAAGTTTCATTGCAAGACTTTTTGCGTGCGGTTCCCAAAGTTCCCGACGCAAAGCTGCGTGCAGGATTGTTTGATGAAATCAACAAAATGTTTTTTGACCTGCCGGGTTCGTTAGCGAATGAGCCTTCTGCGGGCACAAGAATGCCCGGGATCAAGGTTGATTACTTCGAACCCAACCCGAAGAATGTTGCCATCGAAACATTGGCAAAGCTGAAGCCAGCCGCGTCGGGCATTGTTCCTGAAATCAAGATGAATGTGCCGCAGCTGAAACGTCGCGACGCGTTTGCATTGCGATTCACGGGGACGATCACGATTGAGCGTGGCGGTCGCTATCGATTCTTTACCAATTCCGATGACGGCTCGCGTTTGTACATTGGGGATCGGTTGGTCGTGAATAACGACGGAACTCACGGGATGCGGGAAAACCGCGGCAACATCCAGTTGGCCCCGGGCGTTCATCCCATCACCGTGACCTACTTTGATAACGGTGGTGGCGACGGTTTGGTTGTTTCTTGGGCTGGCCCGGGAATCAAGAAATCGACGATTCCTGCCAGTGTTCTTAGCGTACAAGGCGGAACCACGCTGCACGACTTGGCGATTCAAACCTCCAAGGCGATTCCAGGTTTCGGCAAGCAGAAGTTTGAGTCCTTTGCCAAGTTGATTCTTGAGAAGAAATACGTTGCGAGTTCTGTTGATGCTCTGTTGACAGTTCCAGCTTCCGACTGGGACAAGAGTCAGGTTGCGGCGATGGCGGAATCACTTTCGCTTCACATCAGCAAGATTCCAGCCAAATTCCGGACGGGCAAACCGGCCCTTCAGGCGATGGAGTTGACCGACAAGTTGGCGGCACAACTTCCCCCGGAGCAGGCGGCCAAATTTCGTGCCCGACTGGCGGAGCTGAAAATCAATGTGATCCGAATCGGCACGGTTGCCGAACGAATGATTTACGACAAGGAAAAGGTCGTTGTCCAAGCTGGCAAGCCCGTCGAGTTCATCTTCACGAACACGGACAACATGCCTCATAACTTTGTGATCGTGAAGCCAGGCTATCTCGAAGAAGTTGGCGAACTCGCGGAAAGCACGTCTCAGGAAAAAAGTGCCCAGCGCCGTCACTTTGTGCCGAAATCGGATGCGGTCTTGCTTAGCAGTCGCTTGTTGCAGCCGAACGAAAATCAGGTTCTCAATTTTGAAGTACCGAAAGAACCTGGAATTTATCCTTACGTTTGCACCTATCCAGGACACTGGAGACGAATGTACGGTGCCCTGTATGTTGTGCCCGACATCAAGGCTTACAACGCAGACCCTCAGGGATATTTGGCAAAAGCCAAGTTGCCAATGAAAGATGATTTGCTCAAGTACCTTGATCGGAATACCGAGTGGACCGTCAAAGATTTGAAGCCGATCCTGAAGAACATCGCGGTTCATGATCACAAGAACCATGAAAATTCTCAGGTTGGTCACGGTCGTAGTTTTGAAGTTGCAAAGAATCTGTTCAAGATTGCCAACTGCACCAGCTGCCACAAAATGAATGGCGAAGGTCGCGAGTTTGGTCCCGACCTGACGAAGCTTGACCCAAAGCGTTATGACCCGGAAACCCTGTTGCTTTCGTTGGTTGAACCGAGCAAGGAAATCGACAAGAAGTACCAGGCAGAGTCGTTCGAGATGGAGTCCGGCGAGATTGTCACGGGTCTGGTGATCAAGGAGACGGCGTCCACGGTTGAAATCGTGATCGATCCAATCGCAGATCCGAAACCGAAAGTCTACGACAAAAAAGACATCTTTGATCGTGAGAAAGTAACGATTTCAACGATGCCCAAGGGCTTGTTGAATAAGTTTTCTGAGGAAGAGATTACCGACATCCTCGCCTACGTTTACGCAAAGGGCGACAAGAAGCATAAGCTCTTCCAGGATCACGATCACAAGAAGAAGTAATCATCAGTGATCGCTTGAAACACAAAGCTCCGCTCCGCGGAGCTTTTTTTGTGTCAAGAATCGGCAAGTTTTTCGATCGCCAAATCATGCGAGTACAAAAATACAAACAAGAGACCCACGAACTTGACCCCCGCATACAAGCACGAAGCGCAAGCGAGTGGTCAAAGCGCGCGTCCACAACATACGAGCACAAAACACAACAAGGGACCCGCGAACTTGACCCCCGCCTACGAGCACGAAGCGCCAGCGAGTGGTTAAAGCGCGCATCCACAACATACAAGCCCGAAGCGCCAGCGAGTGGTTAAATCACGCCTCCATAACATACAAGCACGAAGCGCCAGCGAGTGTATATTCGAACGACCAAACCTTGCCGTGTGCGGCAAACAACATTCAGCCCATTGGAACATCCATGAAAACTCCCCTTTTCATTTTTGCATCGGTGATTTGTTCCGCTTCCTTCCTGCATGCCCAGGAGATCCATTTTGGAAACGGAATTCGCAACGGTTGGGTGGATCAAACAACGGCCGTAATCTGGACAAGGTCCACCGCCAAAGCGGAACTCGACTTTGATGGAAAGAAATTTCGCATCCCCAAGGGCGAGGAGCGCAAGCGGGCCCAAAATTCGAAGGATCCGGAATTGCAATTGAAGGTACAGTTACCCGAGGGTGCCAAGCTGGAAGACATGGAATGCGCGATGCCCGGTGTGAAGGCTTCGGTTTACCTCGCAGTCTGGCCGGTCGACAATTCCTCACCGCGCCGGTATTTCAAGACGCAGACGACCAAGGCCGAAAACGATTTTTGTGTTCAATGGAAAGTCGACAATCTGAAACCGGGTACCCAGTACCTGGCGGAAGTCGGCTACGTGCGCGAGGGGATTCGCAACGAAGGAATACGCTCAAGATTTCGCACGGCACCCTCGAGCGAGACGCCAACGAACTTGAAGTTTTGCATGACGACTTGTCATGATTTTCCCCGCCGAGACTTCGGGAACTCAGGGCATCGTATTTACCCGAGCATGGGAAAAATCAAACCGGATTTCATGGTACATGCGGGGGACATCGAGTACTACGACAAGCCTTACCCGCTTGGATGGACCATTGGGTTGATGCGATTTCATTGGAACCGTTTTTTTGCATTGCCGGCGAATCGAAAATTTTACAACGGCCATACATCGTATTTCATGAAGGACGATCACGACACGCTCAAAAATGATTGCTGGGTCGGCCAGCGATACGGTTCCGTGACTTTCGAGCAGGGTGTCAAGTTGTTCAACGAGGAGCAGTTTCCTTCCAATTCCCAACCCTACAAGACAATTCGATGGGGGAAGGATCTGCAAATCTGGTTGTTGGAGGGGCGCGATTTTCGAAGTCCCAACAACCAGCCGGATGGGCCGGACAAGACGATTTTTGGTGCCAAACAAAAAAAGTGGTTGTTTGAAACGGTCGAGAAGTCGGACGCGAAGTTCAAAATCATTTTTAGTCCGACGCCTTGGCTCGGTCCAGACCGTGGCGGCAAGCGCGACAACCATGCAAACAAGAATTTCCAGCATGAAGGAGAGGAGTTGCGCGCGTTTCTGGCCAAACAAGAAAACGTGTTTGTTCTTTGCGGCGATCGACACTGGCAGTACGTCACCCATCTCAAAGATCAGGGGTTGTGGGAATTCGGTTGCGGACCAGGCAGTCAGGAACATCAGCTTGGTTGGAGAAAGGGGGATCTCCGTGAACAGCACGAGTTCCTGAGAGTCGACGGTGGTTTTCTTTCCGGCGAAGTCGTTTCCAAGGGGCGGGAGGTTCGAATGACGCTCCGGCATCATGATGTGGATGGCAGGGTGGTTAACGAAGTTGAGTTCAAGTAGCCGGTTGGTTGGATCCATCGGGTGGGCAAAGAGGCAGAGTGATTCAGGAGGCTGGGATCGTGAACCACTCGCTTGCGCTTCGTGCTTGTATGTGAGGGCAAGTTAGCGAATCTATGGTTACGCTTTGCGGTTGTGTTTTCTGACGCGGATTGATTCACTCGCTTGCGCTTCGTGCTTGTATATGAGGCTGGAATCGCGCACCACTCGCTTGCGCTTCGTGCTTGTAGGTTTGGGCAGCTATCCGACCAATTCGTCGAGCGTCCCTTTGGTATCGATGCCACGCAGTTGGGAATCGATGTGTCCGAAATGGTCGCCATAAGAAACCCCGGCGGCGTCCATGATGGCCATGTATAAATTGGCCACGGTGCGGTGATTCTTGTTACCGTAACTCGGGTATTGAATGTATTGGCCTGTTTTGAATTTTCCGCCGACGTTGCCGAGCATCAGGAAAGGCCAGTCGTCCCGTCCGCCGTGATGTTGGCCGCCGGTACAGCTGAGATAAACGATGAGCGTATTGTCGAGCATCGTGCCGTTTCCTTCGGGGATGCTGTCGAGGCGCTTTGCCATCTTTGAAACGAGACCCATGTGGTAGTGATCGACTTTGCGTCGCATATCGCGGGCCGTTGTACCATCCTCGAGCATGGCACCATGTCCAATCTGATGCAGACCAAGGTTGCCAAACCCCAATCCCTGGTACTGGGTTCCAAGGGTGTCAGGTCGCAGCGTGACAACGTTGGTGAGACCGGCAATCAATGCCGCGGTTCCAAGCTCGAACTGGCATTCCATACGATCCATATGGTATCCGGAAGTGAATTTGTTTTTCTGGTAGTCAGGTTTGAACTTTTTGATGCGATCTTTGAGGACTGATTTGCGTTGTTCGCGAACTCGTAGTGATTCAAAGGTGTCGACGTATCCGTCGAATCGGGCCTGATCATCCTGGGAAAGCTGGCGACGGATTTTCTTGGCATCGTCCTTGAGAAAGTCCATCAAATTCTCTTGCAGTAGATTGCGTGTCTTCAGTTCCTCCGGGCTGACGATTGCCGAACCAAACAGTTCGTTGAAGGCCTTGGTCGGCGACGCCTGGAACGCAATCCCTTGTCCGGCTTTGTAGGCGGACAGGTTCGGATAGACGTAACTGTCATCGGGTTTTGATTGTTGGCCTCGGAGGGTGCCGTTGGTGGCCATTCCGTAAATGGGGTAGGGGCCGGTCGAATGTTTCAGCCCGAGCAACGCATCCACCGACGGGGCAATTGGCGTCAGCTCAGAATTGGCACAAGAAAGTGCGCCGTAACCGGCCGTATGATTTCCTTTCAAGTGATTGGCCGACAGCCCTTGAACCACAGTCAGTTTGTTTTTCAATTCCTTCAGCGGCTTGAGGACGTCCGGAAGTTCGTGATCCTTGATGGAAAACTGAACGTGCTCATCGCGTTTGGATGGATAAAAGCGATACTGCTTTCCCTCCTCGTATCGGCTTTCGTAGCGACCCGTGGGTGGCTTGTCCGTGAGTCGCGGTTGTTCCTTGATACCCTTGGGCACGAGATTGAACTTGTCGATACCGCTGGCCTTGACGATGTACACGAAACGTTTGGGTAACGCTGAGGCGTCACCTGCGGCGTGAACCTTGACGCTTTCCAGGAACGGCGCGAACAAAACGGCGCCCGCGCCCAGCGAAGTGTTTTTTAGCCAATGGCGTCGATTCAACATGTCATTCTCTCGGAGACTTGGGTTTTGTTTGATTCGAATTGCCCGAGCGTACCCGGCGATACAGGAACGAGTCGGAAGTAAGAATTGAAATGACGGCCGCTTTAAAGCTACCACCATTCTCAAGGTAGGCCCAATCGGCAGCAATCAACGTTTGCGAATCGCTGAGCATTTCATTTCGACCAAGCAGGTAACGGAACAAATGGCGAATCATGGACTGCCGGGCGCGGTCGGTCTTTGAAATCTGGTGGATCATTTCAATCGCGTTGTTGAAATTGCCGCTGAGTTCTTCGAAATCCAGTCCATCAAAACTTCCCTTCGAATCGACTTTCCGTGTCGTGAATTTTCCCTGTTTGACTTGGGCATCCCGATTGATTGCCCGGAAGCCCGTTTTGCCATTCTCATCTTCCACCGACCGGTGGCTTTGAGTTATCAGATTATCTTCTTCGTCAAAATAGAAGTGCGAACGGAAACGGCCAAAGTCATCAAAGACCTCGAAGGACTCCCCGAGCGGGTTGATCTTGTAGTGACACTTCCAGCAACTCTGTTCGCGTACCACTTGCAAGCGTTCACGAAGCGTTTGTTTGGCATTCTCGGGGACCCGCGCGTCAACGTCCGGGGGGACGTCCGCAATCACACCGGCGAGCAGTTTTTCGTAAACCCAGATTCCGCGATGGACGGGATCGTTGTCATCGTTGGTCGAATGGGCGGCGAGCCAGGCGGGATGGGTCAGGATTCCGGCACGTTGGTCGGCGGGGAGTTCAAAGGGTTGAGTTTTTTGCCACTCCCAGGTTCTCAAACTCAAGTTGTAGGCGAAAGCATATCGTCGGTTTCGCGATTTGACAGGCTTCATTGAGGGGCCCGCCGCGATCAGTTTCTGCAGTCGCTCGCGTTCCTTGCGTGCCAATGAACTTTCCTCGGACCGGATCTTGGCGATCTCGCGCTCAAGTAGCTTGGCATTGGCTTTGTATTTTGGTTTCTTGCGAACTCCGTTGATTCGTTTCTGCGTCCGTTCCCGGGCCCAGTTGTCGTCGATTTCCGCCAACGCATCAATGTTCGATTGGTGGCGGCGATCGGCTTCGGTGTTATCGCCGCTGTGAAAAACGAATGCGCCACGCGTCGTCAACAGTTTTTCGAAAACATCTTTGTCTTCTCGAAGGATGACTTTGATCAAGTTTTCCAAATCGCCCACGAGTTGCCGCGGGTCGTGATAAAGCCCATGTTCATTAACACGTTGATTGTCCTTAAAGACATCCATCGCATGGTGGTAGCCAAAGTATTCACGGAAAAACCGCATGATTCTCGGGGTGGAGCTTCCTCGCCCTGGCGGGAACTTTTCCTCGTTCAGAAGCGACTCCAGCAGTGTGCGAATCTCTTCCTTGGACTCAAGCTTTCCGTCAGTAAGGGCTTGCCCGATCTTAATGGATGGTGAACGTCCACCCTGAAAAGGGCTTTGGTCATAAAGCGCGTAAGCGAGTGCTTCGGCCAGTTCTCGCCCCCGCAGTCGTTTTCGACCAAGCGAATCGGCGGGCCCGGTACCCATTTCGAATCGATAAAGAGCTGGAGCGGAAACATAGATCGATTGAAAAACCGTTTGCAGGCTCTTGAGCGGGTCATTCGTCTTTTCAATGTTCAAGCGAAGCAGGCTTTTGAATCGGTCGATTTCTTTCTCAGATACAGAACGTGCGTAGACACGTTCCATCGTCGAACGAACAACGCTCACCATGTCCTCGTCGGTGACAGTTTTTGATTCACCAACGAAGGGCACGAACGCGTTCCGTCGCCTCCGCTTTCCAGTTTGTGATTGCGCCTCTTTGCGGGCTTGAGTCACCAGGTATTCGAATTCGTTTCGTGAATTCATCAAAATGGTTTCAACCACGCTGGAATCCACGATGCTGACCTCCGCATAATCGCGGATTCCATTGGGCTTGGTGGAGAAAGTGAATGGGTTCTGTATTCCTTTGACTTTTCCAACTCGTCGACGGCTATCGAAAATGTAGGGACTAATTCGCCAGATTCGCGAGTAGGTAAAGCCAGGTGTTTTGATTGCGCCACTGAAGAGCAAATCGTGGTCGACATAATTGCCAAACTCGGGAAGCAGCATCTTCTGCCGATAGGCTTTGCCATGCGGCGAACTCAGGACATGTTTTCGGATGGCCTCGATGGCCCTCACCCGTTCAAGGCGAGTCAATTCCGATTCGTCCCGAGGCGGCATGAGATCCGCTTCCAATTGCGCTAGCACTTGAATCGCGAATTCCGTTTTTTCAAGATTGTCCAAACTCAAGTCAAAGGAACTCAGATCGATATCGCCTTCGGCGGCTTTTCCCGAATGACAATCCAGGCAGTGAGTTTTCAGGAATGACTTGGAGTCGAAACTTGAGAGATCTTGCGCAATTGCCGAGCTTTCAAAATGAAAGGCGATGAGCGCAAGGATGAAAAGCAATCGAAATGCTGGAATCACGGTCAATCGACTCGGGCAAAAAGGGTGGAAACGCGGGGAACGTTCAAACAATGCGCTGAATGTCCATTTTATTTGGAATCCAACCCCGATGGCCTGCCCGCGAGAATCTCTGAGAGATTCTCGTCAGCTGATCTACTTGTTGAATGACTTTTTGAGGAATTCAGCGTAGTTTTCCCCCAGGTCTAGCGGATCATCAAATTGTTTTTGAAGCTCCAGAAGTTTGCCGAAGAGTTTTTCGATTTGTTTGCGGTTTGCCGGGTCCTCGGAGAGATCTTTCATCTCCATAGGATCTTCTGCGATATGGTAAAGACGGACCCGATTGGCTTTCGGGTAAACGATTAGCTTCCAGCCGTTGTCTCGCACCATACGTTGGTGGCCTTCCAGGTAAGCACCATAGACTGCGTCGTAATGACTCTTTGACTGGCTTCCATTCAGCAGGGGCATCAAGCTGTTGAACTCAACGTAGTCCGGCTTTTTTCGGCCAGCAATTTCCAGGGTCGTCGGCATGACGTCCTGAAGGTAAACGTCGCTATTGAGCTTGTGATTTTTCTTGATGTTGGGTCCGACAACGATCAGTGGAACACGAACGCTATGGTCATACATGTTTTGTTTGCCAAGCAAACCATGATGCCCACAAGCCAAGCCATGATCCGACGTGAAAATGATGTAGGTGTTGTCCTTCTTTCCTGTGGCCTCGAGTGCTTTCAGGATTCGCCCAATTTGTTCGTCCATGTGCGTGATGATTGCGAAGTATTCCTGCCGATTCACGCGAACGGAGAATTCGGAGCGTGGGAAAGGCGCGAGTCGTTCGTCCCGCAAGTTTTTGCCACAGCCGATTTTGTCCGCAAAGGGATAAAGTTTTTGAAAGTCGGTTGGGACTTTGACTTTCTCTTGCGGGTACATGTCAACATATTTTTTGGGTGACTGTCGCGGATCGTGAGGGGCGTTGAAGGCCAGGTACATGAAAAATGGATCGTCTGATTTGCCAGCGCGTTGCAAAAACTCGGTGGCGTCATCCGCAACGACTTCGCTCCAATGTTTTCCACCCTTCCAAAACCCCTGGAACTTCTTGTCGTAGGGTGACCAGGGATCCGGTTCGCCTTCGACCGGACGGTCATAACCTTGCTTGGTTTGGTTGGGCATTCCCGGTCGAATGTGAACGGTGTTCTGGAAAACTTTGTCGGCACCGGTTTTCACATGCCACTTGCCGGTCATGTAGGTTGAATAGCCGGCCTTTTGCATTTGTTGGGACCAGAACTCCCCCCGCTCAGCGGCCTGGTTGATCGGGAACGCGGCATTCTTGTCCCCGCCGGGTCGCTGAATCAGTTTGCGGGCTCGCCAAACGGTTCGTCCTGTGTTCAGCATGGTTCGCGATGCGACACAAACGGCTCCGCCCCAAGCTCCCATGTTATAGGCATGCGTAAATGAAGTTCCCTGCCTGGCCAGTAAATCGAGATTGGGTGTTTTCGCTTCCGTTCCCCAAAGAGCCTGCACCATTTCGAAACTCTGGTCGTCCGAATAGATAAAAACAATATTGGGTTTCGATTCGTCGGCAGAAGCAACCTTGGTCGCAACAAGAATCAGGGCGAAGGCAATCAAGCCAAGTGTTTTGAATTTCATGGTCACCGCGTCGCAGGTAGGTTAAGTTTCGAAGCTATTCTAACCAAAAAATTAATGCAGGAAGGTGTCGCGGTTGCTTTATCGAAATCATTGGGATCGATAAAGTGATAGAAACTTTTCATTGGAAAACCATGTCACTCGATTATTTAAAGCAAGCGGTTGCGGAAAACGACCGGGAAAAGTTGGTTCGTTATGTCCATCTTCATTTCGGCGACGGTGACGACAAAGTCGGCGCGCGGGAAATCGAGAAAGGGTGGGTGGAAGCGCTAAAGCTCATGTTGGACCTGCCGGAAACGAATCGCAAGTTCATTTTTGACACATTGAAAAGCGAATCACCGCAAACCCTGGCCCACCTTTATTTTCACTTGCATTTTTACTTTGTTCAGAAGTCGGGAGACTGGATTCATGATGGAAACCTCTAACCCCGGGAACGAGGGAAGCGCGGAAAAGCAACTAAGGCCCGGGCTGTGGCAAACGGTTAACGAACGTTATCCGGGATCGATGATTACCAACACAGATCACGTTCCCTTGGCGAAACTGTCAAAGCCGGTCGATGAGGCAAGGTTTTGTTTCGTAAGTACTTCGGGAGTCCAAACGCGTGACAGCATGCCGTTTGATACGGTTCACCCGGTTGGTGATTACACCTTTCGGCGCGTGCCATCGAACTCTCATGTTTCGGACTTGACGATACATCAATTGAAGTATCCGACGTTTGGAGCGAACGAGGATCTGAACGTGATCTTCCCAATTGAGCGGCTTCGCCAGTTGGTTGATGAAAAATTAATTGGTGGATTAACGCAAAATTTTTACACCTTTATCGGATACAACATGGATCCTTCGCGTTTGGAAACAACGCTCGCCGAGGATCTGGCTGATGCGATCGCCGAGGAACAGCCGGATGGCGTCATCGCGGCGCCTGCCTGACCGATTTGTCATCAATCGATCGCGCTGGTTCAGCGCGCTATAGAACGTCGAGGCATTCCCACTGTTTCACCAAGCGTGGCGTTGGACGTCACGGAACATGCCAAGCCACCGAGGGCAATGTTTCTCCCTTTCATGATGGGGCATCATTTTGGTGTGCCGCATCATGTTGAATTGCAAAAGCGCGTACTGGTTGAGTTGCTGGAGCATTTGGTCAACGCCGCGTCGAGTGGCGAGGTAAAACGATTCGAATACACCTGGGCCCAGGCTCGAAAAGAAGGAAAGGCTTTGGCGAACCCCAGCTAGGCCGCAACGTGAACAGGATTGGAAGTTAACTTCCAAAAAGAATCTGCTTGATACCCTTTGATTCAACGCTGGTTACAATGGGCGGCGATTCGTCCACCTGTTGCGAGAACCAAAATGATTCGAGTCGGCCTTGTGAAGATATCGGCGTTGCAGTTTTTCCTTTTTTTCCTGGTTCTATTTCAAACTTCCGTGGTCGTTGGACAGCTTAAGTTGCCCAGGGTTTTTTCGGACAACATGGTGATTCAGCAAGAGTTGCCCATTGTCGTTTGGGGGTGGGCGAAACCCGAGCAAGAGGTCGCCGTAAGTTTTGTGAATCGAAACGCCAGAACCAAGGCCGACAAAAACGGCAAATGGAAGGTAACCCTGGAGCCGCTCAAAGCAGACGGCAAGCAGCACACTTTTACAGTCGAATCGGATGGTAAGAACATTCGGCTCCAAAACGTGGTGCTTGGCGAAGTCTGGCTCTGTGCGGGACAGTCCAATATGAACCGGGGAACCGATATCCGAAAAGAAAATCGATCGGATATTCGACTGATGTGGATCGATGGAAGTACGACGCCCAAAAAGGATGACCTTGGCGAAAAGGTTGCGGGCTGGGTGCCATGCACGCCGGAAGGATTGGCGTCGGCAAAACCGGCGGTCATCCGAAATCGGGAACAGCCGCGAACCCAGTTTGCGGAAGTCGGTTATGTTTTTGGCCGCAAAATTCACGAGGAACTCGACGTTCCGGTTGGCTTGATCAAAGCCGCGTTTGGCGGTTCACAAGTTGAAGCCTGGACACCCAAGGTCGGGATCGAGGACGAGCTCCCGTTTGACAAAAAAGTCGAACGGTCCTACGTCGGTCATACTCCCGGGCTTCTCTATCAGTCGATGATCCATGGCATGGTGCCTTTTTCGATTCGCGGCGTCGTTTGGTATCAGGGTGAAAACAATGGCCGCGACCGCCAGTATCATCTCCACATGAAGGCGTGGATCGAAAGTTGGCGCGAACTCTGGGGGCGAGAGGACTTGCCGTTTTATTTTGTGCAAATCGCTCCCACCAGTTACGCCGGCGGAAACATGCAGCAACTTTGGGAGGCCCAGACGTGGGTCATGAACCACGTGCCCAATACGGGAATGGCTGTCAGCAACGATATTTACTTGCACGGCAAGTTGAAGCCAGAAGAAGTGATCAGTGAACAGGGAAAGTTAACTCGCTCACCGAGCAATCCGCATCCACCGAACAAGCACATTGTCGGAGAACGTGCTGCAAACATTGCTTTGGTCAAGACCTATGGAATACCGGAACGAGTTCTTTTTGGGCCGATGCTAGATTCGTACAGGATGGATGGAGACAAGATTCACATCCGTTTCAAACATGTTGGGGACGGTTTGAAGACCCGAGATGGAAAGGAGCCGAATTGGTTCTATGTTTCACCCGAGTTGCCTGCCAAAGAGAAGATATTCAATCTCGATCATCGATATCGACGACTGCAAAAGTACTTGCAACCCGCGCGGGCGGAGATCACGGGTAAGGACACCGTGACCATTCATGTCCCGAAGGAAGTGAAAGACCCCAAGGTTGTTCTGTTTGCCTGGGACTGCATTGCAATCCATAACCTGACCAATAGCGCGGGACTGCCTGGCGTCAGCTTCCGAATCGAGCTGGATCCGGAAGTCGCAAAGAAGCTGGAGTTGAAGTCAGCGTTTGGTTCGCGCCGTGATTTCCAAGTCGACGGCAGGAACGCTTTCGTGATCATGCCGACGGCATCCAATCGAAACCAATCGATTCCCTGGGTCTGGTACGCCCCGACGTTTCATAAAAAACTCCCGCAGCAGGCCGAGGATTGGATGTTTGACCGGTATCTCAAGGCGGGCATCGCCATTGCCGGGATTGATGTCGGTGAGTCCTACGGAAGTCCCAAAGGCACGAAAGCCTATCAGGCGCTTTATCGAGAATTGGTCGAAAAGCATCGCTTTGGCAAAAGGCCCGTGTTGTTGGCTCGAAGTCGAGGCGGTTTGATGCTTTATAGTTGGGCCATTGAGAACCCAGATTGCGTTGGTGGCATCGCAGGGATCTACCCGGTTTGCAATCTAAAAAGTTACCCGGGTTTGAAAAACGCGGCTTCGGCTTTTGAACTTTCCGAAGAACAACTTGGCGAGCGAATTTCTGAATTCAATCCAATTGACCGATTGGAATCTTTGGCGAAAGCAAGGGTACCATTGCACCATATCCATGGCGACAGTGATCGAGTGGTTCCACTTGAGGCGAATTCAGCCATGCTTGCCGAGCGGTACCGTAAACTGGGCGGGTCCGTTTACGTGGAGATCGTGAAAGGCAAAGGCCATGATATGTGGCCCGGATGGTTTCAGTCGAAACCACTTGCGGATTTTGTGATTCGAAACGCGCTCAAAGCAAACCGCCCGGAAAACAACAACAAATAACCTTCCGATCAAGATTGAATTTTTTCCGTAACAATTCCAGCAACCAGGAAATCGTATGAACTTGCCTCGAATTGGACAGAAGAAAAACGCGATGGGATTTGTAACTCATGGGTCACGTTCGATTTTGCCTTTGATCTGCATCGCTTTATTTGCTTTTGCATCTCAGGAATACGCAGCGGCTTTCCAGGGAAATGAAGTTGCGGCACTGTTGCCAGACCCCGATGGGAAACCCGGTGACGCATCAAAACCCGTCAAGGTTTACATACTGGCGGGGCAGTCCAACATGGTGGGGATGGGTGATATCCGCGGAGCCAGGAATATTTATTCAGGCATTTATTACGGATCCGACCCGGCGACTTCGAATGGCCCGATGCAGATTTTCAAAGTCGGGAACTTCAAGACGGCTCCACTGAAGGTCTTTGATGCCCAGGGCAAGGAAACAGCAGGGGCGGTCGCTAAAGGTGCCTTTGAAGTCCCCGAGCAAGGCGAGTTCGAGTTCCAATGCGGCACGGCAACCTCTTCTTTTTGTCGCATGCTCGTTGCCGGCAAAGAAGTTTATCGTCGCGAGAAAGGATCGGATCCTGTACGGGAAAAAATCAAGTTGACGCCGGGCAAAAAGTACTCATTCGAAATTTTGGATGCAAAAACAGGAGTGCCACGTTTTTGGATTCAAAAAACGGATTTGCTTGGGAATGGTGACTTGGAAGCCGTCGTAAAGCGACAGGGGAATTTTCCCTGGCTCGTCGATGACGAAGGCAACTGGACAATTCGAAAGGATGTGTACTTTCAGGAAGCTCGGCTTGCAAAAGATGGCAAGGGCTCAAACTTGAGTGCCACTTCGAACGGCAGATCGATCGGTCCTGAACTGGGGTTTGGGTATGTCATGGGGACTTTCCACGATGAACAGGTCCTCTTAATCAAAACGGCTCAAGGCAATCGATCGCTTGGTTTTGACTTTCGACCGCCTTCAAGCGGCAGGACGGATCCCAATAACAAGTTCGAGTCGGCCGAATACAAACTTATGATTGAAGGTGTCCGAAAAACTTTGACCAACATTGAGAAAGTGGTCCCGGGGTACCGGGGGCAAGGCTATGAACTCGCCGGCTTCGTTTGGTTTCAAGGTCACAAAGACAGTTTCAGCGAAAACGCGATCAAGGAATACGAAAAGAATCTGGTCAACCTGATTCAAGACGTCCGTAAAGAATTTAAAGTGCCAAAGATGCCGGCGGTCATAGCCACCGTTGGGTTTGGTGGACGGCAAATGGCCGAAAAGTTTGAGCGCATTTTGAACGCACAAATGGCCGTTGGCGACAAATCCAAGCACCCGGAATTTGACGGCAATGTGACGTCGGTTGATACCCGGGATTACTGGCGCGAGGTTGACGAATCGCCCCGGAGTCAGGACTACCATTATCATCGCAACGCCGAGACGTACATGTTGATCGGTGATGCACTTGGGCGGGCAATGGTGCGATTGCAAGGAGGAAAGGCTGCGTCTTTGCCTTTGAGGGAAAGGCCGAAACGCGCCGCGAACTCCCCCAAAGAAATGACGGAAGAGGAAAAGCTCCTGGCGCAAAAAGCCATTCAGCCAATCTTGATTGATGGAATCGCAAGCGCCTTCGTTGCAAACACGCGGAACAGCCAGTCATTGATCGAGGAAGCTTCTGGAAGCCGACCGAAGCGAGCGAATCAATTCTTGCGCGGCGCCATGTTCGGTTTGACAAACATTTATCGAGCGGCGGGCGTCACGGAATACGACTGGGAAACGTTCGGTCCAGATTTCGACGAACTGGAGTGGGATTACTTGAGTTTCGATCCTCCCGAAACATTGGCGAAAGAAAAAGGCAGCCGTTATCGTGATGTCACATTGCCGACAGGAAGTGAAAACTGGACCGCCGCCGATTTCGATCCAACGAAAGCAGGTTGGAGAAAAGGCAAGCAGCCCTTTGGACAACTCGATGGCAAACTCGTTGCACTCTCAGAATCCTGCAACGCTCCCTTTTGCCGGTGTGGTGAAAAGCCAAAAACGCTTTGGGAAAAAGAGGTGCTCCTTTTTCGTACAACTGTCGAAACGCCAAAGTTGAAGGAAGGGCACAATTACCGAATCGTGGTTGGAGGAGCGGCTCACGTGAATTCAGGCGAAGGTTTTGCCATCTACATTAATGGCAAGTTGCTGGCGGAATCGAAGGTCGGAGTTGCCGTTCGACAAGGTGGACAGCCTCGTGGATCGATCATTTTTTCTGAGTTCCGGGAGGCGTTCAACCAAGGCCCGGTTACGATCGCCGTGAAAAGCTTTTTGCGTTACAACCATCCGCGAAAAGGACTGCAGCCGCCGCGGGGACACATCAGCATCCGAATGGAAGAGATGAAGCTTCCGCCCGGGCTGGCAGATGGTGAGTAGAATTTGACGGTAATGCGGGGCTCAACCCGAATCCGTTTTTAGCTTCAGAGAGAGACGATGAATCAAATTAGCTTGTTTGCAACCGTAGCGTACTTGATTGGATTGGCGGTGACGCCCTGTTGGGTCAATGCGGACGATCCTTGGCTGACGTTTCGCGGCGGCGAGGGGCCCGGGAAAGGCAAGCATGTCGTTTTGATCGCGGCCGATCAGGAATATCGCAGTGAGCAATCGCTGCCAATGCTCGCAGGCGTTCTTTCCCAGCGTCACGGCTTCGATTGCACCGTACTTTTCTCCGTCAATGAGAAGGGCGAAGTCGATCCGACATTGCCAGCGCCATTCAAGAAGGAAGACAAAAGGAAGTATCACAAGATTCCTGGACTGGAAAAGTTGGCGGACGCGGACTGCGTGATTTGGCTTTCTCGCTTCATGCAGTTGCCCGATGACCAGCTAAAACATTTTCATGACTATTTTGATTCGGGCAAACCTTTGATCGCGTTGCGTACGGCCAATCACGGTTTTTGGCGTGGCACGCGTTACTTCAAAGACGGCAAGCAAGTTTCCTTGCGGGAAATGCTTGGAGGTTCCTTCATGGGACATCACGGCGGTTGGCATCGCGAGTCGACGCGAGGCGAAATCGTAAAGGAAAACAAATCTCACCCGATTCTGAAAGGCGTTTCGGACATCTGGGGGCCTTCCGATGTCTACCGTTGTCACAATGAAAAGTCACCGATGCCTGAGGGGTGCAAGACGTTGGTGCTCGGCCAACCCTTGATTGATCTCAATGAGGACTCAAAACCAAACATCAGGAAACAGCCGCTTCCGATTGCATGGACAAAAACATGGAAGGGTAACCAGGGCAAGGAATCCAAAATCTTTCATTTTACGATGGGATCGGCGAAGGATTTCGAAAACGAAGGCGTTCGCAGGATGACCGTCAACGCCGTCTATTGGGGGTTGGGGCTGGACGCCTCCATCGATCCCAATCGTTCGGTCGAACCGATCGGAAACTACCAGCCCCGCAAATCGGGATTCAACTACGAAAAACTTGGCGTTAAGCCTTGCCTTGTGAGCGAGCTCGCGCCAAAAGAAGAAACGCCACTTCCGAATATCATTATCATCTACGCTGATGATTTGGGGTTCGGTGATCTTTCCTGCTACAACTCAAAATGCGCCTACAAGACGCCGCGACTTGATCAGATGGCAAGCGAAGGGATTCGATTTACCGACGCCCACAGTCCTTCCACGATTTGCTCGCCCTCGCGCTACGGTCTTTATTCGGGACAGCAGATTTTTCGCTCGACGGGGCGTGGTGGCGGCGCTTTTGAAGGGCCTGGCGGACCAAGCTATCTCAAACCGGGAACGCTGACGATTGCTCAGATGCTGAAGTCGAAAGGGTATCGAACCGGTGTCTTCGGGAAATGGCACGTCGGTTTGACATGGGTTGGCAAAGATGGAAAACGCCTTGGCGGAGGATTCAAGAATTCACTCTTGATCGACTATGAGAAAAGCACTCCCCTGATCGATGGGCCAAATGCGCGCGGTTTCGATGAATCCTTTGTGACGCCCAACTGCCCAACCACGGACCCTCTATACGTGTATATCGAGAATGGAAACGTACCGGTTCCGGCAACGATGCGACACAAGAGAAATACCTTGCCCAATCCAGGTGGCAAATGGCGGTGGGACAATGACGAAGGCTGGAAAGCCGAGGGGTACAAGTTTGTCGATGCCGATCGATTGTTTTACGAGAAGACCAAGTCGTTTATTTCCAAGCACGTCAAGGCAAATCCCAAGCAACCGTTTTTCGCGGTACTCTCAACTCAAATTGCCCACGCTCCCGTTCTGCCGGGACCTGATTTTCGAGGTAAAACCAAAGCGGGTGCTCGTGGCGATTTTGTTTTTCAACTCGACGCGATCGTTGGGCAAACTCTTGACCTGGTCAAAGAACTGGGCATCGATGACAACACCTTGATTCTGTTCAATGCCGATAACGGTGCCGAAACCTTGCATGTCCATTGGATGCGACAAGATCACGATCACGACGCGAGTGGTGGATGGCGCGGAATGAAACGTGACGGTTGGGAAGGCGGTCATCGCGTTCCTTTCATCGCGCGCTGGCCTGGCAGGATTCCCGCGGGTGCGGTGTCAAAACAAATGACAAACACGACGGACATCTTCGCGACCCTTGCGTCGGTGGTTGGCTATGAGCTGAAAGAAAAAGATGCGCGAGATAGCTTTGACATGCTTCCCGTAATGTTGGGAACCCAAGACGAATCCAGGTCGGTTCGACCGCACCTGTTAACCCAGAGTTTTCGAGGTGAGTTTCAAATCCGTCAGGGAAAATGGAAATATCTTGATCACCGAGGTTCCGGCGGAAACAACTATGAAAAAGGCATGATGAAGGGGTATCAATTGGAGGAAAAAGCTCCGGATGCCGACGGACAGCTTTACGACCTGGCAAAGGATCCGGGGGAAACCAACAATCTCTATTTCGACAACGAAGCCAAACGCAAGGAGTTGCAGGCTTTGTTGAAAAATCTAAAGCAGTCTGGTCGCAGTGCCCCGAAAGTCAGAAAGCCAATCGGGATCGAAAATATTCCGCGAATTCATGAATAGAGGAAACGAACGCTCGATTCGTTTCGAACGGATCGAACTTTATTTCTTGGCCGGATGTTTCGTACCGGTTTGCTTATAGTCCTTGCCATTGATGCTTCGAACCACGGATCGCATCCAGGAATCCAGATCTTTCTTCATCTTCTGCAGTCGTTCCTGATGATCGGGATCGGAAGCCAGATTGTTTTTTTCTTCGGGATCATCGATCAAATTGTAAAGCTCAAATTTCTTTCCGTTGATTCGGTGAAGTTTCCAGGGCCAATCGTTCCAAGCGGCGTGGCCATTCGATTTGTCTTCTGGAAATTGAGGAAACTCGTCGACGTCTTTTTTCATCCGTTGTGGGTTGTGGGGCAGGGGGGATTTGGCCTGTTGTTTTTCCATAACCGCTTTGAGAATCCGATCGCTCCATGTCGCTTGGCCGGGTTGGAATTGATGCCAATAACCCATCGGCTTGCTCCGTTTTTTTGACTTGCCGGAAATAATCTCGCTGACATCCATTCCATCGAGCGGGTGTCGCGGTTTCAGCTCAACTCCCGCCATCGCCATTACGGTCGGGAAAATGTCACAAGTCCAGGCGGGAACCGAAGAGCGTCCATTGATCCCATTTGCCGGCCATTCGATGATGGAAGGGATTCGCAATCCGCCTTCGTAAATGCTTCCCTTTCTTTTGCGGCCCCCGGAGGTTGCTTCTGCGAGTCCGCCATTGTCGCTGCAGTACCAGAGAATCGTGTTTTCGGACTCGCCCATTTTTTTCAATTCGCGACGAAGACGACCTACCTGCTGGTCCAAAAGTGTAATCTCGCGAAAGTAGCCCGCTTGCTTCTTGCCTTTGTAAAGCGCCGGACCTTCCGGCACTTCCTGGTGAGGATCGTGGGGAGAAGGGAACCAGATGACAGCGAACATGGGCTGATTTCCATCTTTGTGTTTCTTTAAAAAAGCCAGCGCATCATCCATCGCGATCACCGACCCTTTGCCTTTTCGGTGCTCGACTTTTCCGTTGCGACTCAAGTAGGGATCGTTGTCAAAAAAATTGAGTCCGATGACCCACTCATCGAAACCAAAACCGGTCGGATTGCAGGGTGAGTTTGGCTGACCGGAACCGAGATGGAATTTGCCAAAGATTCCCGTCACATAGCCCGCATCTTTCAATGATTTGGCGAGTGTCTGTTCTTGCGGTCGCATATAGCGACCGTGGTTGGGCACTTTGGATCGGATTGGGTTACGGCCCGTAAGCACGCTGGCGCGGGTCGGCGAGCAAACGGGCGCTGCCGCATAAAACCGATCAAAAACAAAACCAGCGCCGGCCATGGCATCAAGCTCAGGCGTCTTGACGAATGGGTGACCGTTGTAGCCAACGTCTCCCCAGCCCTGGTCGTCAGCCATGACGAGGATGATATTCGGTCGGTCTTGTTTTTCATTGGTCGTTGACCCGTGTTTGTCTTCCGCAAGCGACGGTGATTCGAAAAAGCCAAACGGCGAAACCAAACAAAACAGCAAGGCGAACTTTGCGAATGTCATTTTCATACTCGAGGATCTCGTCGAACGCGAAGTGTCGATTCTAGCATGCGCCAATTTCAAAAGGGGCGCGGTTCCGAAAAGACTCGGAGGCCCAATCGTCGTTGGAGGCCCAATTGTGTCGGAGTCCCATTGTGTCGGAGTCCCATTGTGTTGGAAAACTGACCGAGTTCACTTTCCGATTCCGATCAGAATCGGATCGTGGTCGGAACTGCGAAAAGCATCGGCTTCGTAAAGTACTTTCGGATTGTATTCCTGGTTGTAGTCAAGGAAGCGGGGTTCATCGGCATTGATATGCCAAGTCGCGATTCCAGTGACATCGGAAGCAAGTGCTTTGGTCGCCATTGCATGATCCAACGAGCCGGATTGGCCATAGTAGATGTAAGAGTACGGAGTGGCGTTTTTGTTTGCCCGATCTCTGCCGCCAAATTTTTCATGCAAGTCAATCAAACCTTTGGCTCGCATCGCGTCAATTGGATCCTCTTGCCCGTAGGCATTCAAATCGCCGATGACCAGGACTCGCGGTTCCGCGTTGGTTTGTTTTCGTGCGTCGATGAATTCACAAATCGCCAGGGCTTGTGAGCGGCGTTTGACATTGTAGGCACCCTGGCCGTCACCCTTGTTCTTGTTGGCTTCATCGGCATTTCTGGATCCGCCCTTCGATTTGAAGTGGTTGACGATCAAAGTGAAAGGAAGGTCCGACGATTTTGCTTTGAAGGATTGAACCAAGGGAGTCCGCGCGTTATCGAAACGTTGATCTTGAATCATGGAGATTTCGGAAGCCGGTTCGACTCGATCCATTCGGTAAATGATGCC
>CAYSXI010000073.1:0-23542 GCA_964434955.1 uncultured Pirellulaceae bacterium
GAGATTAAAAATCGTCGAATCGCGAAGTCATTTTTTGCAGGAGCCGCGTGCGTTTGCTCCCTGCCCGGGAACCACTCGCTTGCGCTTCGTGCTTGTAGATGTGCGTGCGGTCGCTCGCGGTTTGCGCAGGCGCTTTGCGCTTGTGAGCTGCTGCGGCTTTCGAACTCACGGAGCGATATGCTCGCGCCCCTAGTGAATGTGTTAACAAGTCGCGCGTTCTTGCGATTCAAAAGTTCGCACGAAGAATTTTTGGAAACAAATGCGTGATTGTTGAATGACAAATGCGTAGAATGTTTTTGCGCGTGGGGTAACGCGCTTCAAAAAACTTAAAAGGGATCATTCTGAAACGCCCGACGATTGCGGAGGCGAAAGCGCTGCGCGGATCGATGGGCCTGCACGTATGCCTGTTTACTCTTACGTCGTCCACGACGAGGCAAATCGAAAACAGTCAGGAACCATTGCCGGAGACTCGGCGAGACACGCCCGGCAATTGTTGCGGGATCGCGGTTTGCAGATCGTTGAGGTTGCCGAGCAAAACGTCGCAAAGTCGGGCGAAGGCATCAGGGCACTGATTCCTGGCAAGCGGAACGATTCTCATTTGGCATCCTTTCTCGGCGAGCTGGCGACCATGCTGGCCGTGGGCGTGCCGATGATGGAGTCGCTGGATACACTTTTGTTTCAGTACAAAGGCCGTTTTCGCGACGTGATCCTGCATTTGAAGGATCGAATCGAGTCCGGGAATTCGCTGGCTCAAGCCATGAAAGAACAGCCGGCCGTCTTTGACAAGCTTTGCATCAGCATGGCCGAAGTCGGTGAAAACGCTGGAAATCTGGATGAAACGCTGAGGCAATTGGCGGATTTCAAACAACGTGCCCTGCTTTTCAAAGACAAAATCCTGAGTGCCTTGCTCTACCCGCTAATCATCCTGACGGTCAGCATCGCGATCGCCATCTTCCTGATGACTTTCGTGATTCCGATGCTTCTAACAAACCTGGTCGAAGCCGGAAGGCCCCTGCCCTGGCCGACTCGGATTCTGAAATCGGCCAGCGACTTGCTGGTTCAGCATGGCTGGTTGATTGCGATCGCGAGCGTGGTGGTCGTTGTCATTCTTTTTATGGGACGGAGGACCCGACGTGGCAAACGACTCTGGGACACTTGGTTCTTGAAAATACCATTGCTGGGAAATTTGAACCGCAAGCAGGAAATCGGTCGGCTCGCGCTGATGATTTCGACTTTGCTAAAAAGCGGAATTGAGTTTGTCAAAACAATCGAGATCGCAAAGGGCACCACGAAAAACGTGCTCCTGGACGAGGCACTTACCGAGTGCGAACAGCTGGTGACTCGCGGAAAAGATATCGGGCACGCGTTTAAGCAAAACACGTTTTTCCCGCCGATGGTATCGCAGATTTTTGCCGTCGGTCAGAAGTCGGGAAGGCTGGACGAAATGTTGAGTGGTCTCGCCGCTGACTACGATCGCCAGGTCGAAAGCGCGACGACACGACTGACGGCGACCATCGAACCGGTGCTCATCCTATCGCTTTCGGTTTTCGTTGGATTCATTTTATTTGCAACCATTCTTCCAATTTTGGAGGCTGCTAATGCACTTTAAATATTCAAGTCAAAACGATCTCGCTAACCGAAAGCGCGCGATGCGGCTTCGGAGCGGTTACACGTTGATGGAATTGATGGTCGTTGTCGGCATCATTGGTTTGCTTGCCGCGGCAACGACGGTTGGTGTTCGGCATTTCATGGTTCGCGGAAAACAGAAAACAGCCTTGATGGAAATCAAAGCGATCGAGTCGGGTCTGGAACTTTACAAGGACGAGAACAAAAGGTATCCGGACGAAGGCGAGTTGAGTTTGCTTGAGGAGAAAAGTGTCGGCACCGGAGAGAAGTACATTGATGGCGATACGAAAGATCCCTGGGGCAACGAGTACGACTTTTATTTCGAAGACGACACACTCGTCGTGATCAGTTACGGATCCGATGGCGAGAAAGGCGGAACGGGCTCGGCTCGTGATATTTCCAATTTGTCGGAGAAGCAGTAACGGACTTGTAATGGTTTTGGTCAGACGGAATTTCGATCGGAGATGCAAGTCGGCGCGCAACGCAACACCGCGCGTTCGCCGTGACGGATGGACGTTGATTGAATTGATGATGGTCGTGACCCTGATCAGTCTGGTGGCGTTGGCAACGACCTTCAACTTTGCGGGGCCGCTTAAATCGGCGCGCTACTCCAGTGCTTGCCAGCAGGTTCGGGACTTGGACCATCGAATTCGGCGGGAATGCTTGAAGTCAAACCGGGCGGCGGAAATTCAGTTTGACCTGGAAAAGGGATCCTTGAACACGAATGGACCAGAAACAAAGAAGAAATACGAACTGCCGTCTCAAGTCATGATTCGGGCGATCGTCGACTCGGGGGGCAAGGTTCGCAAAACCGCGACGACGATTCGCTTTGATGGCTACGGCGGATCTCCAACTTATGGTGTTGCGATTGGCATGAATGAACGAACTCGGTGGTTCGTCTTTTTGGGGCGAACGGGCGAATGCATTGAATTGGAAAATGAACAGGAAACGAAAGCCTTTTTCAAATCGATCCGGTCGATTGGGGCTAACGCTGATTGAGGTGATTGCCGCAATCACGATCGCTTCGATGACACTTGGCCTGGTGCTGACGGCCGTTACACGGCACCAACGGCAAGTCCGCGCTTCGATTGGCCAGAAAAAGTCGGCCCAGCTTCTCGATCAGCAAATGTCACGATGGTTTTCGAATTCGGCCGGTGTTCCATTGAATCGCTCAGGAACTTTCAATGATGATGCCGACCACGTCTGGTCCACGCGAGACACCGGCAGGTATGCAAGCTGGAACACGCGGATCGTCGAGGTCAGCGTCTATCACCGCGATGAGCCAAAGTCTTCTAGAGTCAGTATCGAGATCGTCGTTGAAGCGAGGAGGAATCCATGAATTCTTCGCCACCTTCGCGGTCGACCATATCGCTGATAACGAGGCAACCTATCATGAGAAGGCAACCTATCAGGAGTGCGAATAGAAAGCTTCGCAAGTCGGTACGTCGTCGCGGCCTGACCGTGATCGAGTTGATGACGGCGCTGACGATTTCAAGCTTGTTGGTGGGTGCCTTATTGGCAGTGACTGCCGGCGTTGCCCGATCGGTTCGTGCTTCGAAGGACGCAAATCCTTACGAGGCTTCTGCTTTTGCATTCCAACGGCAATTGCAATCGGAATACGCTGCCAGTCGTGACATTCACCCACAGCGGGAACAATTGCGAATCGAGGGCTATTTCAAGACGACTGCTCAAGGCGTGCATCATCGGCCGACGGAGGTCATCTACGAAGTGAAGTTGGTGAACGGTTCGCGTTGTTTGATTCGCCGCGAAATCGATTTGTTGGCAGAGGCTTCCGTTCGGGAGGAAGTCGAAATGGTCTGTCGCGATTTCTCGCACTTCGAGTATTACTCGCGCAAGTCCACCAGCAATTCTCCGCCGCAGTTTGAGTTGGCACTTTTTCGAATCGATTCGTCGAATGCAAAGCGGCGAGAATGGTTCCGGACCGTGTTGGTACGTCACGGAGCGGAGTCAGCGGGAGGCGCTCAATGAGAACGACGACTCAATACGTGCCGCATCGAAAACGGCGTCGCAAGGGTTATGTGTTATTGATGACCATGCTCGCGATCGCCTTGTCGAGTCTGGCGCTCGTCGGCTTTGCCAGTTTCAGCTTGAACCATGCGGTGGAAACGCGAATGCTGAAGGGGGAGCTGCAGCAGAAGTGGGGAGCGGCCAGTATCGAGCGTGTGGCATTTGCGAATTCCGATCGCCTGTTGAATCGCACGATCGTGGATCGAGAGACCGGCGAACAAACGCACAAGCCACTGCGTTCGCAGAATGCCTATTTCCTGCTCGGAGAGTTCGAGTTTGCCGTGTCTTTTGAAGATGAGTCCGCCAAGCTTGACTTGAACCAGGTTTTGAAACTTTCACGAAGTGAAGCCGCGACGGAATCCATCATTGCCGAGTTTGTCGACTTCGATGGCTTGCCGATTTTCCTTCGCCCTCTGGATGCGGAATTTCAGCGGACCAAGAAGGAAGACGCGCTTGAAAGCTGGGGGCAGGTTTTCGAATTGTCAGCGGGCAACGCGAATGCGGTTGGGATTCGGCAAGCGACCCGCGAGTTGACTTGCTGGAGTTCCAAGATGAATTATCGAACCGCTTCCGATGAAACGCTATATGAGTTTTGTTCACTGATCGGTGGACAAACGGCTGCGGGCCAATTGGTATCCGAACGTCAACGAGCGCCGGAGTTGCCGCTCGAGACGGTGCTTGAGGAAATCCACGTCTCGAAGCGGGTTCAGGCGTCGCTTCAGTCGGCACTTGTCGAATCAAGCCATTCGCAATCGGTTTGGATTCGGGTCGTTGGTGCGGGCACCAAGTCGGACCGGTTCGTTGTACGCGAAAGTATTTCAGGGACCGAACGGTTTGTTTCGTTTCAATGGTGATCGGTGGCAGGCATGAATGAGAGGAATCTAAATCGTTTGATTGTGGCAACGGCCGTTTTACTTGTTGTCGCAATTTGCTTCGCCGGGCCCTTCGTTTTTGCACCGACGCCTTTTGAACGAAGCCAAAGCGATGATTCGAGAATCGATTCGAGTGCACTGGTGGAAGAAAAGGGCCAAGCGCGATTCGATTCAACGCAACTTGCAACGCTGAAGTTTCAGGAGCCGGTCACACTCCCCGCCAAAACCAAACGCAAAGCAACCAAGGTACCGCCACCCGCAATCACCGTCTCGGATACCTTTGTCGGATCCCGAACCCAGATGGCGACGGTCGTTTTTTCCGGCAAAAAATACTCAGTTGAGCCGGGTGACACGATTGGCACCTCGAATGCCACCGTTCATTCGATCGCGATTAACCGGGTCACAGTGACCTTGGCCAATGGTGAACGCCACACCTACACCGCGCCACTGACATCAACCAATGGCCAGTCTCGCAACGAGTAAGGCAACCATCAACATGTCGACAATCATTCAAATTCACGAACACAGATTGAGGCTTTTTTGTTCCGGGAACTTGGAACGTGAGGTCGAATTACCCTCACTCGACGCAACGGAAATCGAGAATTCGTTGACGAGGATTCTTGAAGAGTCGGAGACACTCCGAACTGGTAAGGCGAGTTCGGTCGACGTGCTACTTGACCGACATTTTTTCCTTTCCGTCAGTCGTGAACTGCCGCCGCGATTGGAATTGAACCAGCTTGCCTATGAACTTGAGGAGCAAGTTGCCGTTGACGCGGAAAATATGCTTATTGGATTTCAAACGGGGCGTGGCGAACGACTTGTTTGCATCGCCGATCGCTCAAAACTGAATTGGCTTGATCGGCTTTCGGATTTCGGGTTGAAACTGGGGCGGTTAATGCCATTTGAAGTGGCGGCCGCCGTTCATGCGGCAAGAAAACACTCGCTGGCGGATGTTGCGATTGCCTGGAAGTGCTCTGGCCGAATTGACACCTTCGAAATGGACTCGATGCGTAACTTGCGTTCGTGGAACTCCAACTCAACGGATCTTGATTTTGATCTTCAGCGCAAGATTGCGGGAGCCAAGCAAAGCATGGTTTGGATTAGCGAAGGCGAATCGGCTCCGGACCCGACAGACTTTGTTCAGTCAATTGAATTGTCGATGGAAGAAGCCGCCCATCGCCACATCGCAAACCAATCACGCACCAACAGTGACTTCAATCTGACTCAACAGCTCATGGGCATTCCGGCTCGCCCGGCCCAAAGGCCGGCGACGATGGCGCTAGTCTCCGCCACCGTTGTTTTCGCTTGTCTCGGATTGTTTTTCCAGTTTGCAAGTTGGCAGCATTCGCAGCAGGCGTCAACGTTGAAGTCAGAAATTGCCACCGAGTTTGATGATGTTTTCCCTGGCAAGGAAAGGCTTCGCCGTCGAAAGGGCGTCGACGAAGCGACAAAGGTTGAACTACGGGGTCTATTGCAAGTGCGTGAAGCGGCGGATGCACTTGGCAAGCAAAATCGCCAAGTCCACGAAATTTGGAGACGATTTGTGAGTGAATTGCCCAGTCCGAATCAGGGAGGCAAAGTCTCCTACCGCATTCAGTCGGTTGAGTTGAAACCGGAGAGAGTCGTTTGCCAATTGGAACTTGCGAAAACCAAGGACCCAACTTGGTTCGCAAATTCGATGAGAGCCTGGAACGTCAAAAGCCAACCAGTCGGCGGCAACATTTATCGCTTCGAGTTTGAAGTGTCTGACGCGGAAGATTCCAAACTTGATGTTGCGAAACGATAGGGGCGAAAAAATGAACCGAGGAATCGCAGTCCTTTTCAGTGGATCGTTGGTATTTTCGCTTTGGAGTTTCCTGCAATTTCAAAACGCGAGCAATGAACTTGCAGGCGCGAAGGCAAACGCCAGCCAGTCGTTTGACTTATTGGACGAGGCGAAAATTGTGAAAGCGGATGCCTTGAGCGTTTTGTTGACCGACGCCGACGACGCGAATTCGATTTTTGCCAAGGAGGGGGGCTGGGAGCTTGTGCCAATCCAAGGCGAGAAGGCAGTTGAAGAAGAATCCGAACTGGACTTTGCATATTTTCAGTTCCGGAATCCGGGGGCATCACTTTTCTCCTTGGACCAACTTTTGTCCCATCTTCAACAGGCGGACTCGCCTTGCTTTTCGTTGGTAGGAGTGAGTTTACAGGGGGGCCGATTTCAATCACGAAATGGGTCGACCACGACTTCGATTGACGCTAGCAACGCCCCCGAAACCTGGGACTGCCAGGTTGAAGTCCGTTGCTTGGTACCGAGAAAGTAGCGATCGTGCTTGCTCGGTCAATCCACTCGCTTGCGCTTCGTGCTTGTATGTTGGTCGCGACCTCGCGCTGAACTTGTTGGCGTCGTTGGATTTTGAATTCCCGAAGCTTCCTCACGTCCATCAGCGATTCTTGATTTCGGTTGACGCTAGCAACGCCCCCGAGACCTGGAGCTGCCAGGTTGAAGTCCGCTGCTTGGTACCGAGAAAGTAGCGATCGTGCTTGCTCGGTCGATCCACTCGCTTGCGCTTCGTGCTTGTATGTTGGTCGCGACCTCGCGTTGAATTGGTTGGCATGTTGGATTCTGCATTCCTGAAGCCGTTTCGCGTCCATTAGCGATTCTTGATTTCGGTTGACGCACTTTGCGCATTTGGGTAATGTCCGCTGCCTTTTTCTGGAAGAATGATGCGCGCTATTCTTTTGTTTCTTTGCCTGTCCGTTCTGCTGGCGGGTGGTTGCGCGCGCATCCGCCATCCACGACTTCAAGGCTACGAAACGATCAAAGCGTCGCCGACGCGCAATACACGAATGGCCAAGGCAAAACATGCCAAAGCCATTGTGCTTCTCGAAGCTGGCCAGCTATCCGCAGCGGAACAAATGGTGAATGAAGCCCTGCTGGAGGATCGTGAGTTTGGCCCTGCGCACAACACCTTGGGCAAAATCTACTTCGACCAGCAAAAGCTCTACTTGGCGGCTTGGGAGTTTGAATTCGCGATCAAGGCGATGCCCAGTCGTGCGGAGCCTTTGAATAATCTCGGGCTCGTCATGGAAGAAGTCGGCCAGTTCAACGAAGCCGTCAATTATTACTCGGAAGCACGCTTGTTGGACGAAGAGAATGCAGAATACCTCGGCAACCTCGTTCGAGCGATGATCCGTCGAGGCGACGATCCACTTTCAATGCAAAATCTTTTACAGGATTTGGTGTTAGCCGACTCGCGACCGGACTGGGCGAAATGGGCACGTTCTTTGATGGTGGACAATGAGATTGCGATCGACAAGATGCAACGAGATTCGAAAGAATCCAATGACGATGACAAGGAAGAAATCAAAGGCCAACCTCAGCCCCATTCGGTGCTTCCCAGGAACTTCGATTCCGTTGTCGATTCGGTCGAAGGCGGATTCGAAAATTTGAACGGCAACCAAAAGGAACAACCTGGCCAGTTCAAACTTCCAAACACCAAAGAATCGTCACGCAAAAAGAAATAAGAAACAACAACGCAGTTCCAGCGTAGAATTCGCAAGTTTCTGAGTGACGGACAGGCTCAATCCCATCTGGCCGCAATGAGATACGAATCATATTCACCTCGATAACTGAATCCAGATGGGCGAGGATCAATTTTTCTTTTCCGTGATTTCCATTTGAATTTTCGGAAAATGTACTCGAATCTGCTCAATGATCTGGGTGTTGTTCTGACGGGAAACGTTTAACTGTCTCAATTGTTTCATTGATTCAAATGGGCTGCTCTCGTTCGTTATTTCATCAAGTACTAGGCCCTCAATTTCTAGGCTATACAGATTGGGAAAACTTCCAAGAAAATTCCAATCGGTAATTTTCGTATACCCGACATCCAACCGCCCAACGCTTTCTGCGCCGGAAATTGATTTTATTGGTGAGCCATAAACAGACACCGTTGAAAGAATAGGAAACTGTTTTTCGCGACTCAAATCCAGTTTTGAGATCCGAGTATGACCTAGTTCTAGTCTCATTAGTTTCGGAAAATTAAAACTTGATTCAAAACTGGACACGGGTGAACGGTAAATTTTCAATGTCATAAGCTGACTCGGTTCAAACAAAATATCTATTTCCGCGAAATCAGAAGATGAAATCATCAGATCCTGCAAATTTGGCAATGCGAATGGATTCAGTTTTGAATTTATTGAATAGACATTTTTTAGTGATAAAATTCTCAGTGAATTTGGCAAATCTAAATCGACTCGAACCTGTGTTTTGAAATGCAAATCAAGTTTTTCTAGTCGGCCTAAATTCTTGATTTCGCTTAAGTGCGCGCTGCCATGCTGAGCGAAAATGGTTAATTTTCGTAGTGACTTCAGTTCGCCAATTCCTTGATAACTGCATTCACAGTTGGCGAGTTGTATTGCCTCTAGGTTTTCGCAATTAGCAAGATTGGCAATCGCATTTTCAGTAAGTTCGCAACCGAAGATCTCGACTTTCCGAATTTCGCTTGATTTCAATCCTTCAAAATCCAACTCGCACTTGTGATCATAAATCAGCAAATGAAGTTCTTGGGCATTGAGATTATTGATTTGCGAAAAGTCAGAAATACTTGATCCGCGAAGCTCAATTTTCTGAATTTCTTGAATATCGATGATTTCGTGAAAAGAACTTAGTGCTCCATCAACATCCAAGATTTCTAGAAAACCATCTTCATTCCTGGAAAATTCAACCCCAAGGTTTTCCAAAACCACCTCTGGCCTTTCTTTGGGCGCCGGCCAATAAAATCTCATCAGCAGGATCGAAGTTAATCCGACAACAAAAACACTCAGCAAAGAAACAAACAAGTATTTTTTCATGTCAAAAATTGAAATCATTCACTGGATTACCAAATCCGCCTATTGGTTGGACGAAAGAATCGTCACGCAAAAGAAGTAAGAAAACAGCAACGTAGTTCCCGCGTATTCTGGGCCCGCATCTCAGTTCTTCTTGCGTGCATCGACGTCAAGCGCTGACTCATCCCACTTGCGACCTTTGTATTCAAGATATCCGTTTCTCTTATCAGGAAACCCAGAGCGACTCCAACATCTTCCGCGGCTGATGTCGAAAACTACGTGTGGTATATCATTGATCAGAAGCGCACTTTGTTGACCGGAATCCGACCAAACAATTGAGAAATGATGAGCGTCCTTGCGATCCTTAACGTTTCCCGGATTGTAAACGTGGCAAGCCTCGGCGACTAACGGACTATCATCTTCTTCACCGACTTTGAATTCAACGTATGCGCATTCGCCGTTATCCTGAAAAATCATCCTGCCAGGTCCATGCGGTGCTTTCGATTCTTGATAAATTGGTTTTCCCGGGCTGTGCACAAATGAATCCCGTTTGCCACTACGTATTCGATATTCGCTCCATTTTTTACCTGGAAAATTGGCTAGACTAAAAGCGCTCTTATTTGGACTTGGTAAATACTCGACAACATAATCATCGTCCAGGAGCACAACATCCGCATCACGATCGGCGCCTGCACAACCGGCAATTCCTATTACTAGGATAGCAAGCAGATTCAACTTGAAATTTTTTTCAACCACAATCTCAGTCATCCAATTTCGCACAAATTCAAATTTCGCGGCTAGTCTATACTACCGCCGTCTACGTCTTTCCTTGATCTCGCACCATTTTCGACAGGCAAAAAATAAGGTTTTCCATCTACAAGAAGCTTGCGAGGACCAATCTCAAACCCAGATTCCCAAATCAAGCGTTCCAAATCAACTAAAGCATCGAATAATTCCGAGTCGTTGGGGTCGACGAATTGCCGGACAAAATACATCGCTCGAGCTACTCCATTAGGAAATTCCTGAAAGCTCTCAACGAGACATAAAATCACCCTACGCAATCCCAACCGATCTTTCACACATTCCAACCAGTGTTTTATTGAGCCCGCATCGCCACGCACCAGCCCCATTCGCAATATTGCTACAAAATGGTCCCTACTGCGAAGGCATCTGCGTGCAACATCAAGCGCGACGACTTCGTGAACATCAAGTAATTCACAAACAAAATCGAATGCGGTACTTTCGCCTGCTTGATGAAGATTTCCGACAATTTCCTTTTCCAATTTTGTGTCACGTAGCCTGCCGACATAATCCTTTGCATTCATTTATCACCAGTTGATCGGAACAAACTTTTCGGATGGCAATACAGGCACGTCAGACGGTGCGAAGTCTGCAGTGTTTTATCCAGTCAGTCTTGTGCATCAAACTAACGCTGCAACAGCGAAAACGTTACAAAATTTGGGTGGATTGAAATTAGCTTTCGCCCTGCCAAAACGCGGACCTAAAGCATTCGACAAATTCAGCCTTGATGTCTTTCTTGCCGGCGCTCTTGCACCAAAATGCAATAGCGAACCCGATGACATTTGCCAGCAACAAAGCGATCCGAACGCTGTGCAACCAGATCACTCCATTCTGCAGAAGCCCTTTTGAATTGAACATTGGTAGCATCGCCCCAGTAAGCACGTAAACGAATCCAAGTACAAAAAACAGGCGAATATTTGCAACGGGCTCCATTGCGACCAGAACTGGAATTACCCAAACGAATATGCAAACCGAAATACGAGTTTCGAATAGATCGACTCGATTCAAAAACGGAATTAGTATTGCAAACATAACTGCATAATAAATCGTCGCCGCAACTAGCAGTCGAAAGGAAAAGGTCCTATTCATTGCGACTCACATCATGCCATTCGTACTCCAAATACTTTCCCTTTGGCACTCTGACCTTTCTCCTTTCACTGGGAGCACCCAAACAACCCAGACTTGAAATCGTCGTTTCATCCAGGATTTTCTCGATCGTCCGATTGTCAATATTTGTGAATGACAAATCAATGTAATTCAGATTCAGCCTCCTCAAGCTGTTCAAGAGTTCATCATTCGCAATACTGCAACCGGCCAACGAAACGGATTGGAGTTCTTGGCAGTTATCAAACAAATACAAGTTGCTGCCGGTAACTTGCGTACCGGAAAAATCCAGCGATTCAACTTCTACAAAAGAGAGGTCCTCGAGATCCGAGTCCGATATCGTCGACTCTGACAAGTCAATAAGTTCGTATTTCGGTTCGCGCGGCAAGGATGACAGCGACCCATTTTCGATTTTCTTTTTGCAAGTAAATTTTCGAATCGGCAAGGCGGTGTTTTTGAAACGCAACTGGCGAACATGTTCGCCAGTCAAGACTTCGCCTTCAAACTCGACCAAGACATGGTTGTCATTCCAAAGTATTTGCCAATCCGTATTGGAATTCAAACGGTCGGTGTATTTCCTTAGCCCATCAAAACTAATAATTACGCCAACCAACGCGATGACTGCTGATGCAAACAGGATAAATTCGAAGAAGTTGAGCAATGAAAACGATACTGCTTTCGTTCTCCAAACGGCTCGCGCAAAAAACAATGCACGAATCAAAAAGAATACGATCAAGGCGAACAGAGGTACAACCATATGAAGCCCGTTCAAAAATTCAAAAGTGCAATTCTCGACGCGCTGGCACGTCATGTGAAAAGCGTAATCTCATGCCAAGGATTCACAATTCCGAGTTCAAAAATTTGGCCGCAGCAATTCTGCGAGTTTTCGATTCCCGTTCTCTCTGGCAATCTCGAAAGGAGTTTTCCCTTCCTTATTTCTGTGATTTGTGTTGGCGCCTTGCCTTAACAGAAACTGGAACACTTTGCTCTTGTCACTCTTAGCGGGATTCGATGGCAGTGGGTCCATTGCCGCAAAATGCAATACTGAGTTTCCGCTCTCCGGTTCTACATAATTGACATCAGCACCGTATCTAGCCAAGACTTCAACCACTTCCCAGTATCCAAGATATGCTGCAAATGCTATTTCCGTCATGCCCTCCGTGTACTGTCGGGATTGAACGCCATTAATGCAAACGATGCCTTCTATTCCCTCTAGATCGTGCGCCATTATCTCGTCAAATACATTTTCATATGGCGGATCCGACTTTGTATTTCGAACACCCAATACTTCAACCAAGAATAGAACGCATAGCCCACCGATCATGCATGTTCCAATGAACACCTTGAGCGAAAGTTGGGGTTTACTCGCGTCAACCATATCTAAGAACGTCGCGTTAGTTCGCCTAATAATCTATACGGACTCAATTCGCTCGATCGACCATGAACGAGTTCAGCGAGCTTGACGTTACAAGCTTCACATTCGATCTTTTTTTGATAACTCCACAGCAAATTTTGCAACCAAATTTTTGAGTTTACATTTTTTGCGCTCCTTGATGTTGCCCGAAACAGCTTGTTACAAGCAACTTCAAACTAAGAAATCACGAAAACCGACTTTGTCTTGCTCTTTTCTGAAAACGACTGCGAGGAAGGCGAGGCGCAAACGTTAACGCATTCCAAGAGTTCAATAAAGTATTTAAAAAACTCCGAAGGCTGCTTTCTCATTTGTTTTCGCCCGATGTCTTTGGTTGATACCTTCCGTCGGGAAGCTTGGTTGGGAATTTGTATTGTTTGTCGGTGAGCAAAGCGTGAAGTAACTTGTCGCCCTCTTTAAACTTCTCGGGGGTATTGAGACGCCATTCGTGGCGAATTTGTTTCTCTCGGCCTTTGAAATCCTGCGCACCAAGGAGTGACGTCAGGCCCCAGTAAATGTACTCCGCCGCTTGGCAACCGTAGCCGCAGGTTTCGTCATCGTAAGTATACCAAGCACCTTCCGGGTACTTTTTTGGAATCCGACGGAAGCGACCGCCGCGCGCCTTGTCCATAGCGTCCCCCAGCTTTGTTCCTGGTTTCTCGCCAAACACGTCCGGGTAGGCATGCGCGAATCCAGCGTGCGTGATGAGATGCAAAACTTCCTCAAGCGAACCGTCGAAAAGGCCACGCGCAGCGCCGTCCGGATGGGTTTCTGATCCATAGAGCGACTGAAGCACCATCGAATCCAATTCCGACGAATCCGACTCGTTTTCAAGATTCTCAATCATTCGTTCGAATGACCGTTCCGTGGCAGCCATGATGAGGGTTGCCCGACGCTTGACCATTTCCTTGACGACTTGCTCGTTGTCTGGCTCGCCATCTCCATCGTTGTCCAAATACTGAGCAAGCACATTCGCGGCGTGAAGGATTTTCTCGTTCGGTGTTTTTTCGGTTGCCAGGATGCGAATCTCGAAAACCGTCACCATCTTTGCCATGTACTTTCGAAGAATTTCAGGGGTTTCCTCGTCAACTTTGCCAACTTTGAAATGTTGGGCAAACTTGCCATTCTTGGAACGGGTCGGTTTCGTGTGAGTCTGGGCATGAACTGGAAAACCAGTAAAGGCCACGACAAACAGAAGCGTGCAGACGAACAAAAACTCAAAACGGGGATGGCTCATTTTCTCTCCAATCGTCGATTCAAGTTGGCGAGAAAAACGAAACCGCCAAGATGATCCAAACTTCGTGGGATGCCGCAATTTCAAGTCGGCAAAGTCAGATCGGGCGGTGGCAAACGACAGGCCCCGCGGCTCCGATAGATATATCGAAGTAGTTTACTTGATTTTCATGCGGAAGTTTCAAAGGGGATCTTGGGGCGGCGACATTTGCCGGTTCCGATTCAACGGGGTTCGCCAGCTGGCCTGAGCATTTTGCCGCAAAAACGGCCTTGAATAGAAGGATGCCCGATATGAAGCTCCAAATTTGCCGGCCGACATTGAACTGCAGTAGAATTAATGCGGAACGGGGATGCATTACTTCCTTTTGCAGCGAATTCGCAGGCTCAGTTGTCTCTATCACCGTTTCAACTTGAAGACCAAATTCACGGCCAAAGACTGGCCAACATTCAGGAACAGAATCATGAATCGCTTTTGGACTATTTTACCCGCCGTTCTCTTTGCACTTCTTTCCGCCGGGGTAATTCAAGCACAAACAGAGCAGGCCTCAATCGAAGCTCAAGAAAAGATCGTCGAGCGAAAACTCGAAACGGTAGCGACGCTGGATTTTGAAGATACCGAGTTTTCTAGCGTCGTTGATTTCCTTGACAAAAAACATGACCTCAAAGTTCAACTGCACCAATCCGCCATCGATGCGGGCTTGGGCATGGACGACCTGGTCACGATGAACTTTAACGCCACGCGCCTGTCGACGGCACTCGACATGTTTCTCGAAAAGTACGATGCAACATTCACCATCAAGGACAACTGCTTGATCTTGCTCTCGACCGACGAAGCTCAAAACCATCTCCGGATCAAAGTTTATGATTGCCGCAAATTACTGGCCGAGATCAAGCCGCGAAAACAACCTGTGAGCGCCGGATTTGGCGGGGGAGGATTTCCCGGAACGTTGAGTCCTGGAAAAAGCGGCGGCGTGTTCAACGTGAAACAGGACGACCAAAAAAAAGAAGAGCAACCGAAGAAGGCCGAACAAACCCAACCGCAAACCAACCAGGTCAATGGTCCCAACCAAACGAAAACCCCACCGAAACATCCGGAACTAAGAACTTACACTCCGTCGGAACAGCTAATCGACTTGATCATCGAAAGCGTCGATCCTGACCACTGGGAAGAAAACGGTGGCATGGGAACCATTCGAGAGATCAATGGAATTGTTGTTGTTGCTCAGACGGAGTCGACACACCGCAAAGTCAACCGCCTACTCGATAGCTTGGAAAAATTGATCGTCGAAAAATAGGAGACAACGATGATTCGATTCACTTGGTTTGCTTCTTGTATCATTTCGATTGCCATGGTGTGCCAAATCGGAGTGGCACAGAAAATCAGCTACTCCGAATACGCGGACAACAAGAAAATCGAGAAGAACCTCTCGCTCAAAGTGAAGCTACAGTTTGAAGACACAGAGTTTCGAAAGGTCCTTCGGGCTTTTCATGATCAAACGGAGATTCCAGTTCACTTGAGCCAGTCGGCGATTGACGCGGGGCTTGGAGAGCGTGACCTTTGCAACCTCAGCTTTGATGAGATGAGTGCAAGATCTGCACTGAGACTTTTCCTGAACAAGTACGATTGCACGTATGTGATTCATTCCGGCGTCGTTGAAATCATGACCGTGGATCAAGCGGACAAGAAGGAACTTATTCGGGTTTATTCTTGTCAGGCCCTGGTCAAGAAATTTGAGCCCCGAATCCTCGAGGTTCCCTATTACCAGGGTAAGCGGATGGATACGTCAAATTTGATCGATGGAAAAACGGCCCAAGCCAAAGCCGAGGACGCGAAAAAGCTAAAAGACACTGTCAAGAACGAGGAAGTCACCAAAGGCGATCAGGAGAACGGTTATTTTGTTTTTCGAAAAAGTCTGACTCCCGGCCAACATTTGGCGCATGTGATTACGAGTTCGATTGAACCCGGATCCTGGAAGGATAATGGTGGCACCGGAACGATTTCTGAAGTGAATGGTGTCTTGATCATTCAACACAGCCAGAGGATTCACCATCGCATCAAGCAGATGATTGAAATTTTGCGAATGGAGTTGATTGAAGAGCAACAAGGGAAATGAGTGTATGACGGGTCAGCGACCGATTTTCGGCGCTGACCTTTTTTATTTGCGCCGACGATCGGTTTTGGTTGTGGTGGGAACCACTCGCTTGCGCTTCGTGCTTGTATGTTGTTAGGGCTCAAATTCACTCGCTTGCGCTTCGTGCTTGTATGGTGCGGGGTTGGTACGAGGTGAGTTGGCGGTGGTGCTGTAACAGTGTCGGTTGATTGCGCCCTAAAAACTGTCGGGAACCACTCGCTTGCGCTTCGTGCTCGTAGGTTGTTGGGGCCGAATTCACTCGCTTGCGCTTCGTGCTTGTAGGTTGTTAGGTCCCGAATTCACTCGCTTGCGCTTTCGTGCTTGTATGGGTTCGGGTTGGCAAGGTCGAGTCAGAGCATGTCCTGCGGATCGATGTCGACGATCCACTGAATCTCGGAGGGAGTTACCAATTCCTGATTGAGTCGGCGGAAGATTCCGGAGTAAATGGAAGGGTCCCCGATTTCATGTTGGGTTGCCCGCGAATCCAACAAACAGTGGTAGCGAAACTTGCCACGCAACTTCTCAACCGGGGCGGGTGCGGGACCGAGCACATTGATTTCATTGCCTGATTGCTCGATCAGTTCTTTCAGTTTTTCCGCAAGCGCATCGGCAAAATCTTCGACCTGTTTTTCTTGCTCGCCGCGAATCACGACTCGAGCCATTTTGCCGAAGGGCGGGTAGCCGTATTGCTGCCTTTGTTTCAGCTCAAAGTTCGCGAAGCGAATGAAATTGTGTTCGGTTGCAGCCGCAATGGCTGGATGTTCGGGCGAGAAAGTCTGCACCAAAACCCGCCCGCCCTTTTCTCCGCGCCCGCTTCGACCGGCAACTTGGGTGACCAATTGAAAAGTCCGTTCGGGAGCGCGAAAGTCGGGGAAGTGCAACGCCGTGTCGGCATTGATCACACCGACCAACGTCACATTTGGAAAATCCAGGCCCTTGGCAATCATCTGGGTCCCAAGCAGGATCTGTGTTTTGCCCGCCCGAAACTCGTCCAGTGCTTTTTCGTGACTTCCCGGTTTCTGCATCGTATCGGTGTCCATCCGAACACATTGCACGTCAGGAAATCGCGAGTTGATTTCCAGCTCAAGTTTCTGCGTGCCCAATCCCGTGAAGCGGATATCCAGACTGCGGCAACTGGGGTCGGGACATTCCTGCGGCTGCGGTGCCTGATGGTCGCAATAATGACAAACGATTTTGTTTCCCGTACGGTGGTGCGTCATGGGAATCGAACAATCAGGGCATTCCACAACGTTCCCGCAGGCCGGACACTGGATCGAGGTCGAGTAGCCACGACGATTCAAGAGCAAGATCACCTGCCCTCCCCCTTCGAGACTTTGGCGAATCGCCGAATGCAATTGGCGGCTGACGGCACCTCGTGATTGACGGCTTTTGAATTCGGCGCGCAAATCGATGGTGCCGACATCCGGAAGTGGTCGATCGAGTACGCGTCGAGGCAATGAAAGTTTCGTAAATCGTTTTTCGCTTGCGGCATCCCAACTTTCGAGTGCCGGTGTGGCGGACCCGAGCAACAATGGCACCGAATTCCGTTTCGCTCTCCAGAGCGCAACGTCCCGCGCATGGTATCGTGGAGCGCTGTCTTGCTTAAAGCTGGCGTCATGCTCTTCATCGATGACAATTATCCCAAGCTGCGGCGTTGGCGCGAAAATGGCACTTCGGGCACCGATCACCACCTGGATCTGGCCACTCGCGATTTCTTTCCAGTGCCAAGCCCTCTCGCCCGCGCTCATGTGGCTGTGCAACACAGCAACACGATCAAACCGAGCGCGGAATCGCCGCCGCGTTTGCGGAGTCAGACTGATCTCCGGCACAAGCACGATTGCCTGTCGGCCGAAACTCAAAACCTCTTCAATGGCTTTGATGTAGACCTCCGTTTTGCCGCTACCTGTAATCCCGTGAACCAGGAACGTTTCGTGCCGCAGGTCTTTGACCGCTTCGCCAACGCGATCGAGAGCATTTTGCTGATCCGGATTTGCAATGAACCCGGATTCACGTTGCTCAACGGGAACGGAATGGTCCTTCTGCCAAACCCGCTTTGAGGCCGTTACGATCAGATTCTTGTTGCGCAGCAACTTGATCGGCGCTTGCGTGCACCCGCTGGTTTCGGCAAGCTCACCAATGGTCAGCGGCTCACCGGCATCCCGAAGCGTTTGAATGATTCGACGCTGCGTTTTGGTTAACTTGATCGTGTCAAAGTCACGGATGACTTCTTCCGAGGGTTTCAGAAAAAGGATCTCGCGGGTTCCTGACTGGTCACGAACGCCGGGCGGGATGACGGATTCAATCACGGAGCCCAATTGGCAAACGTAGTAATTCGAAATCCACTTGGCCAGGTCGAGCAGCTCCGGATTCACGAGCGGCTTGGCATCAACCAACGACTGAATATTCTTTAACTTGCTTGAGTTGACTTCGCTCGCATTCTTATCGCCCGGTCGAATGAGCTCGATGCAATAACCTTCCAGCGTTCGATTGCCCCGACCCAAAGGAACTTTGACGCGCATCCCGGGCTGAAGATGTTGAACCTGTTCTGCCGGAACGCGGTAGTCGTAAGGTCCAAAAGGCGGAACGGTGAACACAATGCGCGCGGCCACCCAATCGTCCTGATCGTCCAACTCCCAGGGCGCGGGTTCGGTGTGAAACAAGTCTCGCTGCTGTTTGGCCATTGGGCCATGATAAAGTCGCATTGTGAATTCTTGAAGCAGATGCCTCGCGGTCGGCCTGACTCGGAGTGTAGAATGACCTATCGAGTCAAAGGCGAGCAAAAGAATGTCAGATACGGAACAGAATCCAGCGGAGCTTTGGCGGGCGCTTGTATGCGAAGCGGTCGGCACTTTCTTCCTGGTATTGATCGGCACCGGGGCAATCGTCGTCGATCAGGTCTCCGGTGGGGCGATTGGCCACGTTGGCATTTCGCTTTGTTTTGGCATCGTCGTCTGCGTTGTTATTTACAGCGTCGGCTCGATCTCGGGCGCTCATATCAATCCCGCTGTGTCGATCGGATTTTTCGCGACAGGCGAGATTGGGCTCGTCAAACTGGTTTGCTACATCTTGTCACAACTGCTCGGCGCATTGGTGGCGAGCTTGCTGGTTTTTTTTCTGTTCCCCGAAGCAACGGGATACGGCGCTACGCTGCCAAACGAAACGATCCCTGGCACCAACCCGGTTGTCCTTTGCCTGGTATTTGAATTCGTACTGACGTTTATCCTGATGTGGGTGATTCTCGCCGTGACAACGCCCGACCATCCCAACGGAAGCTACGCGGGACTGGTGATTGGCCTGGTGATTGCCATGGAGGCATTGATGGGCGGTCCCATTTGCGGCGCTTCGATGAACCCGGCCCGCTCGATTGCTCCGGCGGTGGTGGGAGGCCAACTCCAACATCTTTGGATTTACCTTTTGGCTCCCGTGGCAGGTGCTTTGGCGGCAAGCCTGGTTGGACCGATGGTTTTGGGTGACCGGAACGTCGACTAGTTTCTTCCTTGGACCGATCAAATTGAGGCAGTACTTCATGGCGCGAATCGGAGTGTTTGGCGGAAGCTTCGACCCAATCCATCAGGGGCATCTGATTCTTGCGGAACGTTGCCGGGACAAGGCCAGATTGGATGCCGTCCTTTTCGTCCCGGCCTTTCGATCACCACTGAAAGACCGACCTCAGATTTCCGATGCCCAACGATTGGAGATTTTGAAACTGGCAATTGCCGGCCATGAATCGTTTCAGATTTCAATGTTTGAGATTGAGCGGGAAGAACCCAGCTTTACCGTTGATACGCTTCGGCACCTTGCCTCGGAGCATCCACAAGACGAGCTTTTCTTCCTGATGGGTGCCGACTCGCTCGCCGAATTCCATCGATGGCGCGACCCGCAGGAAATCTGCAAACTGTCCACGTTACTGATTGTTGGAAGGCCAAATGCGAACGAGCCAAATTTCGAGGTATTGGCGGAGATGCTGGACGAAGGCGCGATTGCTTCGGTCAAAAATCAGCTGATTGAGTCCCCCCTGGTCGACATAAGCAGCACCGAAATCCGAAGAAGGGTCGCCAGCGCCGAAAGCATTCGTTTCCTTTTGCCTCGAAGTGTGGAAAAATACATCGAGACGCAGAAGCTTTATTCCGCCCCCGGTTCCAAATAGCCTTAACATGCCTGACGGCCAGTTACGTTATCGAGACTTTGTTCCCAAGCAAATCGAAGCGCCCGGTTTATTTGCCGCGGGGGAACATGAAACGTTTGATGATGCCGTCGAAGCCGCCAATCAATGGCTGGTCGAATCGCAAGTCAAATTAATCTGCATCGAAACCGTTGTTCTTCCCAACATTTGGAGCCGTTGGGAACACGGTTCGAATGATGCGTCACTGGGAACCAGCGGTGAATCTCCCAGCCGTTGGCATCAAATCCTGCGCGTTTGGTTTCAAGAGTCAACTCGCGCCAGTTGAGCATTAATCGGCGAAACCGCGAAACGGGCACTCGGCTATGAATTGTCTTTTGAACAATGCCTTCAATGATCAAGCCGCTTTGCGTATTGCCGTGGTTTGCGGTGTCATCTCGGCGGTGAATTCTTCCAGCGCCGTTTCGACTTGTTCGGCTTGATCAGATACCGAAAGTGCCAAGTCAATGAAAAGCCAATACCGCCCGGCAAACCAGCAGACACCTCCGTGCTTGCCTTCCAGATATTCGTGGCGAATATGGATTCCAAGCTGACCAGCTTTACGAATCAACAGGTTCAGTTTTTGAACAGTTCGCATATGCACGCCTTTTGCTGACTTCCCTTTCGACCGTGAGGATTATAGGGAGATGCGTTTTAGATTCCCATACGAATCGACGATACGAAAAAGAGAGGCTCTCGTGTCTCATGGCGAATAGGCAATCCGGGTAAATGATGTCAACTAGCCCGACTTTGCAAGCGACACGAGTGTCGTCCCGATTCGCAACCGTCTCGACTAGCAAACCAGGAATCACCGTGTCCAAGAATCCTGCCGACCTTCAGCAACTCGAAAATGAAAACAAGATGCTTCGTGAGCAGCTCGCGCAAGCACAGAAAATGACAGCACTTGGGGAGTTGGTCGGCACAACCACCCACGAATTCAACAATGTCCTGATGACCATCCTCAACTATGCCAAGCTGGGATTGCGAAACAAGGACGAGGCAAGTCGCGACAAAGCGCTCAACAAGATTCTGGCGGCGGGCGAGCGAGCTGCAAAGATTACGCACAATGTTTTGGGCATGGCGAAAAATCGCGGCTGCGATTTCGAGCCGACTTGCCTCAAAACGATCATTACCGATTCGCTATTTCTGCTCGAAAAGGAAATGCAAAAATACCGAATCGCGCTCGAAGTTGAACTTGGCGAAGTGCCCGAGGTTCGCGCGATTGGAAATCAGATTCAACAGATTCTTGTCAACCTGTTGATCAACGCGCGTCAGGCGATTGTCGAGCATGGCCGAATCACAATTCGGCTTGAGGAAAGAAAAGATGAAAAAATGGTCGCGATGATTGTGCGTGATTTTGGGCCCGGCATGGCGCCTGAAAAGTTGCGAAAGATCTTTGATCCTTACTTCACGACCAAAGAAGGCCCGGATGAAACGGGGCGAGGCGGAACCGGCCTGGGGCTTTCCGCTTGCAAGGATATTGTCGAGGCACACCAAGGCAAGATTCGTGTTGAGAGCTCGGTCGGCAAAGGCACCTGCTTCACGATCATGCTGCCGATTGCCGAATCGACGGCGGAAGTCCAAACACCGCATCTAAAATTCGGCCAGGCGATTTCATTCCCGCCCGCCAATGCGAATCAATAAGCGCGGTTTAACCCACGTCGCTCAAATCCAGGGAAGCTCCATAGCGAGCGACTACCATTTTACGTAGCGCGCTCAACTCGGGATCGCTCAAATTGGGGTCCTTGTCGATTAGTCTCGCAGCGTCTTCACGCGTTCGTTCCAACAGTTTCAAGTCTCGAACGAGGTCCGCGATTCGCATGGGAGGCATTCCGTGCTGTTGACCACTGAAAAGATTCCCGGGACCGCGCAGCAGTAAGTCCTGTTCGGCAAGTTCGAATCCATCATTGCAGTCCACGAAAGCCTGGATCCGTTTCTGGGTCCACTCATTCTCGACGTTTGCGAAAACGCAAACGTATCCGGGAAGACCCCCTCGCCCTACCCTGCCCCGCAGCTGATGCAACTGAGAAAGACCAAACCTCTCCGCAGATTCGATCGTCATCATCGTCGCGTTGGGAACATCGATACCGACTTCGATGACCGTTGTCGCGACGAGCACCTGCGTGTTGCCGCGAACGAATGATTGAATTGCAGCATCTTTTTCGTCGGCCGATTGCCGGCCATGAACCATGTCGACACGAAAATCAGCCAGGGGTCCGTTCGTGACGGCTTCGAACAGTTGCTCCGCACTGGCGTAGCCTGATTGGGTTTCGCTCGAGCCGGAATCGACCAATGGAGCGACGATGAATCCCTGCCGGCCCTCCCGCAGCTTCTTGCGAAAGAACTCCCACCACTTCTCTCGATTTTGATTTTCACCGAGATAGGTATGAACTTCGCCGCGTTTACTTTCCTCCGCCTTCAAAGTTGACACGTCCAGATCGCCGAAGGCCGTCATCGCAATCGTTCGCGGGATGGGTGTTGCGGTCATCACCAGATAGTGCGGATCAACACCTGCTTGTCGCAACTTGGCCCTCTGCTTGACGCCAAACTTGTGTTGTTCATCAACAATCGCGACTGCGAGATTTTTAAACTCAATTTTCGACTGAATGATCGCCTGAGTTCCGATCAGGATATCGACCTGGCCCTCGGCAACTCGTTGCGAGATATCATTCCGCTGAGCCGTCGAAAGCGAACCCGTCCAAACTTCCGTTTTGACACGGCTCGATTTAAGAAATCCTTGGATGGTTCTCGCGTGCTGCCTTGCCAGAATCTCCGTCGGGGCCATGATCGTGGCTTGGAATCCGTTTGCGACCGCAAGCAATGCCGCGAAAAATGCGACGACGGTTTTGCCGCTTCCGACTTCGCCCTGGAGCAATCGGTTCATCGGCGAACGTTGGCTCATGTCTGCCGCGATCTCTTCGATCGCTTTCATTTGCGAAACCGTCAAGTCGAAAGGAAAACGGCGAAGGATTCTCGCTTGAATCCGGGCATCCATTTCAATTTCAGGTGCCCGCGAAAGGTCCCGCACTCGAAATCGCCGCATCGCCAAAGCGGTCTGCAAAACAAACAGTTCCTGGTAAACCAACCTCAGTCTCGCTTGTTCCATCTGCTCCATGGACTCAGGCGCGTGGATCCAACGAATTGCCTGCTGGATCGCACAAATCTTGTGTTCCGTCAAAAAACTTTCGGGAAACACATCTTCAACGTATTGCGCGTATTGTTCGACGCAGCTCGCGACGAGTTGTCGCATTCGAGATTGATTAAGGCCTTCGGTCAGTCGATAAACTGGAAGGATCTGGTCTTTGCTTGGCTCGTCTTCTGTACCCAGGTACGTAACGCGCGGATGAACCATCTCCCAACGCCG
>CAYSXI010000074.1:0-23294 GCA_964434955.1 uncultured Pirellulaceae bacterium
CCTGTCGCGTTGGCGTTGCTTTTTGCCAAGGCTTCTTCGACTTCGTGAATCGTTGTTCCAAATTTGATTAACAAGTCAGGATCAACAAGAACTTGAAATTGCTTTCGGTCTCCCCCCATCACAAAAACCTGGGAGACACCTGGAACGGTTAGCATTTGTTGGCGAACGACCCAATCAGCCATCGTTCTCATTTGTAGCGGCGAGGTGCGGCGGTGGATTTCAAGTCGCCCTGGTTGGTTCGGTGGCTGAAAAATGGCGAACCATTGATCCGACTTGCGATCACCAATCATCCATTTTTTGTCAGCGATTTCGCGTCGAATATCCAAATCGAGCGAAAGCGAATATCCTCTGTCCGAGAATGTTGTGAGTAATGTGGGTGGTACTCGTTCGGCGTTAAGACTTGCAATTGATTCAGAATTGGCGTTAGGAAAGTCGAACAAGAATGTTTTTTCATTGGTTTGGCTCAGCATCCCCACCATCAGGATTTGGCCCATGATCGACGAGATCGGAGAAAGCTGCGGTTTGACGCCTTCGGGCAATTGTTCTGCGACCACGGCTAATCGTTCGGCAACGATTTGGCGGTCATTGTAAATGTCGGTACCCCAGTCAAATTCAACATAGATCACCGACAATCCGACTCCCGATGTCGAGCGTACATCCTGGACTCCGGAAGCACCGTTGAGTGCCGTCTCAATCGGAAATGAAACCAGGGTTTCGACTTCTTCGGGCGCAAGACCGGGAGCTTCGGTCATAATGACGACGCGAGGACGATTCAAATCCGGAAACACGTCGATCGGCAATTGCATCATTTGCCAGCCGCCATAGAGCAACAGGAATGTTGCCAAGGCAGCAACCAGCATTCGGTTGTGCAAGGCGAATCGAATGACACCATTTAGGAAATTTGAAAGCATCTGTAATTACTCGATTGTGTTTCGTAAACCAACGTTTTTCGTGTTTTGTAGCAAGGCTCCTGTCGAACTGTGTACCGTCGGAATCCACGCGGATTCTGATGCAGTCCGACAGGAGTGTCTTGCCGCTCCGTCAATTAATGGTTGTGGCCGGCGTGCGGATCAATCGCTCCCCCCGACTGGTTCTTTAATGCCAGGTGCATCTCATAGGCCCCATTCAAGGCGATAACGCTACCTACCAATTGTCCGTCGTTTTCAAGCACGACAACATCTTTGTCTCGAAAGAGGACGTGAACGTCGATGCGATCAAAGTTGTCTCCGTTCTGCTCGAACACAAACGCATTCGGACCGTCAATAACGACTGCGTTGGGAGGAAGCACAATCTTGTTTTTCATCAATTCCGAAGTTGGAATTCGTGCCTCCATTCGCTGACCTGGTCGATATTTCCACGAGACAAATTGCTGGCCATTTTCGCTCGCACCCGTTTTCATCTGGTTGGGTAGCAACAAGTAGAATTTCAGAGCTCGCGACTTTGTGTCGACCTGATCAGCAACGCTTTGGACAGCCAGATCGAGAACTGCAATTTCTGAGGTTTCGCTTGAAACCGGGGCGACTTGAATGGTCTGTCCATTCTCTGCAGCCTCCATTAATCGATTGGCGTCATCTTCAAAAGCTTTCCCCTCGACATACAAGAGACAATGATCGCCCAGGCGGCCAAGAACGTCGCCAGCCTGCACACTTTGACCGCGAGAAACATGGACCTGCTGGACGTGGTATTGGTGCTTGACTTCGCTACGCTCATGATTTTTTGCATATGGTGCCGCGACAACAGTTATGTCGCGTAACAACTCCCGCGTCTTTTCAATGTTGGCGACCTGTTCCTTCGACATGCCGTGCAGTAACAGGCTCTGGCGGATAGCAGCAAGTGATGACTTGACTTCGTCTCGCTTATATTCTTGCTGAACGATCATTTTTCCAGGTATGACGTCTTTAATCCCTTCTAACCTTGCCAGCTCTTTTTTGATCACATCTAGGCTTTGCAGTTTGGTGACGAATTCACTCTGCGCCGTTATAACGTCTTCGTGCGTCAGTCGAAGTGTAAATAATGGTTCTCCCGGTTCGATCGCCTGACGTTCCAATGGAAACACTTGAGTCACTATTCCAGTCATCGGAGCAGAAATATGTATTTGTGAACGACCAGGTCGTTCGACAACGATTGCCGGCACGGAGACGACTTTCACAAAATCAGAGGGCATGACCGAGTCTGTTACCAAACCGATGTTTTTCCATGCCTGAGGACTGAGTGTCAAAGTGTCTGGCGTTTCACTGGGCGCATCTGCTGCGGCCTCCTCATCTTCGTTCGGCTCAAGGTCCTTGTTTTGGATGTACGCTATAAACCTGTCGGCATACGGCTTCCATTGTGCGAACGTTACTGTTCCCGCAACGCCAATGGAAATGAGTACGACCAACCAGACGATTGTCTTCCAGCGTTTCTTGAACCAATCAATTTTCAATCGTGCCATTGGAATATCCGTAGCAGGGACCAAGAGTCGAATGTAGATGACCGCCCCTGAAAAACTCTAGATTCAAAGCGAGTCACAAAGGTTTGTCGGCACGTACTTTCGCGCAGACTGTCCGAAGATTAGCCGTTGTATCGGGACACAACACCTTTGGTGTAGTTGCCGGTCAACGGGCTTTGGACGATTAGAGAATCAATACGCAGAGCAAGAGATGCGCGCGCAGATCCGGCGCAGCATGAGGGCCGGATCGTCCATTTTCGAAAGAATTTTCCGCCCAGTTGTGAGAGCGAACCGCAATTGCCTCGGTGCCAACACCGCCAAGATACTCGTTAAGATCAACGATGTATTCATGAGCATTGTCGTTTGATTGGCTGAACGAACAACGGTCATCCTGGCAAGTCGAGTGGTCATGTGGATGATTGCCACCACATTCCGGTACGCAAACCAATTCACCGTCGATTAAATTTTCGTGATGGTCTTCCGGACATAGCTGGTCGTGGTGATCATTATCCCCGCCGCATTGATGCGCGTCATGATCACAATCCGACTCGACATAGACGCTGCTCGCATCACACGCATAAGGAAAAGCAAGACCGTGATGCCACGCGCACCCCAATGCCATGTGAATCATGACAGTGATGTTAGCGAGTTTTATCAACAGTGCTTGCATGGTTTCGTTTTTGTAAGGGTCCCATAATAATCTGGTGGAACCGGATTGAGGTCAAGTCCGGTAAGTTGAATCCACAGGTAATAGTCGAAGACTACAGTAAGTGATTCCTCAATATAAGGTCATTTTCGGCTATTAATTGGGAATAATTTAACGAAAGGCTCAAATTTGACGGTTCATCGTCAGTTTTCTTACAGTGCGCGCAGTTGTCGTGCTGTTTTGACGGCTGGACGAACCAAGCTTTGGTGGCATCAGATCCGAGCTTTGGTGGCATCAGATCCGTGAGTAAAGAATTTTCGCCTCAACCACGTGGCGGGCCTTTGTTTATTGGACTTGTTGACTGACAGAGACGAAAGTTGCGGCGGCCATTAAGAATATGCTTTGGTGGCTATTCTAAACTGCCGTTTAACAACAACCCACGGATGTTGACGTTTTGTTGCCAGACACGTCGAAGACTTTCCAGGTAGTTAAGATTCGTCTGCGAATAGGTTCGCTGGGCCGTCAGCAACTGTAAAAAATCAATTTCGCCTTCTGAGTATCCCTTAGAAATAAGGTCAAACGTTTCCTTGGCTTTCGGCAAGATTTCTGAACTGTAAGCGTCAACTTCCAATTTGGCATCTAGATACGTTTCGTAAGCACTGGCCAATCGCTGTCGCAGATCCAGAGCTCTTTTGTCCGCCGTTCGCTGCGCGGCGGCGATTTGATGGCGGGCCTGATGGATCCCGCCTTGATTTCGGTTAATTGTCGGAATGGGCATTCCAACTTGAAAACCCGCCACAATGTCATCGCCTACCGTGTCATACAACAGGTTGGTTTGCCACGTGACATTTGGCACGGCTTCGACACATTCTCTAGCAAGTTGCCTTCGTGCTTGTTCTACCTTGGCAAAGAGAGCTTCGATTTCCGGGCTGGAATCGACAAGCAAATCAAACGACTTTTCGAATTCTTCGATCCTGGTGATTTCTCGAACGTTTCCAGCGACCCTGTCCGTATGCAAATCAGGTAGATCGACCAACCCGGCCAATTTACGTCTTGCCGCTAATCGTTCATTTTCGGCTTGCTGTTGGATAACTTTGGCATTTTGAAGCTCCAGTTCCGATTGGAGCACGGCAGTTTGTGCTACTTCCTTAGCCTCAAGCAGTTTTTCCGATGTTTCCACGGCCTTTTGCGAAACAGAAACCAATTCTGTCGCAACCTTGACCTTCTCTTGTGCGACCAGCAACTCATAGTATCGTTGCCTCACATCGGTCAGGAGACGTTGCCTTACGGTCGCGAGTCGCTGCTCGGCGGCGACTATCTCGGCGTGGACAACTGACTGTGATAGACCCAGTTTGTTACCGCGGACGATCTGTCTACCAAAGTAGACGCCATGCCGGCCACCGCCGCCGTCTTCATTGATGTCTTCACCCATTACGCCGGCAGTTGGGTTTGGAGGCAAACCAACTTGTGTATGTTTGCCACGAAGCGATTCAATCTCAGCAGATATTTGTTGAACTGCAGGACTGATTTCTAGTGCGAGGTTTTCAAATTCATCAAGGGATTCCGGCGAATCTACCGTCTCATTTTGGGAAAATGCAGCAAGGTTATCAGAATGATGGTTATCGGGATTCGTTTCGAACGGAACCGTCTTGTCGGTCTTCCATGATACTTTTTCGATCGGCGAATTCGGCCGATGCCGATGAGTAAGCGACAATTCCAGCTTCGGAACCAACCTGGCGGTGGCGCCTTGATGGTGTGTGGCAACGTATTCGCGTGGCAGAGCCCGACAGCCCGTAAAAGCGATCAGGGTCAGCCCAAAGGTCGTGATCCATTTCGAAAACATTCTTGTACATCCTGAAAATAGTCCCAATTAATGGAATTGCGACGGTACTATACCAATTATCGGCAATAACAGTTATCGCAATAAATCCGGTCGATTACAGATAGCTTTTTAACGATTATGCCGATTTTGACCTTTGGTCATCACGTTGATGTTCTCCAGTCAACGCAAAAACCTGGCATCGGCCCCTTCATGAAAATTTGCGTTTTGCCTTGCCACTTGCAAAAAGCTAACGAAATGCCGCCCAAAATATTCATAGAATGCTTCTATCAAAAGAAGTCAACACAAGCGACGTTCCGAATCACTATAATGGATGTTGTATATTGCCGCTGGCACAGCTCTTGGTGCCGCCGCACCAGATCGGATATCGCGCGAATTAACCGGACGGACGTTTGAAGAACAAATCGACCAAGAAACGATGTTACGTAGCAGCAGTTTTCGTATTGTTTTTCTGGTCCGGATTTGCGGCACTCATTTATGAAATTTCGTGGACGCGGCAAATCGGCTTGCTCTTCGGGAACACCATGCATGCGGCGTCAATTGTCCTGTCCAGCTTCTTTGCTGGTCTTGCAATTGGCTACGTAATTGGAACGCGTTTAATCTCAAAAATTAATTCAATTTTGGCTTATGCGGTCGCCGAAGTTGTCGTGTTCTTGTGGGCGATGCTGATTCCGTTGCTTTTGGCCGCGTCACGTACACCGAGCGTGGTCCAGCTTCTAAGCAATGAGTCTTTTGCAATGCAACTTGCTTATCGAGGGGCATTCGCATTCCTAATGCTCTTACCGGCTACTATTGCGATGGGAGCAACCTTGCCATTCATCGCCGAATACATTTCTAGGATTCCACCGTTAACGGAGAAAGTAACAGAGCGAAGAAAGTTCGTTTCGTACGTTTATGCCATCAATACATTTGGGGCTTTTTTAGGTGTTTGTTTCGCAACTTTCTTTTCTCTGGTCAATCTTGGCGTCACCAAGAGCAGCTTGATTGCCGCTGCAGTTTCTGCAGCGTGTGCAATTTTGGCATACGCCTTGTATAGAAAGGATCGCAAGTTCAAATCACCGAGACTAGGCGGTGATTGTTTAGGAATAGAGGCGACAATTGAAGGTCACCAACAACAAACACCTGACTACCGAATCGCTTTATCCCGCCGATGCCTTCAATTTGCGTTTGCATTTTTAAGCGGTTTTGGAACATTGGCACTTCAGGTTCTGTACCTGCGGATGTTTTCACTCGTCTTTCATAACAGTACTTACACCTTTGGCCTCGTAGTCGCCGTATTCATTGTTTCGCTTGCCCTGGGGGCAGCATTGGCAGGGAAATTTCAGAAGAAATTCGACCCAAAGCTATTACTGGGGGCAGCTGCCAGTTTAGGGGCGATTTTCGTTTCGATTTCGGTAACATTCTTTGCAAAAATCACGAAACTGGACTACTTCAGTTCCGGGGATTCCTTCATCACCTATTTGTCTGGCGCTCTTTGCCTGGTTGCCCTAGTTGTTGCGCCCGCCATCGTTTGTCTTGGCATGATTCTCCCGTTGACCTGGGCGTTGATTGATAGTCGTACGAGCCTTGGACGATCGGTGGGCAGCCTAACGGCCGTGAATACGATTGCGGGCTCGCTCGGCGCGATAGTTACGAGCTTTGTTCTTCTGTTTTGGACTGGGCTTTGGGGGACTTTTGTTCTTATTGCCGCAATTTTCTTTTGCATGGCGACGACGGCCCTCCCCGTCAAATCAAAACCAGTTCTGACTAGCGCATTATTCGTGGTTTTTTTCGTAACGTCGTTTCTCGCATTGAATGCTCCGACGGACTCCGCACACAATCGATCAAAATACGACGAACAACTCCTTAGGCGATGGAATTCTTCTTATGGTTGGATTGACTTGGTGCAAAGAAAGGAAAACGGAGTTTTCAAGATCCGCCAGAATCTTCACTACCGATTCGGCGCAACGGGAACCAATGCCCGGGAGTATCGTCAGGCACATATCCCGTTGTTACTGCACAAAGATCCGAAACATGTCTTGTTTTTGGGGCTGGGGACCGGGCTAACTGCGGGAGGCGCCGTGCCTCATTCAAATGTCCAAACGATTGAAGTTGTTGAACTGATACCAGAAGTTGTTGAGGCTGCAGAACTACTTGCTGAGCATAATTTTGGAGTCGTAGGGCATGAAAAGGTTACGATTCATGTCGACGATGCACGACATCACCTTTTGGCGCACGATGCGAAGTACGACGTCATAATATCCGATTTATTCGTACCGTGGGAAAGTGAGTCGGGTTATCTCTATACGGTTGAGCACTATGAAGTCGCTGCGTCCCGACTGAATCCAGATGGATTGTTTTGCCAATGGTTGCCGCTATATCAGCTGGGGCCAAGAGAATTTGAATTGATTGCTAACAGTTTTGCCAGCGTTTTTCCATCAACCACAATCTGGTGGGCTCAGTTGGAAGCAACCAGTCCGGTAATAGCGCTTATTGGTAGACAGAAGCCTATGGAATTGAAGCTGGACTCATTAAATCAACGCATCGATGAGCTCCAAACTCAACTGCAATTCGGAGAGCGAACGGTTGGCAACGCACAACGTCTGGTCGATCTCTATCACGGTGACTGGCAGATGCAAAAAAATGCCTTTTTTAATACCGATGAGTACCCACGCGTCGAATTCTTGACTCCCGTTTCGGCTCGTGACCAAAATCTGCTTCGTGGTAACGCATTGAAACAGTATTATGATCGAGTCCTTGGTCACCTACCCTCAAATAGGGTAATGATCCAATCCGAAACTCTTGCTGATCGAGTTAATCGACGCGGGCGTCAGCGTGCGATTCTTTTCGGAATTAAAACGAAATCTAAGAAATAGCTCTTCAGCTGTTTGTTGGGATTTCATTGTTTGTCCGGCCTTGATTTCGTTTGAGCGATACCTTGTAAAATTGGGAGGAACATCTGTCGCAAATTGATTTGAAGGAACTTCAAACCTTGACTTACATTAAGCCGTCCGCGATCTCTTTTGCGATTTCTGGACTGATGCCCCAAAACTCAGCGAGGTGCCTCACCATTCGTCGCTCTCGATGGGCTTCCTGACTCGACTGATACGTCAAGGAATGACAGTTGCGACAGCCGAATTGGTTCGAATCCGGCGGCAAAAAAAGTTTCCCGGATCGGCGTCCGCATTGGCGGCGACCGCACCAAATGGGGCAACAGAACCAAAAACGGTGTCCATTGAAATTCGTTTGCGTGACATCAAGTTTGATTTCCTGCACGATGGGAGTTTCAAGTTCGTACTGATACGTGAATCGCAAGAAGGGAACGCGTTCTTCTCGGCGAAATCCCCACTTTAGCGTCGACCTTGTTCCTTCGAAATCATCGATGTCCCAATAGAATTCACCTGAGGAGACACCACGCTGTTTTAGCATACGGCTGATCTGGCCGATCGAGACTTCGAGACACTCCTGAACAGTCGTCTTACGTTCCTTTGAAAGGTAATACTGAAGCACTTGAGTTTTCATTTTGCCAAAATCATATGTAATTATCTGATCATACACATGATTTCAGCATTACTCAAAGAATCAAGAGCAGGCTATCAAAAACACCGCTTCCGCCAGTATGTCGCATTGTGGAGGAAATCGAAACTGACGGTCGCGCCCCCAATCTGCATTCGGCAGTAATTGGCGTTTGCCTAAAGCCGCTCGATTTTTGACAGTGCAGGACAATTGATGGGCAGTGCGTTAGAATAAACTCAGAGTTACTGCCTAATCGACGAATTACCACATTCATTTATTTGCACAGGCTTTCACGGTGACTCCCCTTGCGCTAGGCACAGGGGAGCGCTGGTCTTTCGTGTGCTGTGCAAATGGGCCGTGGTAAGCCTGTCGATCGGCATTTCGGGAATCAGTGTCTCCCTTTTTTTCAAAGGTGCCGAATGTCGCAAGTTCCAACGCCTCCACCGCCGCCGCAAGATTTTCCGCAAATCAACATAACGCCACCACCGACCCAAAGGCCAAGTCGGCCTAGGAATCAATCGGTCGGGATTTTCAATCGATATATGCGTTCTGTTGGAAGGCGAAGTTTCATCTGTCAGTGCCTGATATTGGCGTGGACAGGAATAATGATCATGTTTTCGTTTGGATCTTGCCTATTCATGTGGCCATCGGAAATGGCCTGGCAACTGTGGGAGAACGATCTGCCTAGCAGCGGCGTAAGGTCGTGGCAAACACTGTCGTTTTGCTGCCCCATTTCACTTTGGTTCATTGTTGTACTTCCCGTGTTAATCGCAGCAATCGTGACAATGAAGCGAGAAGTTTAAGGCGAAAACTAATTGAGATGTTGATTCGATTCTCGGCCACTCAAGTGCTGAGTTTATTGAGCAAAACACAAGTTGAGCAGCGTATACAATGAGTTCACGTTTACTTCCTTTTCTTGACTGTCATTCCCACAGTGAGAACCACGAATGACGAATTCAAAACCGTTCTTTGCAGGCAAGCACATTGAAGAAATTTGGCAGCGTTACCAACCAAGTGACGGCCCACCTGAAATACTATTTCACTACACCGATGCCTTTGCTCTAAGAAGCATCGTCGAGGCTAGCGAGATTTGGGCGACACATTATGAATACACCAACGACGCCTTGGAGCTCAAATATGGAATGAATGTTGCCGCGGATCAAATAGAAAGGAGACTAGCTAGGTATCGTCGTTCAAACAAATCATTCACGCGTGAGGAGTATGTCAAAGACCCGAGCATAGTTGATAAACCATCGTGGGTAATATTGGATGTGGTGGTATCCATGGTTCGTAACTGGCCTGAAATTCGCCTGCTATTTGCTGAGTTTTTTGTTTCATGTTTTTCCGCTAATCCGGACATGCTCAGCCAATGGCGTGCCTATGCGGCCAACGCCAGCGGGTATTCGATTGGGTTTGATTCGAATTCACTATCTCAAATCGGCGTAAGCGGAAATAAGATCGATTTTATGATCGACTTAATAAAGGTGATTTATAATCCCGAGATTCAAGCCGAGGTAATTGACAAGGCATTGGATTGGGTTTGTGACTATGTTGACAAGAATATCTTTGAAGTCCAACAGGAAAGACTCGAAGACGCGATTACGAATTGGTGTGCATTATTGCTTGGCACAGTGGTTGGACTGTCCATTCGTTTTAAGCACCCTGGATTTGAAGAAGAAGACGAATGGCGCCTGATAATCGCGCCCGATGTACTTGATGGGCTGGACCTTGACACTTCAATTGTTGAAACACGTGTATCGAACAACAGGATTGTTCCCTTTTTGAAATTGGCTATAGAGCAAAGTGCCATCAAGAACCTGACCGTTGGTCCCAAAAACAACATCGCCATGATGGACCCCGCCAACGATATCGCATTACGACAACTTTTTCGAAATGCGGGGAAAGACATCCCTAGAGTAATTCGGTCACGTACTCCGTTTCGATAGTCGAAATCTAATAGTTTGCTCAACCCCGAGATGGTTTCTTGCGCGCCAATCAAGTGTTCTGCCGCGCTGGGGAGTCCTTTCGAGCCTGATTGAGCTGGGGAAGCCAATGGATTTGCTGCACGATTGCGTCAGTCAGGCTACATGTTTGCAAGCGTTGAATAATCAAAGCATCAGTTAATCAAATCAGTAGAAATCCGGCGACGCCGAGTATGGCGGATTTTTTCGATACGCTACTTCTGCAACGAAGGTTCTAAAGTCGGTACAATCTTAGATCACGGCCGAAATATCTAGCTGCTTTTCACAGAATCACACAGGGCAAAACTAAGTGTGGACCGATAAGGAAACTCATCTCGATCTCATCGGTTTTCGCGTACATACCGATCTGATTCGGTCAATTGTCACTGATGAGACTTTACTTCCTGTCACCATAGGCTTATTCGCCGATTGGGGTGGCGGCAAAACAAGTCTCATGAAGATGCTTGAACATGACCTCGACCCGGAGAACCCTACTGCGAAAATGGATAGGAAATCGGACCTTGAAGGCATCGCGTGCCTTTACTTCAACGGCTGGCTGTTCGAAGGCTACGACGATGCGAAATCCGCGATTCTGAGTTCAGTCCTTGTTGCATTGGGCGAACACAAACGATTCGGGCCGAAAGTGAAAGAAAAAGCGGCTTCATTGCTCAAGTCAGTTAACTGGATGCGTGTTGCTGGCTTAGGCCTAAAACACGTAGCGATTCCCGCGGTTGCTGCATACGTTACTGGAGGTGCCTCGTTACTTCCGTCCATGGCCCATTCCATGGGGGCGCTCGTTGGATGGCGCACGGCCGATGAATCCGTAAAGCCTCAGGCCGACAACGATAAAAATGATGCGGAAGGAAACGATGTTAGCGAAGTTTCAGTCAATTGGGAGCAGTTGATTCGCAAAGATCAGTCTTCCGTTGGACCAATGGACGTGCGAACTTTTCGTGAACAGTTCGGGAAAATGCTTGCGGATTCGAATATCGACAAACTCATCGTTCTGATTGACGATCTCGACCGCTGTTCGCCGGAACGGATCATCGAAAATCTCGAAGCCATCAAGCTGTTTCTGAATGTCGAGAACACCGCGTTCGTTATTGGTGCCGATCCGAGAATTGTCCGACACGCCATAGCTTGGAAGTACCGCGAGTACGAGAGGAATTTGGAGTCGGAAGAAAAAAGCGAGACAGAATCCGGCGACCGGCTGATTACAGACTACTTGGAGAAACTGATCCAGTTTCCGTATCACTTGCCCAGACTCTCGCCTGCGGAAATCGAGACCTACATGGTGTTGCTGTTTTGCGAGCGGCACTTGGAATCTGATCCATACAAACATGTATTGGCTGCGTGCGACGAACAACGTAAGGAGGACCAGTATACTGTTTTCGGATCGGCGGCCGTGAAGGCCGCGCTGACCAAGGCTAAGGCCGGAGAGCCGAACGATGTACTCTCCAGAGCCCTCACGTTTTGTGCCGCAGTCGCTCCACTAATCACAGAAGGGCTGAAGGGCAATCCGCGGCAAGTTAAACGGTTCTTGAACGCGTTCGTAATGAGAAAGCAACTCGCTGGAGTTGCCAATTTGGACAACATCGACGACGCGGTACTTGTCAAACTGATGCTGCTCGAATACGTCAAGGCATCGCAGTTTCACGAACTTTACGACTGGCAGGCATCACAGAAAGGGCACCCCGCCGAAATCGTTAAATTGGAAAAGGCAATTCGCCCACCAAAGGGCAAGCTCGACGACGAGGAGGCGGCCAAAAAGATTGCCGAGCAATGGGGAGGATCATGGATTCGTCGCTGGATCGCAATTGAACCGAAGCTGTCTGGCATTGATCTTCGGGACTATTTCTGGGTCGCACGCGACCGCCTGCAGTCCACATTGTCAGATGTGTCCATGGTGCCACCGATTGTGCGACGAGCCTTTGACGGCCTCATGTCTGGCAATCCGGGCCGACGAAAGGCCAGCATAAGCAGCATTCGCGCGATGCCAGAGGACGACATTGAGATGTTGTTCGGACTCATCGAACAGCGGATTTCACAGCAGTTGAAGGCAAAAGCGAACTTCGACGCATTGCGGGCACTCGTCGAGTCAGACATCGGTAGTTCTGCTCGATTTTTGACCAGAATTCTGACAAAGTATCCGGACAAAGAGATACCGGGAGCGGTTGGCGTCGACTTGATAACTCTCTCGCGCAGCAAGCCAGAGATTGCGGAAACGTTGCAACCGGCGATCGATAAGCTAAAAGAATCTAACTCGAGAATCGGCAAAGCTGTGGCCGGAGCGTTGAAGCCACCAAAGAAAAAGAAAGCGAGCCGCTGACAGATGGGAACGTCCGCAGGGTACGACGCACCTCCTGCATGGGGGGCACAAAAGGGACAGATTACGCGAACCGGTAATGTGCCGATCACGGAGGCGAAGGCAAAGTCGTATCTGAGTGATCACATTTCAAACAATGGTGGCTCGTCTCGAATAGCATCTGGTGGTGGCGTCCTTGGTGGAGGAGGCGGAGGGCGATCTGCTCAATCCACAATCGGAGACTTTGCGGGCTTTGTTGGGCAGGTTGCGCGCGATGGCCTCAACGAAGCACTGCGGCAGAGCAACCTTGTGGACCTCGTTGGTGGTTCGCCCGGTGACATCGTACTCGGGCTGGTGGGTTTGTTCGGCCACGACGACAGCTCCCAGGACGCAGTCGATGCACGGAGTGCACTGTCACGACTGATGGATGAATTGTTAGAGGACGCCGAGACTTCTGAGGACGTCGAAACCGTCTTCGCCGACATTGCGAATGTTGAGACTCTGACGGAACTCACGATGAAGTTCTTTGCGTATCACCTCTACGAGCAGTTTTGTCGAGTTCATTTCGAGCACCTAGTGCAACAGCATGGTGATAAAGTCGCCGAATCGTTTCTCGGCAGCATTTCGGAATGTATCGAGTCGCTGGTCCGCAACCGGTCTCTGGACATTGACGTTGCACAAGTGGATTGGGAGACCGAATGGGCTGGCTTTTCGGACGAAATAATGCGAATGACCTTGGATGTGTTCAACAAATGACGACCAAAATCAGCATTACCGTGAATCCAAATAAACCAACGAAGCATGAGTGTGCAGGAATCACTGTACGTACTTCGACCGGACTGTCCAGCCAATTGCACATTGACCTTAAATCGCTGCAAAAAGGACTTCCTACGCCTTGTCCAGAAGCTCAGGACTTTCTGCTGTTGGGGGCCGTCGTGTACACAGCTGACAAATTGGTTCTACGCAAGAAAGCCGCTGACTTATGGGCTCGAGACATTAGTGTGACACTCCCTGTCAATTCGCCTGAGAAATGGATGGGCCTTGCATCGGACATTAACAATTGCATCGCATTCTTGACTGGCGACAACTGGACGTTTTCATTCAAACAGCGGCGCCGCCGTTTGCGCGTACCACGGGAGTTAAAACTCAAACGAAAAACCGAATCGATCAAAGCCGACGCGGCGACGCTTTTTTCTGGTGGACTTGATTCGCTAACCGGGGCAATTGACTGGCTAGAATCCAACGACGGGCGTCTTGTGCTAGTTGGGCATCATGACACCAGAGTTGCAGGGCCGCTGAGCGACCAAAAACGGTTACTAAAGTCGCTGACAGCGCGGTACGAAGGTAGGATTAGCTCCAAACTCATAGCAGTTGGACAGGATCCGCCAGGTAAGGAGAAAACGTTTCGTAGCCGATCTGCTTTGTTTCTCGGCTTGGGGTTGTTCGTTGTAAATGCATTGGACAAGGATTTAGAATTACTGGTGCCCGAAAACGGCACGATAGCCGTCAATTGTCCACTCACTGCATCACGGCGAGGGTCCTGTTCCACTCGCACTGCCCACCCTCGTTTCCTTCGTGAAATGGACGAAATTGCCAACAAACTTGGACTAAAAGGAACAATACGCAATCCGTTGCTCGAAAAGACAAAGGGCGAGGTCATTGAGTGCTGCAAGAACCTGGATTTTCTAAAAGCAGTGGCACTTGAATCAGTCTCTTGTTCAAAGCGGGGGCACCGGATGTGGTGGAAGAACCGTAAGGCGCGACAGTGCGGTTCATGTATGCCCTGCATCTACCGACGCGCTGCATTGCACAAAGTTGACCTCGATAACGAACTTTACGGCGACAACATTTGCCGTGGGTGGACAAAGCTAAAGGACCCAAAAGCTGAAGCCCCCAATGACTTCAGAGCGTGCTTGTCGTTTATCCGCCGCAACCCTTCAGAGGACGAAATCGCTCGGATGTTGGCTGCCAATGGCGAACATAATGTTTCTTCAGTAAGGGGGCATGCGGCAACCGTTCACAGAGCTATGGCTGAGATTGCCGAATGGTTGAAAGCCAAAGCTACCAAAGAAATACGTAAGCGGGCGGGGCTCGATTGAGATGCGAATTGACACTCACTGTCACATTGACCGTTTCCCAAATCCTTCGGAGATCGCAGACGATTGTGAAGCAAATGGCCTTCTGGTAGTCGCGGTGACTAATCTACCAAGCCACTTTGAATTGGGGCGAGAACACGTGGCTCACCATAAGTTTGTCAAACTCGCACTTGGCCTCCATCCTTTGAACGCTGCGAACCATAACGAAGAGGTTGAGAGATTTGTTGAGCTTTTGCCAATAGCAGAGTGCATTGGCGAAATCGGACTCGATTTTTCGAAGGAAGGAATCTCGTCGCGAGACGAGCAGATTAGCGTATTTACCTCAATCCTTAAGGCTCTCAAAGGAGAAAGGAAGTTAATAACTCTGCACAGCCGGGGTGCGGAAGCAATGGTCCTTTCAAAGCTCGCGGAATATGATGTTGGTCCAGCAATTTTCCATTGGTACAGCGGTAGTGCCAATACCTTGAAGAGTGTCCTTGATCAAGGTCACTATTTATCGGTCAACCCTGCAATGGTCAGGTCAGCGAAGGGCAAATCATTGGTTGGGCGCCTTCCGAAGGACCGTATTTTGACGGAAACCGATGGGCCGTATGTGAAAGTCGGAAAGCGCGCTGCAGTTCCAAACGACATTGATTCTGTGTTGCAACATTTGGCAGTGGAATGGAATGCGACAACGGCCGAAGTTGAGAATACGATTGAATCTAACTTTATGGCACTCACAGATTTAACTGCGTGAAACTAACCCTGCCAACTACTTGAAAGGCCAGATAGCGCAAGAACAAGCCGATTGTCTATGTGTATTGGTCTATATATGTGATTCTAGCGCGTACCACCGCTTTAAATCCTCTGCATATGTTTGATTGATGCAGAGTGATGTTTCCTTTGAGTGATGGCCTGTCTATTGTCAAACCTCGTACTTACTCGCGGTACGAGACGCCAGCAGAAAACTCGCGAAGATACAAAGCGGTCAAAGTATTTCGCTTGTTCGTTTTGGCCCCGGGCGAACTGCACCCGGCCTCTTCACTCCATCCTCGGCGATTTCTTTCCGATTCCGCGACCGACAGCTGCCCAAGCCCTTTCGAGCCTGAGACGCCAATTGTGACGCTGCTCCTGGGTACCACCGCATCCCCGTCATCCACGAAAACTGGTTGGCGAAGAATTGAAATGCAGAATCCCTCATTTTGAAAAGCCGGTTGAGGCATGGTCTTTTTCAGAACTCGACCTACCAAAGTTCCCTGCCAGATTGCGAAGCCTGGAATGCGCTTTCAGGGCATAAATCAACATCAGCTGGCTATCGTTTCTTCTTGCCAATCTGTTCGGCAGCGATCTCAGCAACCGCCATATCCCAATTCAACTCTCGATCTCCGCTTTGAACCCGGGTTTTGACTTTTGACAGCAAGTTTCGGGGAACTTTCAGCGAGCGGGCCTCATCTGCAACTTGACGTTTTATTTTCTGGCCTGCAGCATTTAGTCGTTGAACGGCAAAAGCTCGACGATAGGCTCTTGCAAGTACATTGCTTTCAGGAACGAGTTTTTCAGGAAGAAACTCAATCAACTTGGATTCCAGCCACTCGATGAACTGCGGACAAGTAAAAGCATTCAGTTCAATCCGAAATCCGTCGGACAAATACTGATATTCAGCATCAGTCAAACCCGCTGGTAACTCGCCCTTGAAATCAAAGAACTCCGGTTGAAGTTTGTATTTCAACCCGTCTTCCAGCCTAAGTCCAAAGTCATGTACGTCGATCTCGTTTTCGAAATAGTACGGAACACGATCCTGCTCAATCGCCTGTTGCGACTCCTGTGTCAAATTGTTGAGGATCTCAAACCCGGCCTTATCAAAATCATGTACAACGAACAGTGGCACGCCACCATCTTTGCGGCACAAGTGGTCAACGAGCTTCCTTGCGGCAACAACGCTTTGTCCCTTACAGCTGACAATGGCTAGATCAAAGCGTTCAGCGATCCGGGCCTCTTGCAGCATGGGGCCGAACCCTTCTTTCTCGATGTAAAGGACGGCGGAAAATCGTTGGCTTGGTCGATTAAGTGGCCACTGAACTGGTATCAAATGATCAAAATTCAGTTCGTCAAATCGAGCGTCAAGACAACTTAGGTAATTATCAATTTGAATAGTTCCGACGGGAATATTCGTCGCATGCGCTGTATTGGGGAGCCAAAACGTTCCTCTAGGATCTGCCGTTATCTTCCACTCAGCTGTCTGTTTTGGATTCCTGTTCATGAATTGAAGTAGAATTGTTTTGAACCGGTCGTAAGTTATTTCTTTACCAGTTGCTTTTGCAAAGTGTTCGCGCGCCGCATAGTAGAAGTTTCGCTTGGCCAGCGTGAATTTCCCGTCGCCTGAACCATGGGCATACGCTTTCGGCAAGATCTCTCCGGCTACATCCGTATGAAAAATCGAAGCGTTGCGGAACGTTCGATTTGGGCGATTTTTCCGCTCTTCTTTCTTGCGCCGTTTCGTCCACTCCTTGGTAACGGCTTCAATAGCCTTGACGATTTCCTGAGCTTTCATCAGGCATCCTCCAACACCAGCGTAGATTTACCACGGTCAGCAAATCGTATTCTTGGCGAAATCACATGAAGTACAAAAAGAATTGGTTCGTCTTGGCCTAGATATCGAGATCCCAGAAGCCCTTCCAAACTCGGACCGCTCTCACCCAGTTGGCGAAACGGGTTTTGAATCCCTGGAGACCAATTGACTCCGAAAATTGAGTGCCTGGATTCATGATTGGGCAGATAGGAAAACGCACTTTCGATCACAAATGGAACATTGTCTTGCAACCTCGCGACCCGTTTGTATTTGAAAGAATCCATGTCGGCCCCGGCATGGGAGAACCGCGATTCAAAGTGGAGTTTGCCGATTTCGCCCAACAACAATGGGTTGGTTGGTTTAGTTGCCTTCTTCATTGCCTTCAAAAGCCGAAGGCATTTTTCCTTGTCTATTTCATTTTGGCGTACCAAATGTTTGAAAGGCTGACGATGAAATCCCGCTTCTTGCAAAACGCTACTTGTCTTGCGAGTTGACGAAAACCCTTTGAATTCTGCCACAAATTCACGAATGGTCTTTGTGCCGTGATTGATATGTGCCGCTACAAGTCGAAAGAAATCGTCATTGCAATACCAATGAGGATCGGTTGGAGAAGAAGGTGTCCATTTTGATATCGATTCGGTAGTTCTGGGCCAATGAAACTTATCGTCAAACCAATCGATAGATAAACTCAGGTGCGGATTGATCCAGACAAACGACTGTGCCAATTGTAAAAATCGAGATTTTGAACGTTCGAGAATAAAGCTTGCTTCATTTGGGTCTGAATTCTTGCAGTTTTGTAAATTTCCAACGTTTTTGGTGGGGTTTGCAAAGCTTGCTTTTTCAGGGCAAAAGTTAACGAAAATAGATGTGCCCTTTGGAAATTGGTTCCGTGTCGTTTTTAAATCAATACTTGGAGATTGTTTGATCTGATCAACAACGACGCTGATCTCATGGCGTTGATTGAATGACTCGACAACAACTCCACCTGCCCCTGACAATGCAAATGGCATGCAAAAAAGTGTTTTAAGAGCATTGCCTTGAGCCCCGCGGTCAGGGGCGACGTATGCTTCACGAGAAGAAATGCGGTGGTTGAAATCTAGAACGTTCTCAACAACTGTTTTGGGGATACCTGGTCCGTTGTCGGTTACGGTGATACCTTCGCAATCAACTCGAACTGAAATCTCTGGAAGCGTGCCTTGTTCTTCACAAGCATCCAGCGAGTTATCGACGAGTTCCTTTAGAATTACGAGAGGCCATTCTTTTGGCCCGTGCCCGGTTTGAGCAGTGAGTTCCTTTTGCGTCAGATAGTCGAGTACCCGGCTTGTCTTGAAATGAATTCGGTTTAGCTTCCGTTCTGCATTTGCTTTACTTTTTCGGGAGGAGGTTGTAGATTTAGACATAATCTGTTCCGATGGCTGTGAGAGGCGATTGATTCAGAGCAAGAAAAACGACGGGCTTGGCAGAGCCCGTTTTTCGTATCCCGATATGTCAGCCAAGTTCCGCTTTCAGGAATTCAACGGCATCACTACAGTCTTTGGATATTGCAGATTGTCCCAGAGACTCAGTTGTTTCACCTGAGTCGAAAAACCTGCCTAATGCCTCAATCGATGTATAAGGGACCCCACCTGCTTTGAACCATTCCAGTGCCCTGCCCCGCGACCCTCGCGTTCGCCAACGATGTACTGTGGAAAGAGAGACCCGGTTCCCTAAGTTTTCTTCACACCATTCGGGCACTTTTCGGATTGGAATAATCGTTTCCGAATTAATGTTGATAGTCATTTTTGAGCGTCTCCGTGCAATTTGCTTGAGTAACGCTCAAATCATGGCGTAAATTCGAAAAATAAACGGTAGCTAATCGGTGCGCGCTAGTTTGCAGTAAAAAGATGGGGGCTTGAGGTGTACAATCCACGGATAAAATCTGCCCTGGCCTCGGAAATAAAGGTCCTTGCACCTCGACCTTCACCGACAACATCTACCCAGCCCTGTTTTCGCATTTTTGAGAATGACCTTTTGTGATGTTCTTTCCCAAATGGGTCAAAATCTTTACAAATGTTCGGCTGCGATTTTGCACTTTCAGGCTTATCAATCCCACGTTTGATCATCTCCTCCAAGATAAGCCTGCTGGTCAACGAAAGGGCCAGAAACGACCTGAGAATTTGTCGTTCATAGCCCATAAGAACTGGGAATACCTCATTCATGAAGAATTTATTTGCTTTGTCAAATGACTTGGATGCCGGTTTTTCTAGAAAGAGGTTTATTGGGTTATAGGTAGTTGCAGCCGGTACTGCGTCGCGCCAGACCTTCTTTATTTTGTTGGCTTGCAAATCATAATTTACTGAAATGATACCTATAAATGCTTTCGCGCGATTTCGATTGATCGCTACCAACGAATCGCTTTTGCCGTTGTAGAGCCATGGGTACTGAATTGAGTTTGTATTTCCACGGATTCTAAGAAGATGGCAAATCTCAAATTTTTCATTGTTATTCCAACTCTGAAACTCAGTCTCCCAGATCGAATTTCCCATGAACTCTATTTCGCGGAACGAACTTACTAACTGAATTAGCGGACTCGCAGGGCTGATATCGGGGATCAGATTGCGTCTAAATAATTCGGCCGGCGCCAAAGAAACGGTTTTTTCGGCACACGCAATAATGGTTTCGGTTGGTAAAGTCGAGAATACTGAAAATCGTTTTTCTAGGTCGTCGCATTGAGGATTCTCGATAAGTTTTGAATCCGGGTTTTTCTCGGATAGCAAAACATTCTGCCTATAGACGTTGGAATCGCGCAGAAGCTCAAAAAATTCCTCGAATGTACCTGTAAACTCGCAGCATTGGTACAAACGCTTTGGATCGACGATGTAGGCTCGCCAAGGAAAAAGGGCTTCCGTTTCATGTAAGCTAGGGTCATCAATCTCTATTTTGATTGATTCGCTTTCGTATATTCGCGTAGACATGGCAGTCGCTCTTTTGAGGTTTCGGTGAACTGCATATCATCGCAAATCTTCTCGTTGTTATCCAACCTCTTGCATGATTTGAATCGCTTTTGCAAGATCCCGTTCTGCATAAATCTGAGTTACGTCAGCGTTCGCATGGCCAAGAATTACTTGTCCGGCTTCAAGGCCATATTTGGCTCGTATACGCGTTCCTGCGGCGTGTCTGAGTTGGTTTGGAGCCCAGCGGTCAGTTCCAGCTTTGTCACACGCCCAGGCAATATGTTGCGCATAGTGCCATCTCTTATATGGTTTACCTCCTGTGCGAAGAAAGCACAGTTGCTTTTCGTTTCTCAGAAGGTATTTGCAGAGAATCGATTGGGCATTGGGGCCGATCACAATGACGCGGTGCCGCTCTTTGTGTTCCATTTTGTGTGACTCGGGATAATAGAGCCAAACCCCAATATGCTCAGCGCCAGATCGATCGATGTCACACGGCCGCATAATAAACAGCTCGCCGGGACGACATCCAGTAAGCGACTGAATGCGGACCATATCAGCGGTTACTGAGTTTCGAAGGTTTGCTATCGTTTTCTCGACATCTTCATCGGAAACGGGGAGTATGGGAGTCGATTCTCGTGCCGCAGTTTTGCCTTTGCGAAGACCCGAGACTGTTGAAATCGCCTGATATGTCTTAACAGGTACCAATTCCCTGGCGACTCCCCACTTGAACATACGTTTGATCCGCCCAGTGTTTTGGTTGATGTAACGGCGGCAATGACCAGCCGCTACAAATTGCTGCTGAATGTTAGCCAGGCAAAGCGGGCCAAAATGGTCGACCGGAGTTTGTGCATAATTCTCGATTAGGTGGCGAATTGCGATTTTCAGACCCGGCAATTCGTCAGTCGGCCTTCCATTTTTGACGTAGTAGCCTTTTGCGAACTTCCAATATTCAGCAGCAAGCTGTGCAACGGTGATTGAATCGTGATCATTGCCCTGGAATTTGTTGCGGCCGTTTGCCAACCATTCTCCCACCAGTTGATCGTAGAGTTGCTGACTGGCTTTTGTGCCGTGCGGACCCAGATAATGGTCTTTTCCATTGAGGGTGACAATGGCCTGGCCGGAGGCTTTATGCTTGCGGTATTTGGGAGGGGATATTGATGGTCCACGCATGATGGCGACTCCTGTTTTGAGCAAATCCGGTATGTACCGTTTTTGCTGTTTTCAAAACGGGTCGCACTGTCGACCATCGACAGGTAACGAGCTTTGGTTTCGACCTGGTTTTAAAGAGGTTTTGTGCAAGTAGCGGTGAGAGGACTCGAACCTCCACGGGAATACTCCCACTTGATTTTGAATCAAGCGCGTCTGCCAATTCCGCCACACCGCCAAGTGTTGATTGGTCGTGACGTTGGTCCGCAAACGAATGCGGAAGAACCATCAAGACCGAATCGGCTGAACTTTGTTCGCACAATTCTAATTCAATACCCGTCAGATTCGCAAGGGCCGAATTGGCCCTGCGTTTGCCCTTTGATTCCAAGGTCCTAGTTGCGCAACGCAGACAAGATTGGAAGTCGGCTGATCCACCTCGCCGCAATCAATGCCGTCAAAAGACCGACCAACAGAATCGCACCGAACATCACGCCCAATTCCAACCAAGGCACCGATATCCGTGTTAACAAGGTGTGAGGCAAAGTCACGAAGGCCGCTGCCACGGTTCCGATCAACAATCCGCCCAACAAAAGAAAAACGGTTTCAAGCAGAACGAATTTTCCGAGTTTCGCGCCATCAAAACCAATGGCGCGCATCAACGCCAGCTCTTTCTTGCGCTCGAGGACACTCCGCATTTGAACGGCTGCCAAGCCGAATGTCCCCAACAGCAGCCCCAACGCTCCCAAAGCCTGAAACGTACTCAAGTAGGTATTTTGAACCGCGAGATAGCCCGACAACAATTTCTCGGTCGATTGGAACTCAAGACCGTAGTCAGTCAACTGCTGCTGCAAAAGTTTCTTGTCGCTCGCATTCGCGTTTGCAAGGAATATCCGATAACCACTTGCACTCTTGAACAGGTCGCGAAAATTTTCATCGGAGACCAACAGGCTGCCTTGCAAAATGGAGTTGTTCAAAAACCCGACGACCTCGAAAGTAGCCGATTCGCCAGTGTCGAACTCAACGTCAAAAGTACTTCCAACAGAATAAACTTTGAGGCTATACCAAGCGGTGTTCTTGTCGATCACCACCGGAATCGCCGAGTTGTCGGGCTGCTGATACAAACAATGCCAAGGGTTGTTTTTCTCGATTTCCGAATTGGCGGAGGACGTGGCAAAACTGAAGGCCGGTTTTCCCGGGTCTTGTTCGTCAAAGTATTTCACGAAGCGATCCGATACACCAAGCACTCTCGGTTGTGTCGACTGATAAGGGTTGTTGCAACTGGCATCCTCGCCCGATTTTAGACGCATTTGCAAAAACAGACTTTCATCACTCAGTTCTTCGCCCAGCAATTCATCCTGGGTCGTTGCATCGCCCAAATAGCCGAAGATGGGGCGTTCGGATTGGATGAGCCATTGGAAGCCTGCGGTTCCTTCATCTGTTGGTGAAAGTTGAAATGCACTAATGCCGACAATCAAAAAACTGGCAGCCGCGACCAAACCAATCGTAAGCGTGCTGCGCAATGGACTTCGTCGCGCGTTTTCGATGGCCAGTTTTCCCAAGCTCATCGCAACTTTTTTTCCTTCTCGTTTGTGCTTGAGGCGGTTCCAAACTCCCACCAGAAGTGCAAACAAGACAAAGAATCCGCCACCCAAAAAAGCTCCGGCTTGAGATTCGCCTGACAACTGAGTGGCAGCGCCCGTCAATCCGAAACCAATCAGCAGCAGGATCACCAAAGCGATCATTCCTGCCCTGCCCTGTCCCGATGAAGGACCGGCCTCTTGATCAATTCGACCGGAAAGCAAGTCGCGAACCGGACGCTTACTGGTTCGCCAAATTGAAAACCATATGGTCACGAGACAAACGATGGCTCCGGAAAAGGCGCCGGCTGCCAAGCTA
>CAYSXI010000075.1:0-23277 GCA_964434955.1 uncultured Pirellulaceae bacterium
TGGTTCAGCCAGGTCGTGTCGAGTTGGTCGGACCGACGTCGGCGATGCAGTCGATTGCTTTGGCTCAAGGCTGGAACATTGGCGGCAATCTTCGTCAAATCATCGTCTTCCGTCGCGATCAGAATTGGAATTTGATGGCCACACGATTGGATCTTGCCGGAGCCCTGCACGGACGTCGCCCTCATCCTTCCGACGAAATCTGGCTTCGTGATGGCGACATCGTCCTCGTTCCAAAGCAACCGATTCAGCGGATGGCTGACGCAATCGAGTTGTATTTCACGCGTTCTGCGTTTGCGATTTTCCCAAACCAGGCATTCGCATTCAATTTTGGAACCTCAAGCGGACTGTAAGAGTCCGCCAGCAGGATTGAGAAATAGATCGGGCCGCTGGTGCGGCCCTTTTTTGTTAGCGATGGCAAAGCGGCGCCCACGCGACACGGCAATTGAACCGATTGCGTTGTGTCGAAACTCGTAACGCCGCCGCAGGGACTCGCGGCCCTATTTGAATTGCTTTTCGATCTCAGCTTCAAGCTGAGCAATTCGATTTGCCACTGCGAGGACGTTTCCGTCGCGATCAACGAGCATCAAAGTTGGAATGCCTTTGACACCATATTGCTGAGCGAGTTCTTTGGCTTTTGGTCCCACCAGGGTTTCCCAGGGGATCGCCTTTTCCTGAACGTATTCCGCGACCGCGTCCAGATCGTCATCAAGACTGACGCCAACCACTTCGAATCCCTTGGCATTCAGGCGATTGTAAGCATCCAGAACGTTTGGCATTTCTTTTCGACAGGGGCCGCACCAGGTCGCCCAAAAGTCGACGATCACGACTTTCTTGCGATACGCCTTCCAGTCAAAGTCGGGGCCAGCCACCGTGGGTCCAGCCAATTCCAGCGGCTTGCCGACCAGCGCGGAAGCAGCCGGGCCTTTCGATTTGGTCAAGTACTTTCCGTACTTCACCATTCGCTTGTCGTCGCTCTTGGCAAATAGCTTTCCAAATTCTTTGAAGTAAGCGTCTCGCTTCTTGGCAAGCTCGGCGTCTTCTTTGGCGTCCTCGGCGGAAATTCTGTTGATTAACTCGACGGTGGTCGAGGCCAATCGCAAATGCCGTTTGGTCAAAGTCTTCGCATTGGCGAAGAAAGCTTTCGATTCCGCAATCAGCGCTTCAATATCCTTGGATTGTTGATTGTCGGCCGCGTCGATCAGTTTCTTCTCGAGTCGCAAGAAAGTAAGTTCACGCTTGAGACGTTTGTCTTCGCCTTCCTTCGCACTGGCAACAAACGACCATAATTTTTCGTCCATGTTGGAATTGCCGAGGCAAGCATGCTCGTGCAAGAGTTCTGTTTTGCCAAGTGTCGCGATTCGTTGAAACGTCTTTGAGGCCGAGTCATCGGCAAGAACGCGATCGGCAGCGTCCGCGACCGCCAGGGCATACGTCTCTCGGAGTCGAATGCTTTTCGGTTTCTCCTCAACCTTCAAAATGAAATCGACCAGATCACCCGTCGACCAATGCTTGGGAGCCAAGTAGGGATTTTCCTCTTCTTGCTTTGGCTCCTGGTTCTTTTGCGAATCGGAGCCCTTTTCCTGCGTGATACTCTGGACCGCAAAGGAAGAATCGGCTGCCGCAAGGGAGATAGCGCCTGCAAGTAAAACGCGCGAAACGACACTTCCATTGACGACAAGCTTCGAACTCGAAGTTCGCAACGCTTCGTTGGGGAGAATAGAAGCCTGCTTCTTGTCGCCCTTTTGTTTTTCCTTGGTCGCCGGATCGGTTGCGGATTTACTCTTGTCAGCATTCTTCACGTTCTTGTCCTCGCCTTTGGATCCCTTCGAACTGTCGTCGCTTTTTTTATCACTCTTTTTCTTTGCGTCGCTTTTCTTTGCGTCGCCTTTTTTGTCGACGTCATAGGGCATGACGCGATTTGATTTGAATTTTTTTGCGTTTTCAATGACCTGAGGCAGCATCTGTTGTTGAACCGCCAAGGCTCGCACGACGGCATTCCCGTCCAGAACGAAAACATAGGGCACGTTCTGGATTCCGATTCGAGTCACTTCATTGTTGGCCGGCGTGTCGGAGTTGGGAGTTGTCAGCAGAACCGGAAAAACTTTGAATGGGAATCCGCTTTCACGGAGGCGAATGCCGAATTCCCAGGGCTTGGTATCCGTAACGATGGCGGCAACGCGAAATGACTTTTCCTGCTTCTGCATGATGTCCTGGACAAAGGCGCTGAAGCCGGCGAATGTCTGCTGGTTGATCACGAGCACGACCGTGACTTGGCCCGTCATGGATTCCCAGTCGAACTCATTGCCCTCCAGGTCATATCCAACAAAGTCAAATCTCTTGCCGACCAATTTTAATCTGGCAAGCGCGGCTTTCGTGTTTTCGCTGACCACATTTTTGACCGATTCGTTTTCGTAGTCGGCGATAAGATTGGCGAGACCTTCGTTGATTTCAATGGCTTCTTCGACCCGACCGAAAGCCTCCATCTGGAGGATCCTTGTGCTCACCTCCAGATTCGAAAAGTTGTTGTAAGATTTGTCGGCCATCATGTTTCGAATGGCGGTCAGGAAGGCATCGGCCGCACCTTCTTCCTGTTTGACGACTTTGGTAAATGCATCGGGCAATTTGTGGGTTTCCATGCCGATGACGCCTTCAAGAAATTGCGTTTGCTTATCGAGAGCTTCGTTCTCACTTTCCTGGTAGTAGGGAAGCAGGACCCTGCAAAGCTTGATGCCCTCGGCTTTCTTTTTCGCTTTGAAAAACTCCCCGATCATCAATTTGACAAACTTGGCGTAGTTTTCATCGTCGCGAAACGTGGCCATGTCCCCTTCCATTTCGTCATAGATCGGTTGGAAATCGGGTTCTTTGTTTGCCAGTTCCTTTCGGACCAGTGAATTGATCAGGGTCATACGACCGCGAAGCCGCACGTCGCCGATTTCAACGTCTTTGAGAGAGGCGATGTAGGTTTTCAAATCACCCAGGACGCCTTCCGCACCGAGTCCGCTCAGTTTTGAAAGGCACTCGAGCTTTTGGCTGTAGGCAAAAACTTTGTGAGTGTCATCGTCGGTAAGCTCCAGGAGTTTCTCGGCCATCGTGATCCGATCGCGCAGATAAGTCTCCAATTCGGCACGCGGAATGGTGTTTTCAATTTGCGCTTGTCGCTGGAGGTCCTGGAATGCAGCCACAGCCGGGGGTAAATCGTCCTGGTCTTTTTTCGGGTCGTCTTCGGTTTCCGTTACGGGATCCTCGTCGTCCGCCGGTTTTGGATTCATGGCTTTCCAGACATTCAGTGAAATGACAAAGACTGCCAGAACACCAACGATGGAATAGACAATCAAACGCATGAAGTTCGAGTTGTCCTGGATTTGCGGTTTCGAATCCTTTTTGGATTTGTCGCGTTTGGAACTCACGAATAATTCCGATGAATACTAGGAGGGCATTTTTGTCGACCAGCTTCTATTGTAAAAGAAAATGCCAGAAACGGCAGCGTTGTTCGGGCGCCCGCGGGTAATAATGCTTACATGACGGCAAAAAAAGATGGCCCGTCAGCGGGTTTCGCCGGGCATCGCCGGTCGAAGTCAAAGAATGACGCCAAACCGAAGTCTGGCGTCGATGGTTCTCGGCTCTAAGGAAGCTCGATGGATGATTGAGATTCTCCTGCGTCGGAATCTCCCGTCGGCATTTCATCCGGGGTGGCAACATAAATCATTCGCAGTTGATGCAAAAGATTTTCCAGCATGCCCGCTTCATCTTCCGTCAAATTCCCCTTGGTCTTTTCCTCGAGAACACCAAGCGTATCAATCATGTGCTTGGCAATGGGTTTGTTAATCATCGCTTGTTGGGTCATCGGGTCTGGCAGTTGGCCGAGTGAGGCAAGTGCCTGGCTTCCGAGTGTGGTCAAAAGCATTGCAAACGATGCCGGGGGTAATTCGCCTTCCCCGCCAGACGCATCATCGACTTCCTCTGACTCTTTTTTGATTTGCTCTTTTTCGGCTTCAACCTGGCTTTTCCAGTCTTCATCCACAATGATTTTTGGATCGTCGGATTTTTCTTCAGTCATTGGGCCTTCTCACTTTTGTTTGAAAGATTCAAATCGGCTCGATCCGTTTTCGGGATTGGCCGCTAGCTGTAGTCGGTTGGGATTTCGTCGGACGCCGATTTGTCACGGACTTTGTTTTTCGCGACTGCGGCCGCAACAAACTGTTCGAACAACGGATGGGCTTTGGTCGGCTTGGACTTGAATTCTGGGTGGTATTGTACCGCGACAAACCAAGGGTGGTCATTCAACTCAATGATTTCAACCAGGGAATTATCGGGACTGGTTCCGGAGAACGTCAGGCCATTGGCTTCGAATTGCTGTCGGTAGACGTTGTTGAATTCGTATCGGTGCCGATGTCGCTCGGATACGACGTCTTGTTGATAGGCATCGTGAACTTTGGTGCCGTCTGACAAGGAAGCCGGTTGGGCTCCCAGCCTCATCGTTCCACCCTTGTCCGTAATGTTTTTCTGCTCATCCAAAAGGCAAATCACCGGGTGAGGCGTGTTCTTGTCGAACTCGGTCGAGTTGGCATTTTCAAGATTGACAACATTGCGGGCGAACTCAATGACGGCACATTGCATCCCAAGGCAAATACCAAAGAAAGGAATGCCGCGTTTTCGCGCCCAGCGAATCGCATCGACCTTGCCCTCGGTTCCCCGTTCCCCAAAACCACCGGGAATCAAAATCCCGTCGTAGCCACTAAGGATCCGCTCGGGCCCCTCTCGCTGAATTTCTTCCGACTGAATTCGACCGACACGAATCTGAGCTCGATTGGCAATGCCAGCATGATCAATGGCTTCGTAAATTGATTTGTAGGCGTCTTTGTGCTCTGAGTATTTGCCGACAACCGCAATGCTGATCTCCGACTTGGGATTTCGCAAACGATGCAGCAGGTCTTGCCAATCGTCCAAATCAAGCGAGTTGCCCGACAACCCCAGTCGTCGAACAATGAGTTCGTCCAACTTGTTTTCGACCAAGCTCACCGGGACTTCATAGATGGAGAAATCTTTGTCCCGTTCTTCGATGACCGCTTCGACAGGTGTATTGCAAAACAGGGCTATTTTCTGGCGATCGTCTTCACTGATCGAGCGTTCGGTTCGACAAATCAGAATGTCCGGCTGAATACCGATTTGGCGCAGCAAGCCCACGGAATGTTGAGTCGGCTTGGTTTTGAGTTCGTCCGCTGCCTTCAAGTAAGGCACGAGTGTCAGATGGATGTAAAGGCAGTTTTCCTTGCCAACATCAATGGCGAATTGACGGATGGCTTCAAGAAACGGTTGGCTCTCGATGTCACCGACGGTTCCTCCGATTTCAGTGATCACGACGTCCGTGTCATCCGAAGCCAGCTTCGAGATACACTCTTTGATTTCGTTCGTAATGTGCGGGATCACCTGAACGGTTTTCCCAAGGAATTCACCCCGCCGCTCCTTTTCGATCACTTTGAGGTAGATCTGACCGGTCGTGTAGTTGGCGTCGCGCGTGAGAACGCAGTTGGTGAACCTTTCGTAATGGCCCAGGTCCAAATCGGTTTCACTGCCATCATCCAGCACATAGACTTCGCCATGCTGGTAGGGACTCATCGTTCCGGGGTCGACATTGATATACGGGTCTAGCTTTTGCATTCGAACGCTGAGGCCTCGCTGCTCCAAAAGCATGCCGATCGACGCACTCGTGAGCCCTTTGCCCAAAGAACTTACGACGCCCCCAGTTACAAAAATATGTTTGGTCATTTCGCGTTCCCCTTACAAATCCATTCGAAGCAATCTCGCGCTTGAATCCCGCCAGGGGCAGCCCAACCGATGGCAAAAAACGCGCGAATCATCGAGTCGTGTAGCAGAAACGACCCGGTCCCCAGAATTCAAACACAACATGTTATCAATTGGACCCAATAATGACAAACGTGCCAAATATTGAATTCTACGCACGAGGTTACCCATTTCCTGGGGGGTGCGGCCAATCCATGGGGTGGGCTCCGCTCCTTGTCCTCGCTCCCAAGATTCACCGTTGCTCCCAAGGCCGAAAAACTGATCTGGGTGCAATCGGGCATATTTCACATAATTGCTCCTGCCCTGGATTCGGGGCTTGAATTCAGGAACTGCATCGGCGAGCCAAACTCGTCAGCATTGATGTCGTTTTGATACAGGGAAGTAGAAATGCGATACGGCTCCAACACGATTCGTTCATTTGAGTGGGTAGCAAAATCGATCGAGCCCAAAGTGGCGATCGTCATTCCCGCTCGACTCGAGTCGACGCGACTCCCCCGCAAGCTCTTGCTGAATGAAACGGGCAAATCCGTCCTGCAGCATACTTATGAGGCTGCCTGCAAAGCGCAAGTCCCCAGTCGCGTGATTGTCGCGGCCGACGATCGACTATTGGCGGACGAAGTTGAACAGTTCGGTGGCGAAGTTGTGATGACCGATCCCAACGCGGCCTGCGGAACCGATCGAGTGGCTGAAGTCGCGAAAGCGATTCCCGAATTTGATGTCATTATCAATGTCCAAGGAGATGAACCCGACGTTTCTCCACAAGCCATCGACGAGGCTGCCAATTTGTTGATCAAAGACGAATTCTTGCAAATGGCGACCCTGGCGACGCCCATTGAGAGTCACGAACAACTGGCCGATCCCGCTTGCGTCAAAGTCGTATTGGACGTGATGAATCGTGCTCTCTATTTCAGCCGCAGTCCGATTCCCTACGGTCGGGATCAGCAGGGTGACATTTCCGACGACCAGGGCCCAATCTGTTTTCAGCATGTGGGGCTCTACGCTTATCGCCGCGACTTCCTGCTCCAGTTCTCACAGATGGCACCGTCCCGACTTGAGCAGTTTGAAGGGTTGGAACAACTGCGCGTGCTTGAAGCTGGAATTGATATACGCGTGGCGATCGTCAACGAAAGAAGTTTTGGCATTGATACGCCCGAGGACTATCAGCGTTTTGTCGCCAGCAAAAAGGCGGCGTGAGGTGATTGGCTTTGCGGCCAAGATGTCACGAAGTTGCTGAAGGTTGCTAGTCGGGAATGAGTCCGCCTTTATTGCCAATGTCGTTGGCCGGATCGTACTTGTCGTCCTTGGGCCAAATCTCCGTATCCGGATGGAATTTCCGCCATGCCTGCTGAAAGGTCGGAATCACGATCACGTTTTTCAGCAACTTTCCTTTCATGGCACCTTCTGTTGCATGCCCCAGCATCAGATTCCAGGTGGAGCCTGATTTTTTGTCGACGATCTTTCCATCTTTCATCTCAAAATCCAGCAAGTCGTTTCCGACGTTTCGGTCCCATGCCCACGCGCCACCGGTTTCCTCGTCGAACCAGAGAACGAACTTTGAACCGTGGAAGGTTTCATTCCGAAGCGGGGTCTTGCTAAGCCCGTCGAAAGACCAGATTTTGGACTTGTCATCTTTCACCATGCCGACACCAAAAATCGTTTTGTCTTTGTAAAAGTCTTTTTTGAATACGTGAAACGTCCGGCTCAAAACCATCACGTCCGTTTCCGGATGGTTGATTTTCCATGTTTTCCAATCGGTAATCACGCTCGGAAGAATTTCGAGCTCGGTCTTGTGAAGCTTTCCTTTCACGCAGCGGCCGAGGATGTGACTCCAGAGACTGCCGGTTTCAAGGTCTCGCATAATCAGGCTGCGATTCCAAAGCATCCCGCTAACATGAAACGTCAGTTTTTGATTGTCGACTTCGGTGGCATACACGATGCCGTTATGGCAAAGGTGTCACCAGGTCGCAGCGATGTATTTCCCAGCAAGCTCATCGTTGATGATTTCTCGCTGAGGTCCACAAAGTTGGGTGATCGGATAGGCGCGGGATTGGTCACCAATTTTGACGCCCAGCACCAGGTCATCGTCGGCCACCAAACTTGGATCGACTTCGTTGGGTTTTGAAAACTCGACTTCTGTAATCGGGTCAAAGGGGTTTGCCAAAGCCCGTTCGACGAATCCTTCGTCAGCCGGAGTGCCCTTTTCGAATTTCGTATGAAGAACGTATTTCTTCTTCGACTTGTCGGTGCCCTTGGAATCGGATGTTGGGGGCTGAGGGTTTTCAATGCAACCCAGCGCAAAAACGGTCACGAGAACGACCCAGGAGGCCCACTGATTTCGCGGTGAGAAAATTTGATTTGTTCGAGATTTCATTTTATTTGCGTGTGGCGGGGAGGCGGCATGAAAATCGAATTGATCGTAGTTCAAGCTAAAGGGGACTTCTGTTAAATTGGTGACTCTGTCGCAGTTCTCTTCCTAGATGAGGTCCCTCGAAAGCCGTGGGGATCGGCTCGGAGGGCTGTTTTACCTTTTTCCGCGTTTGAATGCCAACGCGTCTGTCCCTCGATCTTTCCTGAGACATATACCTGTTTCGGCGATTATTCGGGCAAGGCCAACCAAAACATTCCATGTCAGAAAACCAACTTAGTTTATACGGTCGATACGAGTTCCTGATTCGGCGGATCCATTCCCTTTGCGGATTGATTCCGGTGGGCGCCTACATGGTGATCCATCTTGCGACCAACGCTTCCATTTTGAACGGTGTCGAGACCTTTCAGAATTTGGTGTACCAGATTCACAGTCTCGGCAAGATTCTTTGGATTGTTGAGTGGGGATTCATCTTTCTTCCCTTGTTGTTTCACGGGTTGTTTGGTGTCGTCATCATTTTTGGTGGCAAGTCAAACATTTCGAATTATCCAACGACCTCGAACCTGAGATACACGCTTCAGCGGGCATCGGGCATGGTGGCGCTGTTGTTCATCTTCTACCACGTGTTCCATATGCACGGCTGGTTCCATTTTGAGTTTTGGAAAAACCTGGCCCATGGTATGGGAATGGCTCAGTTCTCTCCTTACAACGCCGCCTCGACTGCAGCCAACGCGTTGCAATCAAGTTTTCTCGTTCCCGTGCTTTATTTCATTGGCATCCTGGCTTGTGTTTACCACTTTGCCAACGGCATTTGGACGATGGGAATCACCTGGGGCGTCTGGACTTCGCCGAAGGCTCAAAACCGGGCGAGTATTCTCTGTGCCGGTCTGGGCGTGTTCGTGATGGCGATCGCGACGAGTGCTCTCGTTGGATTCTGCACGTTGGATGAAGAGACGGCCCGCGAACGCGAACAGGAAATGTACATGGAGAGAGTCAAAGATGGCTCCGTCACTCCAAATCTGGAAAAGTTGAGTGAAGAAACACGAAACCAAGTCGAGAAAGAAACCGCCGGCAGGCGATAAAGAGTCAACTTATGAGTAAACAAAGAGTTGTGGTTGTCGGAGGCGGTTTGGCTGGACTCGCAGCGACCATGAAGCTGTGCGAGTTGGGCGTCGCCGTTGATCTATTCAGCCTGGTTCCCGTCAAACGCTCGCATAGTGTTTGCGCCCAGGGTGGCATCAATAGTTGCAACGATCAAACGCGGCAACTTGGTGACAACGAGTGGAAGCACTTTGACGATACGGTTTATGGTGGTGATTTCTTGAACCACCAGCCCCCGGTCAAAGAAATGGCCATGTGGGCGCCTAAGGTCATCGACTTGATGGACCGGCTTGGCGTTCCCTTCAATCGAACCCAGGAAGGTTTCAGCGATCGTCGAAGGTTCGGTGGCACGCTCTACAAGCGTACCGCGTTTGCGGGAGCGACTACGGGCCAACAACTCCTTTACGGATTGGACGAGCAAGTCCGGCGCTGGGAAGTGGCGGGGCTGGTCCGCAAATTCGAGTATTGGGATTTTCAGTCGCCAATTCTCGACAACTCGGGTGTCTGTCGAGGGATCGTGGCTCAGGACATGACCTCGATGGAACTGCGAAGTTTTCCTGCCGACGTCGTCATCGTGGCTTCGGGTGGCCCCGGACTGGTTTTTGGTCGATCGACCATGTCGATGATGTGCAATGGAAGCGCTGCAAGCCGGTGTTTTCAAGCGGGTGCCAAGTATGGAAATGGTGAGTTCATCCAGGTTCATCCGACGGCGATTCCAGGTGCCGATAAGCTGCGATTGATGAGTGAATCTGCACGCGGCGAAGGCGGACGCGTTTGGGTTCCCAAGCAAGCGCAGGACACTCGGGCCCCGCAGGATATTCCGGAAGAAGAGCGTTATTACTTTTTGGAAGAACGGTACCCGGAATACGGAAACCTGGTGCCCCGGGATATCGCAACTCGAGAGATCTTTGATATCTGTGTCAACGATGGTCTGAGCGTCGAGCAAAACAAACTTTGCGTTTACCTCGATTTGACGCATATCCCCAAAGCGGAACTGGACCGGAAACTCGGCGGGATTCTGGATATCTATCAGAAATTCCAGGGTGTCGATCCTCGTGTCAATCCAATGAAAATCTTCCCTGCTGTTCATTACTCAATGGGAGGACTTTGGGCCGACTACGAGCGAACGGCCGACGGTGGTTTGGTCGCTGGCTCTCCACGAAATCAACAGACCTCGATTGAGAATCTTTATGCCATCGGCGAATGCGATTACCACTACCATGGGGCCAATCGTCTGGGCGCGAATTCCCTTTTGAGCTGTATTTTTTCCGGACTGTTTGTCGCACCCGGCATTCGAAACAAGTTGGATTCCGCCTCGGTCGCTGCATCGGAAGTCGATTCTTCTGTTTTCGAAAAATCGGTGGCTCAACAACAGGAACGACATGACGAATTGTTGAACCGCGAAGCAACCGACGACAACCCTTATCAGATTCACGAAGAGTTAGGCGAGGCGATGACCAAGGCGGCAACGGTCGTTCGCCGAAACGATCAATTGTCTGACGCCTTGAGTAAAGTGCACGATTTGAGCGACCGAGCGAGCAAATGCGGGCTTTCGGATTCCGGCAACTGGACGAACCAGAACGTTTTGTTCGCCAAGGCCTTGGCCGATATGTTTCCGCTTGCCAAAACGATTGTCAAAGGCGCGCTCCAGCGAGATGAATGTCGCGGTGCTCACTTCAAGCCCGAGTTCGCGATGCCTTCGCTCAAATCAACGAGTGAGAAAGATCGCGTCGAAGAAGCTCAAGAATGGTGTGACCGTTTTGAGCAAAATACGAACAAATGGCTGAAGTCGACGATCGCGACGTGCGATAAAGATGGAAACCCGGAAATCACTTATGAGCCGGTCGATACGAGTTTGATTCGTCCCCGCCCACGCCTGTACGGACTGGTTGGGGCGGAAACGATCGAAAAAGTTTGGCGTTCGCGTTTGCAGGGTGCCACGACCGGGGCCAGCGAATCCAACCAGAACTAACCTTTCAGAGATTTGGCAAACTCATGATTCAAAACGTTTACGGCGAAAATATGACTTCGATCAAGGTCAAAATCCGAAGACAGGATTCTCCTGATTCCAAATCGTATTGGGAAACGTTTTCAATTCCCTACCGCGCGGACCTGAACGTGATTAGTGTTTTGCAGCAGATTGCAAAGCTTGGCCGCAACGCAAAAGGGCAGGAAGCGACTCCTGTCGCTTGGGATTGTGGATGCCTGGAAGAAGTCTGTGGTGCCTGCACCATGGTGATCAATGGAAAAGTTCGCCAGTCATGTTCCGCGCTCGTCGATAATATCCTAACCAAGTCAGACGATGAACTCGTGCTTGAACCCATGTCCAAATTTCCGGTGGTCCGGGACTTGGTGGTGGATCGGTCCCGCGTGTTCGATGGCTTGAAAAAGGTCAAAGCCTGGGTCCCCGTCGACGGTTATTACGATATGGGTGCCGGTCCGCGACAGTCCAGAAAGAACCAGGAACACTCTTACCCTTTGAGTGAGTGCATGTCGTGTGGTTGTTGTCTCGAGGCTTGTCCTCAATACACCAAAATCGAACTCGAGAAAGAAAAGAACGAGTCGGAAGAAGATTTTGCCAAACGAAAAGAAGAAGCACATCGCAAGAATTTCGTGGGAGCCCACGCCATCAACCAGGCGATGCTTTTCAATTCCCATCCAACGGGAAAGATGATCGCCGAAAAACGCCTAGACGCGTTGACCGAAGAGGGCGGCATTCAAGTTTGCGGCAATGCACAGAATTGCGTTGCGGTTTGCCCAAAGGAAATTCCGTTAACGACATCGATTGCGAAAGCCGGTCGCGCGACAACCATTCGTCAGATCACCAAGATCTTCGATTCGAACGAGTAAATTGTGGCCCTTGGGACGTCCGGAAGTTCGGATTTGCCGGACGGAGGATATGCCGGCTGCTCGGTGAAATCCGCACTCGGGAATGCGTTGGCGACTAGGTGGTTGCCGATTGGCGGGATCGGACCAGGATCAGGGCGGTGCAGCCGAGACCGATCACGCCAAGGGAAATGCCGATGACCGTGAGCCAGAAAACCAAAGGTGGTGTCTCGCCATTGGGTTCATTTTCCAGAATCACCGGTTCCGCATAGTATTTGGCGGCGAATTCTTCCTCGGGGTTCTTTCCGTTCTCAACCCAGTTCGTTTCGTCCTGTTTAACTTTCGCATACCAAGCTTCCGCATCCTCGATCTCTTTTTTGAAAGTCGCTTCCACAGTCGAAAGCTTGATTTGATCGGATGAGTTCTCGTTGATGGTTTGCATTTTTATTGCTGATTGGGCTTTACGAAAGTAAGCCTGCTTAACCTTGGGGTCGTCCACTTCGTAGGAGGCTTTCAGATAAGCTCTGGTCGCAGTTCGCTTGGCTCCCGGTTCAACGTATCCGGGCGCGAGCAGGTCGCCCAATGCTTCAAGCAATACGGGCGAGTCATAATTTCCAAACCGCATCATTCCCAAAATACCCTGGATGGCCTTTTCAGTTTCCTGTTGCAGTTTTTTGTAATCGTCTGTTTTGAAGTGATTTTGCTTCAGGAAGCTGTAAAATCCGGCCCCGTATTTTTCTGCATTGGGGCTCGAGGAAAGGGGAAGAACCGTTTTGCCACCGACCTGGCATTCGAGAACGTATTGAACCAGAAGTTTCTGATAAATTTCGCGGCCAAAGTGGGCGTTCGGATTGATGGCAATGGCCTTATCAATCTGCTCGATCCCGGCCGCGAGTTGGCCATCATGAATGTAGAAGGTCCCCAGGTTTGCAAGCGTCTCGTAACGGTCGGGGAATTTATCGTTGGACTTGTGTGCGATCTCGATTGCTTTCTTGGTGTCACCAACTTTTTCGTAGGCGACGGACAGGTCATCGTAGTCCTTGGGATCGTTTGATCCGCCGTCGACTTTCTTCTTGCGATCTTCGACTCGCCATTGATAAAACGACTTGGAATGCCGAAGGAATTTTCCGGTAATCAATTCCAGGGCTGCAGGGAATTGCCGGCGCTCCATCGCCAGAGTGTCGTAGTCCCAGAGACACGCGAAAATCGGCGCCGAAACCAACGCGATACAACTTGCGACGACAACGGTTCGAATTCGAATCATGGTTTCACCTGTTGTTCCGTCCCCGGATGGCCTCGATCGCTTTAATCGCGGCATCTTTGACAAACTGGGGAGTGTCTTCGGCCTGTCGAAAAGAATCCAAGTGCGAGAGGCTTTTCCGAGTTCCGATTTTCTGCAGCAATTCCAAAAGCGGCTTTGAAAAACTGGGTTTCACTTCCGCCAACATTTGGATGGCAATAGGCTCTCCTTTTATTCCTTTTTTTTCCAGCATTCGACAAAAATCACGAAGATACCTTGGCTGGCTCGCGATCTCGAGGGACTTGGCAATCCCTTTTTCCGGACTCAGATCAATCAAGCGTGAAATTGCCGCGATTCTTGTTTTGCCGCGACCTTCGGAACAAAACTTTTCCAGTCGCTCGATGTCATTGCCCGTGGTCCAATTGCAGTAGGCAACAAAGACACCACCATCTTGAGAAATACTCGAACTCGATGGAAGCGTCAGATAGTAATTGAGAAGTTCGTTGGCAAACTCCTGGTCGGGTTCAGCTGGCAATCGCGACAAGCATCCGATCAAGTGGCCGCGTTGCATGCTGTACACATTTTTTTGTTTGCAAATTTCGAGGAGCTTTTCGGCGATTTTTCTTGTCGATGTATTGTAATGCTTCAGGGTCTCGATCGCGGCTTCGACTTTTTTCGGCTCACGCGACTCAAGGACAAGCAGAACTTGATTTTCGGCAACCGGTCCCATTTCGCGAAGGATCGGCAAGGGAGACTCCGAAAGGGGGCCTGAATAACGTGCGTAAACGTGGCAGATGCCACGAGCCGCTTCCCGGTTTTTGTAGGGTGCAAGGATTTTGATGCCTGCGGGGCCCGGAAGTTTCCCCGCGACGACAACATCCGCGACGGCCTTGCAATCCTGTTCGGCCATCTGGCGTGAGAAAAGAGTTACCAAGTCATTTGGATTCAGCCGATTCAAGCGGTTTTGTTGGGCCGCCTTAGCGACTACCGATTTGATTCGGCTTTCCTGTCCATGGAACGGGCCATTCCTCGCGAGCCATTCGACGGCGTGGCGGTTGGTCGACTTGGAGGACTCAATGTCTTTTAAACATTGATCAACAATCTTGCCTTCATCGACTTCCATTTCCGAAGTCAAACGGCGAATCGAAGTTCGCACCTCGCCCTGGGTCGCGTTGAATTTTTCCAGAACCAATGGTTCCGCCGGTTTGCCAATCTCAATCAGGATCTGGTGAACCGATTCGGCTGAGTGAAACTGCGAGCTCACCAGCTTGATCAGTCCACGAATTGCATTTTCGTCACCATGTTTGCCGAACCATTCATTCGCTTCGTTTAGTTCCAGGCTCCCGGATTTGACGGCTTTGACCATGTTTCCGTTTTGACGCTTGTCGCCAAACGCTATGACGATTTCAAATTTTGTCTCGTGCGTTTGTCCCCGCCTCGGACTTATCAGAAGTTGGGAAACCCGCTTGGCAACTTTTTGTTTTTCAAAATCCGGAATGTCTTCCTGATTAGCATGGATCCACAGGATGGCAGACTCGCGTTTCTGATCATGCTTTGAATAAAGCATGCTGTGTGCTTCATTGAAGTCCTTGATGCCCCATGGATTCTGTTCGGGGCCAAGTTTCTTGGAAATATAACGATCGGAAGCCTCGTTCGCTTCATCGGACGCGACCGTCGACGGGCTTAGCACGATGGCAGTGATCCCAATAACGCATCCGGCTACGGTCAGCACCAAAAGTGTTGCCGACGCAAAAATAATGATGACCCATTTTGAAATCCCTTTTTCGCGCGAAGCCAAACGCCCGGAACCAGGCTGATTGCCAAGAGGACCGGGCTTCTGAGGTTGGCGGGATTGAGGAAGCCTTGGTGGGATTCCGTGCGTTTTCATTTCACGCTCCAAAGCGACTTGCGTGAACAAATTCGATTGAATTCACACATGTTGAAACTCAAGAGTCGACGCCGTTAACGAATGGATTTTGGCAAATTAGGGGTTTGACCCCCTCGGCCAATTGCCGACAAGGCACCCGGATGTTGAGGGTTGATATCCAGAGTCGCCTGAAATTGCCTTTTTGCATCCTGTAGTTGGCCCGTCTTTTGATACACCAAGCCCAATTGAAAATGCAGGTCAGGGTTTTCCGGTTGAACACCAATCGCTCTTACCAGGATTTGCTCCGCGGCATCAAAGTTGTTTTCTCGAAAATAGATTCCGGCAAGTGACGAAAGGACGGTTGGCTCGTTGGGAGCCGACGCAAGCGATTGCCGAAAATGCATCTTTGCCTTTTCGAAATCCTGCTTGGCTTCAAAATGTTTACCAAGATTGAAGTGGGCCGCGGCATTCTTCGGATCCTGCTGCAAAGCCTTCTCGAACCAGATCCTGGATTCTTCAAATTTCTTGGTCCTCGCCAGGAGCAATCCCTTGGCAACATAAGCCTTTACAAATTTTGGGTTTTGCTGAATCACCTTTTCAAGTTGAATTTCGGACTCGCGATAATTACCAGACGAAACGAGAGCTTGAGCCAGATTGACTCGAATCTCGGGGTTGTCTGGGCTGATGCCGAGTGCCTTTCGAAAGTGTTTGATGCTTCGCGTGGGATTGTTGACGACCTGGTAGAGATTCCCCAGATTGTTATGCACACTGTCGGATTCGGGAGCGCGTTTCAGCGCCAACTCGTATTCCTTGATGGCCAGCCTGGTTCTTCCTCTGGCGACCAGTTCCCGCGCCATTTTTACGTGCGTCCAGGCTTCGTCAATTTCGGTCGGCGATCGGATAAGGGAATCTTCCATCCCGGTCCCGGGAAAAACGGCCGCATTCTCAAGTCGCCGAAGAAGGGATTCATCGGCAAGTTTTGAATCCGCAATCAGCGTGTCGACATCCACCTTGCCCTTGTAGATGATTTGAACCTTGCCATCGGAGTCAATCAAAAAGCTGGTTGGAAGCGGTAAGGGACGTTCCATTTTGATCAGTAAATTATGCAGCGACTGCAGCTCCATCATGATCGCAGGCGGTGCCATTCCGGCTGCAAATGGCATCTTGAATCGTTCAACAACGTCCGCCGCGTCGGCCTTGGACTTAGGATTGCAGGTTTCCAGTTCGTCAACAGAAATCGCCAATATTTTGACGCCGGCTGCCTTCAATTCATCATGTCGCTCCGAAAACTCCTTGAGTTCCTTGAGACAAGGTGCACAGGTACTCGACCAGATGTTGACCAAGGTTGGCCCCGATTTGTTGGTTTCAAATTCAATCGGCTTGCCCTCGAAATCGAAGTAGCCAAGCTGGGGAGCCGGCAGTTGATGTAGCAAGGGAATTCGATGTTGTCCGTCGCGGACTGGCATCTTCAACACGGACGGAACCAAAGCCAACTTGCGATCCATGCTTTCGGCCAGTTTTGCCTTGCCGCTACCCTGGACCAATTCGAATCGGCCTCCCCCGGCGGAAACTTCAAACGATTCGACCGTGCCCTTTTTGTCGGGCCAGCGAACTTTCAATGATTTGATTTCAACACCATCGGCGAGGCCAAAATGAATCCAGGGGCTCGACTGACTGATGAATCCTTCTCCCGCGCGCATGGTCTTTATCAACCGAACGGGCTGGCCGTCTTGACCCACCTCGGAGGTTTCCAACTCGACTCGAGCACCGATGGCCATTCGGTTGACGGTGCTGCCATCACCGACCAAGCGAAACTGGATGGACCGGTTTTGGGAATTCGAGTTATTGATCAAAAGCCGAATTCGCGGTGCACTTCGATTGGTGACCCAAACGTCCAGGTCACCATCCTGATCCCAGTCAACGACTGCAAGTGCCCGACCGTCATCAGGGAAGTCGATTCCTGACAGAGCGGATACGGTCGCAAATTGCGCATTGCCGGGTCGGCCTGTATTCAAGAAACAACAGTTGCGTTCGTTGCCGCTGAATGACCGGCCTTGACGAGTCATCAAATCAATATCGGCTGGAGCCTGGGAATTTTCTTGCGACACGACCTGCCGCCAAAAGAAACTTCACAAGTCACCGGAGTCAGAAGTCGTGATGTATCCGTTCGCAACCAACAAGTCCTCCCAGCCGTCGTTGTTGATATCGACAAAGCGAGAGCTCCAGGCCCATCTCGCGCGATTGACACGATCAGCAAGACTTCGATCCACGAACTGAAATTCTGTTCCCGGTTTTCCTCCGGGGTTTGCCAGAAGCGTATTGCCGCGAGCGAACCGTTGATATCCCGTTCGGACGAAATCCGTTGAGTCCGACTGAAACTTTTTCTGAAATGTTACGCGGTTTCCCGCGTAGGAAAACATGTTGCTAACATAAAGGTCCATCCAGCCGTTCCGGTCGTAGTCCCCCCAAGCGACCGACATCCCAAAGGCACTGTCTTCGGCAGCATATTGCTTTGCCACATTCGTGAAACGGCGCTCGCCGTTCTCACTGAGGTCATTGCGATACAAACAATTCAAGCCGTAATCATTGGCCACGTAGAGATCCTGATCGCCGTCATTGTCGAAGTCCTCCCAGGACGCTGCAAAGGTCAGCCGCGTATTGTTTTCTGAAAGTCCGACCTGATCGGTCACGTCCGAATATGACCAAGTCCCCTCGGCAGATCGATTTTCAAACAACCGATTCGGCGAACCATCGTCATCCGCACTCCCGTAGGCGCGATCCTCCGATTGATCCGGCGTGAAAATGTCTTCGGTTTCGCGGTCGATCCCGTCCGGGTAGTAGGCCGTCGAGTAAATGTCCAGTTTCCCATCCAGGTTGTAGTCGACCGCAGAAAGTGACATCACGTGGTCACTCGCATCCAGAACCGTTTGAACTTTGAATTTTCCGGTCGAATCCCCTTTCGCCAGAACCACACCGCCAGTAACGGCAACCGCAATGTCGTTTTTGCCATCGCTGTCGAGGTCGAGAATCAAAGCGGAACTGGAGTTTTGCAAAAAGTCGACACCGGAGCCCCGTGACGCATCCACCAAGGAACCATCCGCTTGTTGAATGTAAAGCAGATTTGGCAGGCTATCTTCCTGGCAGATGTAGATGTCGTCCAAGCCATCTCCGTTGACGTCGCCAATTGCCAGGCCCGGGTTACCAAGCAGGCTATAAAGTCGATTGCCCTGGCTGCGATCCAGCCAATGATCGTAGCTGAGCGAAAGTTGATTTTGGAAACTGCTGATTTTGCCAACCGCAGATTCAGTGACATCCTGGAAAAGCTGGTTGCCTTTCGATTCGGCCGTCTCGAACTCGGTTACTTTCAGCGTCGCGAGCAAAGGAAGCTCATCCGAATTTTCCTGCCAGGTCGTTTTCCAAATCGCATTGATTTCTTTCAGACCCTGATCGGTTTTCCCAAGCATCTCAACCGACTGCTGGGTCGAAATGGTTTGGCCTTCCTTCTCAACCCGAAATACCTTGATCTTCAGTCGGAGGCTTTTGCGGTCCGTAAAACTCTTGAGCATCGCTTCGAGATTGGCCGCGACGAGTTCACGGCCAACAAGCCAAGGTTGGGCATCGTCGTTCGTCAATCCGTTTGCACGATGGATCGTGATTTGGTCCGACTCGAAGATCGTTTCCAGGTCGTTGGGTACCACGGGATTCGTCCCGGCGTTCTCTATATAAAACCCTTCAAGCGATTCTTCGTCGACCGTTTCCGTACTGGTGATCAGTTTTTTGAAATTCGTCCAGAATTTGCCCGCCTGGTTGTTGAACACTTCCGTGTCCCAACCATCCTTGAGCGGGTCGTCGATCTTGTTCCATTGTTCCGAACGCTTCGCTTGGGTCTCCCAGATTTTTTCCGAGACGGGAAGCTTGGCCCAATCAGGCAATTCGGGCTCGGCAACCGTCTGCGATTTATCTTGGTCCCTGGTGTCCGTTTGCTTCGCCTTTTCCTTGTCGTCACGCCCGAGATAGGACCAAGCCGCATAGCCGGCCACGGAAACAAAAAGGACAACAATGATGACGGCCGCAACGGGATTCATGTGCTGCTTTTGATCCAAGCCGTCTGACTTGGCCGGTTTTTCCTGAACGGAATCCGAGCCAGCATCGAATGGCTTCCGCCGCTTTGGCTTTTTCGAATTGGGTTTACGACGAGACATACCAAATCAAGTCAAATAAGGGCAAAACCCTATTCTAGTATTTGCTCGATTGCCGTGTAGCGTTCAATTTCAGTTTTCAAGAATTGAAACGCCCAGCGTTAAGTCGGCTACGAAATTGGCCGTCGAAGTGAAGCCTTCAATCGAAGCTTTTCCAATCGATGTCGGTCAGCGTCTGAATGGAACCGGGGGACGGCGTCTCCTGATTGCGATCGATCAAGACCGTTTGCCAACCCAGTACCGTTGGTGTTTCCATATCGCAAACGGGGTCATCGCCAACCATGACGAATTTTTCAACTTGCCGGTTGTCATCCATGATGGAGCGAAAAAATTCGAAGCGCGGTTTCGGATACCCGATTTCAGACGAAACATAGACTTTCCCATGAAACTTGAAATCGGTCATTTCATTCAGGATTCGATGCAAGCGACCATCAAAATTGGAAGCGATGGCGATTTGAATGGTGGAAGGCAAAGAGTGAAGTGCTGCAACCGCGTCAGGAAAAGGAGACCAGGATTTTGGGTCCGCAAAGTAATTCCAAAGGTCTTCGAACAAGGAACCGGCATCGGCCAGGTCGTCAAATACGGCCCCGACCAAATCACGCCAGGCTTCCTTTTCTTTCGACTCACTGGTCGGAGTCCCGTTTCGAAAACGGCTGTTGAATTCCAGCCCAAAACGCGATTTGATTTGTTGGATGGTCTTGGAACTTCCGTGACTCGCGCCAAAGATCCAATAGGATTCGGAAACGGAACGCAGAGGACGTATCAGCGTTCCAACCGCGTCGAACACGACGAGCATTTGGTGCCTCCAGGTCGAACGTGCAATTCAATCGGGGCCATGAAACGGACCTAAACATCGCCAGTAAAAAAGAGTCTTGCCGCAAGATCGCCAGGTTGGCCTACGACTTTTGACTGACCGCGTCGATGATTCGCTCGAACACTTCATCCATCGAGCCGATGCCATCAACTGAAACCACGACACCTTTTTCGGAATACCAATCCAAAATTGGAATCGTTTGCTCGGCATAAATCCGAAGCCGGTGGGGAATGGCATCCTGGTTGTCGTCCGGGCGTTGACCGTGCTCTTCACATTGCCGACTTGTTAGCCGACGAATCAGTTCATCTCGGTCAACTTGAAGTTCAATGACGTTCGAAACGGATGTGTTGTGAGCAGCAAGTGTCTCATCAAAAGCAGAAGCCTGCGCGATCGTTCGTGGAAATCCGTCCAAAAGAAACCCGCGGGCGCAATCATCGTGCTGAATCCGTTCAACAATCACACCGACCATCAATTCGTCGGGGACCAAATCGCCTCGATTCATGATGGGTTCGACTTGATGGCCGAGCGTCGTTTTGTCGCGAATCGCCTGGCGAAGAATGTCACCCGTTGAGAGATGCGGAATACCAAAGTGGCTGGCAAGGCGCTTGGATTGCGTGCCTTTTCCGCTACCCGGCGGTCCAACCAAAATCAGCAGCATAAAGACCCCAAAACACCAACTTGAAAAGAAACCTAATCTTTGATTTTTTCACGAGGATTCTGAATATGGAATCTGTCTGCCGCTCAGATTTCAATGAAAAAGTCCTCTTCGCGTGAAAAAGAGGACTATTCCTTATGTTCAGAATGCTTCGTAGGCCGTCATCCGAAATCGGCTATTCAAGCAATCCCTTGTAATTCCGCATTACCAAGTGGCTGTCGATTTTTTGCACCAGGTCAAACGCGACGCTGACCGCAATCAACAAACCGGTACCACCATAAAAGTTCGCGACCGTGAAGTCGACGCCCAAAAGCTTCATCACAATGATTGGAATGACCGCAACCAACGCAAGGAAGCCGACACCCACATAAGTGATCCGCTCGATCACCGCTTCCAGGTACTCCGCCGTTCTTCGACCAGGACGATAACCGGGGATGAACGTGCCGCTCTCTTTCAGGTTTTCTGAAATCTCTTTTGGATTGAACGTAATCGCCGTCCAGAAATAACAGAAGAAATAAATCATTCCGACGTAGACCATGTTGTAAATCAAGGTCAGCGGATCGGAGAATATGTTTCCAACGGTGCTCACACCTCGACCGAACCAGTTGTCGCCAACCCATGAGCCGAAGCTTTGCAGCATGTACGGCGGCAGCATCAAAAGACTACTGGCAAAAATGATCGGCATGACACCGGCTTGATTGATCTTCAAAGGCATGAACTGCCTCGATCCACCATAAACCCGTCGCCCCTTCACGTGCTTGGCACTTTGTGTGGGAATTCGTCGTTGGGCCAGCGTAATATACACCACCCCTAACACCACACCCACAAACAAGATCGCTAAGGCAATGAAGGTTTCGATCCCGGTCGTCCCGGTGCCGATTCCCGTAAGTTCCATCGAAGAGTTCTGGTAAAGTCGGGACAACGCAGCCGGCATTTGGGCAACGATCCCCGCCATGATCAGAAGACTGATCCCGTTTCCGATTCCAAACTCGTCAATTTGTTCACCGAGCCACATCAAGAACACGCTGCCGCATGTCATGATCAGGATCGATGTGATCTGCCAAAATATTGTTAGATTGCCGTTGGCATTCTCGAATTCCGGTGCCGTCAGGTTCGAAGCCTTGTCACCGGCCATCACCACAAACCATATGAAGGCGGAACTTTGAATCAGACAGAGAATGACCGTCAAGTAACGCGTGTACTCGTTGATCTTTTTCTGACCCGATTGCCCCTCCTTTCTCAAGTCTTCCAGCGGCTTATATACCGATCCCATCAATTGAAGGATGATCGACGCCGAAATGTAGGGCATGATGCCAAGTCCAAAAATGGTGACCTGGCTAATTTGACTCGCACTAAATACCGAAACTCGCTCCATGAAATCGGCGAGTCCTTGGTTGGCCTGAGCAAAATTGCTCATTTGCCCCTGGTCGATGATCGGCAAAGGGATTTGCCATCCGACCCGGTACACGGCCAGCAAGAACAACGTCAAAAAGATCTTTTTGCGCAGTTCCGGGATCGAGAATACGGTTCTCAGTTTTTCCCACATACAATATTTCCCTAATTGGGATCAATCATTGAATTCGTTTTGGTTCCAATCCCTCGGCTCCCAAACGCTTGCCGCCGAATTCGACACCCGAAATCGACACAAGGACAACTTCTGATTGTGTGGGCAGACGTGGAATTGGGCAATGCCGATTAGCTTGTTGAAGCCGATTTTTGTTTGTTCTTGACTACGGGTTTCTTACCAGGCAGCACCGTGACCGTCCCGCCAGCCTTTTCAATCTTTTCCTGTGCCGACTTGCTAAATCGGTGAGCGGTGACGTTCAATTTCTTGGTCAATTCGCCATCACCCAGGACTTTGAGCACGTCATAGCGGTATTTCGCCAAGGCTTTGGCCCGTAGCGTATCCGCGTTGACCTCTTCGCCGGCTTCAAAATTGGCTTCCAAGTCCGAAACGTTGACTGTTCCGACTTTCAATGCCCATTTGTTGTTGAATCCGCGTTTCGGAATCCGACGGAACATCGGCATGGCACCGCCCTGAAAGGAAGGATGTTGCGATGCACCCGAGCGAGAACGCTGACCTTTGTGACCGCGGCCCGAAGTCTTTCCCAGCCCGCTACCGGTGCCTCGTCCCAAACGTTTTTTGCGTTTGAATTTGGTAATGTCTTTGTTGACGTCGTTGATTTGCATGAGCGTCAATACTCCAAAAATTTTTATCTTGAGCGGACTCGATATTCCGACTTGGTCACCTTGGAAATGTGACAATCGGTGCAAGCAACGGGATAATCCCGCCGTTGTTTGACTTGCTCCTAGACGGAAACGCCGCGCAAATTTTCAATTTCTTCTTTGGTTCTTAGTTCTTCCAAAGCACGGATCGTGGCCTTGACTAGGGTCACTGGGTTATCCGT
>CAYSXI010000076.1:0-10780 GCA_964434955.1 uncultured Pirellulaceae bacterium
CTTGGACGTCAAACGACTGGAGGTCGGCAAGATCACCGATCGAATCCAGATAGCCGGACTCCCAAATTCGATTGCCGTCCGGATCGATCAAAACAACGTTGAGCCAGAGTTGCGGTTGAGCGCCAAGCGAACCGCTGGGCATGTTATGGCCCGAGTTGAGACTCGTGACGCAGTAATGAAATTTGAGAGACTGCCCTACCCTGCGTTCTTTCTTGTTGAAGTAAGGGCCGTCGATTCGGGAACTGTTTTCGTACAGTTGCCGGCGAACGTCTTTTTTGTATGCCAGTTTCTTCAAATTGGCATCGACGATTTCTCGAGCGTCGTAGCGGTCGTCTGCTTCGCGCCAAATGGGCGGAAAGTAGGGACGGATTTTTCCTTCCGCAACGGCGTCTTCAAATCTGTCCGTGCCCCAGCCCGAGCGCCAGTCAAACTGCAGCCATTCATTGACCGTCCAGCGATCGGCGTCAGGTGTGATGGGAAAAATTCCCGGGTGGGCGATCGAGTAGCCCGGACCATAAAACATATGATTGGAATGTTTCCGGTAAGGATCGATGATCTTGTTGTTAACAACGGCGGCCGGCCCAATTGAATAGCCCTCGGCTTGGCCTGGGACACGTCCCATGTGGCAATCCTGACAAGTGATTCCTTGCTTGAATGCCGGGCTCGCGCGATATTGATCCCAGACGACTTCGAGCTTGATTCCCGGTTTCACGGCGACCTGATGGCAGGACATACAGAAAGAGCTTTGGGAAAGCTGCTCGAACTTGATTCCGCGTCGGTGGATGGCTTGGCCAGGAGATTTGGGATCGGGCCGATCTTTGATTTTGAAATGATCTTTGTGTTTGAGCGATTTGGCGACTCCCATTCCATCGCCCGCACCGTAGACGGGATCGTAAATATCTCCCGGTTCGATTCGTCGCTCACCATCGGATTTGTTGTAAGCTTCTTTGACTCGATGGCAGGCAATGCATGTGACGCCTTCGCGGAAAACTTTTGGGCCGTCCCATATCGCCTGATCACGCCGAAGTTTCATTGTGGTGGCAACCGGCGCGTGGCATCGCAAACAAAAATAGCCAATGGTTCCCTGTGACAACTTGTTAATGGTGTCTTCGAAACGATGAAACATTGGCGAGATTGAAGCGTACGCATGGCTTGAGCCGGCCCACTCCTCGTAAATTTGTTGATGGCAGGCTCGACATTCGTCGGCCGACGGATACTTCGTCCGCGAAAATACGTCCGGGTCAATCCCGCAATCGCCGTAGGCGACGGCCTTGTCTTTTCCCTTCGCACCGGCGTTCCGTTCACGCCTTGCAGCCGATGCCTTTGCGTGAGGATTGTAGTTGGCGAATTGATTGGCGGACGTCAGCTCAACCGCGTGGCCTGTGTTGGCTTTGCGGTCGAGCGAGAAATTCTGTTCGCGCAACGGGTGGGACTCGCGGTGGTTGGCTTTCGGCGGAATCGGATAACGAAATCCGTTTGTTTGTCCTGCCGACTTACGCTGAAAGCTTGGAGGCGTTGCGAATTCTTGGTGACTGGGATTTAAACGCCGGTTCGCCGGCGAGCTGTGGCCGGATTGAGCATGCGTGCCAGGGAAGTATCTCTGGCCCATTTCCGAAGTGCCATTCTGGCCAATTCGTTTCCCTTCCGTCCGTTGCTGATAGGGCCTTTCCTTCTGGCGGGGTCCATCCTGCTGATGCGACTTGTTCTTCTGATGAGGACCGTCCTGGGTATTGACGAATTTTTGAAGTCCCGGCAGATCCGAAACGCAGACGGGTGGAAGCTTTTTGAGCTCCTCAAGTTGTTCTTTGTTGAAATTCGGCTGGCGAGTGTAGGGATTCGAAAAGTATCGATGGGGATCGTTTTCCAGGTGATTTACCTGCCGAACATGGGGATCCGCGTGAACTTGCCCGGAATTCTGGTGTCGATTCTGAGCCTGTGATGAACTTGGGACATCCTTCAAGGGGCCCGTATCGGGAATGAGATTTCCGGATTCACCACCGCTCGGCTCTGGATTGATCCAAGCGCATGCGGCGACGTAAACGACGAAAAGGGCTCCGCCAACGAGCAAAACGGGCAATATTCTGGCCATTTGCTTTCGAAATCCCGAAAAGCGAACATAACAAACAGACTCAACTTGAATTATCGAATCGTTAACACCCTTAAATTGAGTGGACCCAACGCAAAGGGAAATGTCGACCAGAATTGCCTATTTTTACATTTCGCGCGGTGTCCTGCCGTCGTTGGGGCATCGGCTTTTGGGCGGAATCAGGCAGGCGCGGAATGCCCAAAAAAAAGCGAATAAGGGTAGGTTTTTGCCACTTGAACAGATGTCGAGGCAAGCCTTATACTGGTTGGCTTTCCAAAATCCAGTTTTCGAAGTAATTGTTGGTGATTTACGATGAAAGTCCGCGCGAGCGTCAAACGAATTTGCGAGAATTGTAAGGTAGTTCGACGCAAGGGAAAGGTTTACATCGTTTGCTCCAATCCGCGTCACAAACAGCGGCAGGGTTAGACGTCAAAGTCGATCATTCTCGACGATTTACGGGCTCGAAATCGATCGTTTCAATCCTTGAAAATTCAGTCATTGATTGGACATCGAGTGTCGATAACCTTTAGTCGATTGTAATCGAACTTTGGCTGTGAATGGTTTTTACGTGCCTCGTTGTTGTTGTCCGCTTGGAAGGCAGTATTTCGAATTTGGTAATTGCATCGACCAGCCGTTTCGATGCAGAAACACGTGTTTTGGTGAAGAGCCTTTTTCATCTTTGGTGGCTGTGCCGAAAAAGGTTTCGAAAGAGAACACGCCATAAAGCCGTTGAAATTATGAATGCCGGAATCGGCACATTAGATAATCAAAACAGATTCGCGATCGGGCGAAGTCGAAGGAGTCATCAATGCCGCGTTTGTTGGGTGTAGACATTCCAAACGATCGAAAGACGGTCATTTCGTTAACCTATTTGTTTGGTGTTGGGCACAAGACCGCGCGCGACCTTTGTCACAAAGCGGGTGTTGATCAGGACAAACGAGCTCGGGATCTTTCCGATGAAGAGCTGAGTAGCTTGGCAATGGTGTTGGAACGCGACTACACCGTCGAGGGTGCTTTGCGACGTCAGGTTCAGCAGAGCATCAACCGGTTGCGGGACATTAAATGTTACCGTGGGATTCGCCACCGGGTTGGTTTGCCGGTTCGTGGTCAACGAACCAAAACAAATGCCCGCACGCGAAAAGGACCGAAGAAAACGGTCGCGGGCAAGAAGGGCGTCAAGGATCTTCGCTAGTTTGGTTTGGTGAAGGTTGTCTTGGCCAACGAAACAAGGCAGGTATTCAATTTGATTTGCCGGATGCCAATCGTCCGGCGGGTGGAACCAGGAAAAGAAACAAGTGGCAAAGCAAAAAAAACGACGAGTACGACGCAACGTTTCTCATGGCATTGTTCACATCAATGCCACCTTCAATAACACAACCGTGACGATTACGGACACCAAGGGCGACGTATTGTGTTGGGCCAGTGCGGGAACTTGCCAATTCAAGGGGAGTCGCAAGAGCACTCCTTTTGCCGGGCAAAGTGCGGCTCAGCAAGCGGCTGAGAAAGCGATCAAGTTTGGGATGAAAGAAGTTGACGTCCGCGTCAAAGGTCCTGGCAGCGGTCGCGAGAGTGCCATCACAGCGCTCCAGCAAGCTGGTTTGAACGTCAAAACGATTGAGGATCGAACGCCGATTCCTCACAACGGATGCCGACCACCCAAGAAACGTCGCGTCTAAAATTATCCTCGTTGGCGTAGCTGCCAATTCGTGTCCCAATAGAGCATTTCATTTCGTCGCTTATTCGGATTCCGGACGGGAATCGGGATCAATAGCAAACTAGAAACGGAGAATTTCATGCATATTCGATGGCGTGGTTTGGAACTTCCAAGTGTAGTTGAATGTGAACGTGAAACCTTGACGGCGACTTACGGCAAGTTTTTTGCTGAGCCGTTTGAGCGTGGATTTGGAACGACCATCGGCAACAGCCTTCGCCGAATTCTTTTGTCCAGCCTCGAAGGGAGCGCGGTTTACCAGCTCAAGATTCGTGGAGCCAATCACGAGTTTTCATCGATCCCAGGCGTCCTGGAAGACGTGACCGAGATCGTTCTCAATGTGAAAGCACTGGTTGTCAAAAATAACTCGGATCAGATGAAAGTCATCACGATCGAGAAGTCGACGGCAGGACCGATCACGGCCGCGGATATTCAAACCGGCGGAGAGGTTGAAATCGTCAACCCGGATCATCTGATTGCTACGTTGACCGACGATGTTCCATTCATGATGGAAATGGTGGTTCATAATGGTCGCGGATATGTTCCCGCCAGTGAACACACGAGCACCGAAAATGAGATTGGTATCATTCCAATTGATGCCGTTTACAGCCCGGTAACTCGCGTTCGATACCATATCGATGAAACGCGGGTTGGCCAAAAAACAAACTACGACAAGTTGTCGCTTGAGATTTGGACGGATGGTTCCATCGGCCCCGAAATGGCTTTGGTGGAAGCAGCGAAGATCATGCGTAAGCACTTGAACCCGTTCGTGCAATACTCGGAACTGGGGCAGCAAGTTCATTCGCAACCTCGTAATGCGAGTGGCTTGAACGCGGCGATTGAAGCGAAATTGAATATTACCTTGGCAGAGATGCACTTGTCGGTTCGAGCCAACAATTGCCTTGAGAATGCCAACATCCAGACGGTTCGGGATCTGGTTCAGTACACCGAAGACCAACTGATGGAGCTTCGCAATTTTGGCGATACGACTTTGACCGAAGTTCGCGAAAAACTTTCAGAGTACGGTTTGCACCTTGGAATGCGAGTTCCACCAGCACCAACCATTGGCTAATTGAAACTAACACAAACACAATAATGGATATCCGATAGAAAACGGGTGTAATTATGCGACATAGAAGACGCGGCCGTCACTTGGGACGCAGCTCCAGCCATCGAAAAGCGATGATGCGAAATATGGTCTGCAGTTTGTTCCTGACGGAACGTGATGATGAATTTTACGAAGGGCTCTATCAGGCCGACGGCAAAACCGAAGTGAAACCACCTCGGCACAAGGGGCGAATCGTAACAACACTTCAAAAGGCCAAGCACATCCGGCCGATGATCGAAAAGTGCATTACGATCGCTAAGAAAGCTTTGCCGCACGAAGAGCGAGCCTCTGAATTCGGTACGGATGAAGATCGTAATTCTGAAGGTTGGCGATCCTGGCGGAAGAGCGACAACTACCAGAAGTGGAATGAGGCGATGGCTCCAGCCGTTGCGGCACGGCGACGTGTTTTCTCAATGCTTCGTGATAAAGAAGCCGTCGAGATCTTGTTCGATGAAATCGCACCTCGTTTTTCCGACCGTCCTGGCGGATACACACGAATCATGCGATTGGCAACGCCTCGATTGGGTGATGCCGGTACACAGGCGATTCTTGAGCTTGTCGGCAAGAATGATCGCGTGAAAGCTGAATCGACGAAACCCCAATTTGTCGCCGACGCGGATGAAGATACAAATGAGTCTTCGGCTCCTGAGTCGGAAGACGTCGCAAGTGAAGTTGCCGAGGATCAAGTCGCGGCAGACGAAGAGGTCGCGGACGAAGGGGCGGCCGATTCAGAAGAAAACGGGGACGATTAGGTCTTCCACTTGCAATTCGTGCTAAGATGTTAAGCACCGGTCATTGGATCGGTGCTTTTTTTATTGCTCAGGAATCAATCATGAAAATTCAATCGCAAAAATTCTTTGCCATGTGCGGTCTTTTCTGCATGGTAATGATGGTCGCCTGTACTTCCGCCTTGGCTCAAGAAAAAGAAGCCAAGGATGACAAAGAACAGATTGCAAAAGCGGTCAAGGCCATCACCGGAAACTGGAAAGCGGATGCGGACGCTACCGAGAAATACCTTGATGGACTCGAAGATATCTCAGACGAAATGCGAGAACGAGCGTTGGAGTTCTGCGAAGAAGGCATCAACCTGGAATTCACGAAGGACATGAAGATGTCCGTCAAGGAATCCGATGTTGGAGAAGGCGAAAGCATGGGGTATGAAATTTCCAAAGTTGCATCCAAGAAAATGAAAACAGAGATTCAGGCCGCAGTCTCACGTGGTGATGACAAACAAAAGTTCACCATTCTTGTTCTGAGCAAGGATTCCATTGCAATCTCGCCTCCTGGTGATAATGATCCTCCGCTCGTTTTCTCGCGAGTCAAGGAAAATCGCTAGGCAAATCGGCGACGGTCGACTTGAACGAAACCGAGGACTTGCATCGGTGGTTCAAGAAACCGATTCTGACAAGGCACCGGCGGCCTGCCGGTGTTCTTTTCTTTTAAGTATCTTCGCTTGAATTCAATTGAGTTTGGGAACGCGAGTTGGACGAGCATTCGAACAATGAAAGTGTGTCAGAATGGGCGGCACAGTTGCGCGATGGAAATTCCGTGGCGCAAAACCGGATATTCGAACGCTATGCGGACCAAATCAGGAATGTCGCCAGAAAGTATCTGAAGGGGGTCGAGCAAAAATCTTCCGATGAAGAAGATGTCGTGATCGAGGTGTTTAACAACCTGTTTGCCGGCTCCACAAGCGGACAGATTCCGGCAATTGAAAATCGCAATCACCTTTGGGGGCTATTGCTGGGAATCGCTCGCAATAAATCCCTGGAAAATATTCGCGGCAAAAACGCGCAGAAACGTGGAAGTGGGAAAGTTGCGACAGAATCTGCTTTCCACGCGGGGGATAACGAGATTCCCATGGGCATCAATCAGGTTGCCGGGAATCAGCAGGATCCAGCAAGTCGATTTGAGTTGATTGACGAGTTGGACCGGCTGCTCGATTCCGTGTCGGATGAACTTTCGCGTCAAGTTTTGTTACTGCGACTGGCCAATTTCAAGCGCTCTGAAGTCGCTGAAAAGCTCGGGTGTAGCGAGCGTACCGTCGAGAGAAAGTTCCGGAAGTTGCGAGAAGCCTTCGGGCGAGAAGAAGAATAAAAAACCGGGCGCGATGACCCGGTTGAAGTTCGTTGACCCGATGGAATTCCTGGGAACTGGTCGAACGCTTTGCTGCGTTTGTTTTTCGCTAAGGTCTTCGCCGCCGGAAACCGACCCAGCCGACCAGCGGAGCCAGCGTCATCAGGAATGGGGCTGCACCCGGCTCTGGAATGACGGATAGGGTCGCTACGGAAGTCGAACTGGAGCCCCAGCGATCCGTCACGCGGACGGTCACATCGTAGTCTCCAACCCCATTAATTCCCTTGCCGCTCAATTCCGCGAATGTCAGGTTCCTTGTGTTCGAAGAAGACGAAAAGTCATAGATGCCATCGTTGTCGACATCCCATGAATAAGACAGCGCATCCCCGTAGCTGAGGTCCAGGTCACTCGAGCCAAAAGCATTTAGCAGCACGCCTGAGTTTTGATTAATCAAATAGTCGTCCTGGTTCGCATTTGGATTTCGGTTCGCAATCGTGTTGACGTTCAGGCGAGAAAAGAAACCACCACCGCCGGTTGAGCCAAATCGGAATGTGCCTGTCGGAGCGCTCATAAACCCGCCCAGGGCGAAGCGATTGGTCGTGAAAGCCCGATTGTTGAAGTCGCGCACAGCCTGGGAGCTTAAGTTGATCGTTCGCTGCGTCGTTGAGGAGGCCGGTCCCAAAGGCAGAGAACCGTAGGTGGCGCCACTTCCAATGTCGTTGTAGAGCTGGCCGCCACTCGCGGAAAACGTATTCGAGGTGACATCGCGAACGACATATTGATAAGTGCCGCTGTTATTGAATGTACCGTTCATCAATAGCAACTGAGCGCTGGTTCCCCATCGGTTGTTCAAATACGCATTGTCGAACTCAAAGAAATTTCGATGGGGCAAACTACCGTTGAACCCAGCAAAATAGTTTTGTGTTGACGAGTTGCTCGTCCGGGAACCGGAAGCGGTAGCCCATCCTCGATTAATGGCGGTCAAAAGGTCCGCGTTTGCCGATTGACCGATCAAGGTTAACGAGAGTAAGAATATGAGAATCGAAGCCGAGCTTCGAATCCAACTTGCCTGAAACGGAATGAATGGGCGTCGGAGTCGATTCCTTTTCCCGGTGAAAATCTGAGCCAAATGCATGGTTCTCCCCTAACGAAGCTCTTCAAAATGCAATACGAGACATGTTCAACGAAATCGGCCGATCTCGTTAAACATTCATTTGCAAGCTGCGCAGAAAACCCGACACGGAATCAAAATTTTTCAGGGCGAGAAGACGCTTTATTTTTTCGACGGCGGAGACTGCCAGGAGCCGTCGATAAACAAGCATTTTTCCGGATCAAACGCGGTGACGTTGGAAAAACGAATCCACTCGGTTTCGACCGTCATTCTTTTGTTTTGAACGCGGCTCCAGCGCGATTTTGAGGACCTGCGTGCGTTTGCGTCGGTCTTCAAGTAGAGCTCGGCTTCGATGACGAGTTTGATTTCTTCCATCGAAAGTTCTTTTGCAAGGGACATTCGATAGAGCTCATCCCATGTCAGGATCGGCTGGAGTCCACTCGTATTTGCCTTGAGCTCCTCATTTTTTAGAAGGGCATTCGCAGCTTGAAGATCCCCGCTCCGCAACGCCCGCAAGCTCGTCACCAACTGATTTCGGGCTTGTTGATTGGAATCCGATTGGACCTTCGGATCTTCAAAGTCTCGAAGGTATGAATCGGGAAGCGATTTGATTGCCAACGCACGGATTCGTTTTTTTTGCAAAGAACTTGAGTCCACCCCAAGCAGCCCCAGAAACGCGCTTTTCCGAAGTTCATCATCGCTCAAGTAGGCAGCTATCAGATACAGGCGAATACTCAACTGGAGCGCAACCGTATCGGCTTTGTGTGCAGCAAGTTCTTCCGCATATTCGAAATACGCTTGTGGCTGGTCGGGGCGAAGCCCTTCCAGGCGGTTCTGGTCCACCGTTCGAATCAACTTCCGAATGTCGGCCTTAAATACTTTTTGTTCCTTCCGCTGGCCATTCAAAAACCTTTCCTCAAAAACGATTTCTAGTTCGCTTTCACTTTTTACCACTCCCACGATGGGCGCGGCGCCGCCTTGGCGAAAGAGAATATCGGCATCAGCAAAATTGGGAGCCGCGAACAAGATGAATTGGGGCAAGGACACCAATATCAAGGAAAGGATGCATCTCATTGGGTTCCACCATCCTTCTTCGAATATTCCAGCCAAAAGGAATTGAGAAAATCCTCAATTGCCAACAGCTTGTGGCCGGGTGTTTGGAGCGCCGATAGGATCCGGTCCAGTTGATTCTCGTAAGCCTGCTTTTTTTCCCGGGCCAATTTCGATCTCATCAAAACTTCGTGGGCAAGTCGGGATTCAACAATGACGAACTTCTCCAGTTCGTGATCACTGAGCGCTTCAAGGATTCGCAAGTCTTTTTGAACCGCAATTTGCCTTTCCTTTTCGGAACGTTCAGGATGGCTGAACGCATGGAGGAAACTCAGTTGAAGCGTCAGCAATGACGATTGACGACGAACCCAACGATTGTCCATTCCCAACGAAACGCAACGTGACCGATACTGAAGAAGCGATAGTTCCGCCAACAATTCCCAGGCCTCCTCCTGGTCACGATTTTTTTGGCTTAGCGTTCTTTGCAGCGAGCGATTAATTGAAATCAGTGCAATTCTTTCCAATTCTTGCTTCCAATTTTCGGACTTGATATCGACCGGGCTTTGCAAGATCGTTTCGAAAAGCGAGGCCAACGTCTGTTTCTCAAGGGTCGAATTCGGAATTCCATCGACCAGCGCGAGCGTCAGGTTCAACCAATTGGACATGCGTGGTATGGCTTGCTGGACCGCGACAAAAGCGTCCTTGTCAGAAGCGGTCAAACAAAACTGGGCAACGATGCCAGCTTCTTTCGGGTTCAAATCAGAAATCTTGTCGGCCAGTTTCGACAGTTGTTGAAGAGCGTTGATTCGAGCGACATCAGAAAGATCGACGGCTGGTCCGATTCGATTGACGAGATCCTGTTTGGATTTGATTTCCCAGTCTCGAGCAGGGCCGGCGGTCGTCTTGCGGAAAATGATTCCTTGTCCGAGGACGGTTCCGCCCGACTTAAGAATTTCCGGCCCCGACTTCATTTTCCGATCCAGCAAATCAAGGGGCCCGGATGTTTCCAATGCGTTGAGTTCGAACGCAAGCGTTACGAAATGCATCGCGTTGGCAATATCTTGGGGGTTAACGATGTCATTCATCGAAACGGGCTCGATGGACGATCGCAAGGTTCTCTCACGCGCCCAAATTTGCCAGCGTTGCTGCAGCATCGATTTGCGTTGCAACACCCCCGTTGCCACTGCGCGCATCTCATCAAAAACGTCGGTGGTGCCTCGGCGAGCATTCTTGATTCCCAGTCGATCTCCCAGGAGCGCGATTAGCCAATCGGCAAGAGTCTGTTCCGAGGTCGATTGGGCCAGGTCGATCCAGCGCGGAAGCTCGGTTTTTTGGCTGCCGGCAATGACAAGATCCAGGTTTTTTTTCAAAGGCTCCATTCGCCACTTCGACGGGACAGCCTCAAGGATTCCATGAACCGAGTCCGCGACGGATTGGCGGTGAATCGCTTTGGAAAGGTGGTCACGGGAAACAGCTGACACGATTCCGAGTTTCTCGATTGCCAGCTCCGGCTCGCTCCAAATCGAGTCTTGAAGCAGCTTCCAGAATGTTCGCGCATTCAAAGCCTGAGCGGAAGCGACAAAATCAGTCTCGCTGGCAGGGAGTCCCGTCAAAAGCTCTAGCTGATTCGAAATTTCC